>CAMYXV010000047.1 GCA_947303055.1 uncultured Bacteroidales bacterium
CGCGCAAAACAATGTTCTTTTCCTTGTTCAGGACAATGTCGTTGCCGTCGTAGTTTGGGATGATTTGTGGCTTGATGTCGGCACCAGAAGCATCGGGCGAAGTGTCAACATGGGCGATGAAGCCAACAGCAGGAATTTCCCTATCCACGTTGGAAGGGATGGTGGCCATCACATAGCCGTATTCGTCAAGGGTGGCTTCAATGCCCATAGCTTGCAATTCGCCGCGAAGCATCTGTAAGAGGTTCAGTTGTTTGGCGGTGCTGGGTTGCGATTCGGAGTTTTCGTCAGAGGTCGTCTCCACGGAGACGTATCTCAGGAATTTATCTAACAGTTTTTCCATTTTTGTAAGGTTTAATTTGGCACAAAAGTACAAAAAAAACCGCAGCCAGATTGCTCCAACTGCGGTACCATGAAAAAAACAATTTACATTAACGCTTTTCAGCGTGTTTTCTAGCGCGATGGCGGTCTTTCGCCCACAAGCCATACACTTCGCTGACGTTACCAGCCGTGGTGAAGGCATTGATTTCGTTCTTGCCAAGGTATTCCATCAGCTTCGAGAACTCATCATTGGTGAGCAGGGACTCCAACTCGATTGACTTTTCGTTGGTGTAGCCTCCGATGACTTCGTAAAGGGTGCAGCCACGATGGAGGTCGTCAATGATGTAACGGCGGATGCGGTCATAGTCCTTCGAGACGATGCAAACGCGCTTACGTTGGTTGAGGTTGGCAGTGAACATATTCACCACCAGACCATTGATCCATGTGGCGATGAGGCCGATAACGACCATCTGGAAAGGATTGATGGCGAAAGCCGTAAGGCAGATAATGGCACCCGCCACGCTCACCGACTTACCGATGTCGAAATGCAGGTACTTGTTGACGATTTTGGCCAAAATGTCAAGGCCACCCGTGGAAGCGTTGATGGAGAACATCAGCGTTTGGGCCGCACTGAGGATGATAACACAACAGAGCAGGTCAAACCAAGGGTTACCCATCACCGAAAAAGCCTGGTCTGGAGCAACACCCATATTTACAAGGTAATCATTGGGGGTGGCAAAGTTTTGCCATGGATAAAGCCATTCGCAGAACTTGGTCATGGGACCGAGAATCAAGGCGCAATAGACCGTTTTGAGTCCGAATTCTTTACCAATAAGAATGTAGGCAAGGATCAACAAGATAGCGTTGATGATGGTAATCATCATAGGAAGGCCGATGTTGATGCCCATCCCGTTGAAAATATTGGTCAGCACGATGGAGAGACCCGAGATGGAGCCCACAATCAGCTTGCTGGGAACGAGGAAATAATACACGCAAATGCCCGTCATGAACATGCCGAAAGTCATGATTAGCAGCTCTACCCAGAACTTTTTGCTGACCAAATCCTGGCCGATTTCCTTCATTATGTCGTTAAATTTTTTCATAAATATTTGATTTATAATTCTTTAAATAATAAACTCGCTTCGATTTTTGCGGCTGCAAAGGTCGGAATTCTTTTTGAGATAAAGAAGGGTTTTCAATAAATAATTATCTTTGCAAAAAATTCGCAGAATGACCCTCCTCGACTGGCTCCCGATAACAAAGAAAGAAACTGACCTGCGCGGTTGGGACGAGGTGGACATTGTCTTCATCACTGGCGACGCCTATGTCGACCATCCTGCGTTTGGGGCGGCTGTTATTGGAAGGGTTTTGGAACATAACGGCTTCCGCGTGGCTCTCATCCCACAGCCCAACTGGAGGGATGACCTGCGCGACTTCAAGAAGTTCGGCAAGCCGAGAATCTATTTCGGCGTCTCGGCAGGTTGCATGGACTCGATGGTGAACCACTACACCGCCAACAAAAGGTTGAGAAGCAACGATGCCTACACCCCTGGCGGCGAAGCAGGCTTCCGTCCCGACCGCGCCACAGTGGTTTACTGTAACATCCTCAAACAACTCTACCCTGATGTGCCCATCGTTATCGGTGGCATTGAGGCCTCGTTAAGGCGCGTAACGCACTACGACTACTGGGACGACTGCCTGAAGCCCAGCATCTTGGTCGACTGCAAGGCCGACATTGGCGTATACGGCATGGGCGAACTCACCATGGTGGAAATCGCCAAAGCCATTCAAAACGGCAAGAAAGTCAGCGAACTGACCGACATCCGGCAGACCTTTTTCCTGCAAGACAAAAAGCAACCTCTCCCCGACTTCGACGGCGAGACCATCGAACTCGTTTCGCACGAGGTTTGCCTGAAAGACAAGAAGAAATACGCCTCCAACTTCAGACATATCGAGGAGGAATCCAACAAGAAACATGCGGCAAGGTTGATACAAGAAGTTGGTAATCAGCGACTCATTATCAATCCGCCTTTGCCGACTTTCACTGAAGAGCAGATTGATGCATCATTTGATTTGCCATATACTCGCCTACCGCATCCGAAATACGCCAAACGCGGTATCATTCCCGCCTACGAGATGATACGACACTCGGTGAACTTGCACCGTGGTTGCTTCGGCGGCTGTGCCTTCTGCACCATTTCGGCACACCAGGGCAAATTCGTGGCCTCGCGAAGCAAGGAATCCATTTTAAAAGAGGTAGAAAAAGTGACCGAGATGGAGGACTTCAAGGGCTACATCAGCGACTTGGGCGGTCCTTCAGCCAATATGTACCGCATGAAGGGCAAGGACGAACACCTCTGCGAGAAATGCGCCCGACCAACTTGCTTACAACCAAGCGTTTGCAAAAATCTAAACACTGATCATCATCCGCTCATTGAAATCTATCAAGAAGTCGACAAAAACCCGAAAGTGAAAAAGGCCTCCATCGGCTCGGGCATCCGCTATGATTTGTTTTTGCATGACTGCACCCCCGAAGAAAACAAGGCCATGGGCTACGATGAATACTTCCACCAATTGGTCACGCGACATGTCAGCGGAAGACTGAAAGTAGCTCCCGAGCATACCAGCGATGCCGTGCTGAAGCTCATGCGCAAACCCAAGTTTGACATGTTCGTCAAGTTGAAGAAAAAGTTCGATGCCATCAACGAAAAGGAGCATCTCAACCAGCAACTCATCCCCTATTTCATCTCCTCGCATCCCGATTGTTACCTTGAGGATATGGCTGAACTGGCCGTGAGAACCAAGGATTTAGGCTACCATTTGGAGCAAGTGCAAGACTTCACCCCCACGCCCATGACTTTGGCCACCGAAATCTATTATTCTGGCTTTGACCCCTACACTTTGGAACCCGTCTTTTGCGCCAAGACCAAAGAGGAAAAACTTGCCCAACAACGCTTCTTCTTCTGGTACAAACCCGAAAACCGCGAGTGGGTGAAAAGCGCATTACGAAGAATTGGACATCCAGAATGGATTAAAAAGCTTTTTAAATAATTATTTTTCATTACTTTTGCCGCAAATTCAAACAACATAAATCAAACATCATGAAGAGAAATCTCATCGGAGCCATCGTGCTCATCGCTGCCCTTGCTTTTGCAGGCTGCAACAACAAAAAACAAAAAGAAGAAGAAGCTAAAGAAAAAGCTGCTGAGACCGTTGTTGAGGAAGTCAAGCTTCCCAATCGTCTACTCATCATCGTCGACCCACAAATCGACTTCACAACGGGTAGCTTAGCCACCAAAAAAGGTCCCGCTTCCATGGAATACCTCGCCAAAGCACTTGCCGATGACGCATGGAAGAACTACGGTTGGATTATCGTCACACAAGATGCCCACCCCGCCAACCACTGCTCCTTCGTTGAACAAGGTGGTGTGTTCCCGCCCCACTGCGTGCAAGGCACTGAAGGCATGGACGTCTATCCCGCCCTTCAAAAGACCTTGGAGAGCCTGATGCAAAAGAACATAGGCATGAACATCCACTACATGCAAAAGGGTGACCTTGCCGACAAGGAAGAATTCAGCATCTTCCAAAACGAGCATAGTGGCGAGAAGTTGCGCAGGACCATCGAAGAATTCGAACACTTTGAAGGTATCGATGTTTGCGGCATCGCTACTGACTACTGCGTTTATGAAACTGTCAAAGACCTGATTGCCTTCTATCCCGCCAAACAAGTCCGCATTGTCACCAACTGCCTTGCCGCCGTTGACGACAACGACACCAAACTGGCCGACCTGATGAAGGAAAACGGCATCCAAGGCATTGAGTTTTAATCAAATGTACAGCCCTTCGACAGGCTCAGGAACCTGCAAAAGCTAAGGTCGTTGAACTCGTCGAAACGCCGACGCTTATCATGAGCAAATTCAAATCATTTCTACAGCGCAAGGGCGTCGACATGACCTGGAAGGCCTATTTTGTCGACGCTCTTGGCGCTATGGCCTTAGGTCTGTTCGCCTCGCTGCTCATCGGCACCATCTTCCAGACCTTGGGCGACAAGACGGGCATTGAGGCCTTCGAGACCATCGCCAAATATGCCAAGGCTGCCACGGGAGCCGCCATCGCCGTAGCCATCGCCTACAAGCTCGGCTGCGAGGGTTTGGTGCTGTTCAGTGCCATCGCTGTCGGCATCGCAGGCAACGAATTGGGTGGCCCGATGGGTGCCTATGTCGCCGTCATCGTGGCCATTGAGTTGGGCAAGATGGTCTATAAAGAGACCCAAGTCGACATCCTCGTCACCCCCGCCGTGGTCATCATCAGCGGTGTACTGATGGCCTATCTCGCCGGCGCACCCATCCAAAAGGTGATGACCGCCCTCGGGACCTTCATCGAGAACGCCACACAGATGCAGCCCTTCCTCATGGGCATCATCGTCTCGGTAGTCATTGGCTCGGTGCTCACCCTGCCCATCAGCTCGGCGGCCATCTGCCTCGCCATCGGTTTGGGCGGCATCGCAGGAGGCGCGGCCACAGCAGGTTGTTGTGCCCAAATGATTGGCTTTGCGGTGTTGAGTTTCAGGGAAAATCGCTGGGGCGGACTTGTAGCACAAGGCTTAGGCACCTCCATGCTGCAAATGGGCAACATCGTAAAGAACCCACGCATTTGGATTCCCGTTTTGCTCACCGCCGCCATCACTGGTCCCATCTCGACCTGCATCTTCCATCTGGAGAACATCCCTATTGGCTCCGGTATGGGCACCTGCGGCCTCGTAGGACCCATCGGCATCTACACAGCCATGCCAGAAGGTGGTGCCAACATGTGGATTGGCATGGGATTAGTTTGCTTCGTGCTGCCCGCCGTGCTCACATGGCTCTTCGGATTGATTCTGAGAAAGATAGGTTGGATTAAGGAAGGCGACCTCAAAATCGACTGCTGATGCCGAAAGCACCTGCCAAGCTCCTCACTCCTGACCAAGTTCTTGACAAGATGGCCAAATATTGCGCCTATCAAGAACGCTGCGTGAAGGATGTCCGTGACAAACTGAAAACCTTCGACATTCCCGAAGAGGAAAAGACGAAAATCCTTGATTATCTGTTGGATAACCGTTTTGTCAATGATGAGCGGTTTGCCAAGAGTTTTGTTCGTGGCAAGGTCAACCAAAGCGGCTGGGGCATGAACAAGATTCGTTTCCATCTCATCCAGAAAGGCATTGACAAGGAACTCATCGACAAAGCCTTGGGACAGACCGATGAAGAGGTCTATCGCCAAAGACTCATTGACATCCTAAAGACCAAATCCAAGACCATAAAAGCCGATTCCGACTTTGAAAAAAAGCGCAAACTGGCCGCCTATGCCATGCAGAAAGGCTTTGAAGGCAACCTCGTCTGGGAGGTCTTGAAGGATTTGGCGATTTGACAAGTTTTCGTATCTTTGCCGCACTTTTGAAAGCTACGCTATGAGATTTCCAAAACGCCTGATAACGCAAACACCTGAGTGTCTGACTGAACCTGTCAGCCAAGTCCTCAATGTCGTCATCTCGACCTTGTTTGCGCTGGTGTTTCTGACGGCATACGTCCCGTTTTCGGAAACGGCATGGTTCCAAGTCGGGCGCGGAAACTATTTCTTCATCACGGCGGCATTTGTAGGTTCCGGCATGTTGTTCCTGGCCCTCAGCCGTATGCTGATGAACTGGGTCGTGCGCAAAAGCCGACATTTCCCCTTTGGGCTCTATCTTCTTTGGCTTTTCCTCGAAATCATGATTATCGCAGTGTGCCACTCCCTGATTTCCTATTTCGAGATTCATGCCACCGACCACAGCTTTGGTTATCTCTATGCGAAGAGCGTCCTCATCACTTTTGTCGCCTTGGGTGTACCTTACACAGTTACCGTATTATCTATCTTGCTGAAAGACACGCGGCAACGCCTAATGCTTACCAAAAGCGACACGGTAGAGTCCGACGACGAAGTGATGCCCGAGCATACCGAAATCATCAACCTGATGGACAACAACGGCAATTTGAAATTGTCCGTCAAACTTGACAACCTCTATTACATCAAAGCCGAGGATAACTATATCAATGTGTTCTACCAACGCAGCGGTGCCATTGCAAGCTATTTGCTCCGTTGCAAGATGCAAACCATTGCCGACAACTGCTTGGGTTCCAGCTCGTTGATGCGCTGCCACCGCTCTTATATCGTCAACATCAAGAAGGTGAGCGTGCTCCACAACGAGGCCGATGGTTTCGTCATCGACTTCGAGCGTGAAGGTCTAGAATCAATACCAGTTTCCAAGACCTATTCGGCAAAAGTTTTGGAGGCGTTCAACAAGAAATAAAATAGTAAAGCCCCGCCCAACGGCGAGACTTTACTTTCTGCTATCGTTTTCAAATTATGTTTTCTTAGCAATTCATTCCTCCACAGCAGTGGATGACCTGACCTGTGACATACGAACTGAGGTCAGAGGCGAGGAAGAGAGCCACGTTAGCCACATCTTCAGGCGTGCCACCGCGACGCAGCGGAATCAAGCTTTCCCAGGCCTTGCGGACATCTTCGGGCAGAGCATTGGTCATGGCCGTGATGATGAAGCCAGGAGCAATGGCGTTGTGGCGGATGTTGCGCACACCCATCTCCTTGGCCGCGCTCTTCGTAAAGCCAATGATACCGGCCTTCGAGGCGCTGTAGTTGCACTGGTTGGCATTGCCCGAAACGCCCACCACCGAACTCATGTTGATGACGCTACCGCCGTTCTGTTTCCACATGACGGGTTGTACTGCCTTGGTGAAGTTGAACACCGACTTCAGGTTCACGTTGATGACAGCATCCCACTGGTCCTCCGTCATGCGTTTGAGAGCGGTGTCCTTGGTGATGCCCGCATTGTTGACGAGGATGTCGATGCGACCGAAGTCCTTCACAATTTCGTCAACGACTTGGTGCGTCTCCTCGAAGTTGGCGGCGTTGGAAGCATAAGCTTTGACCTTCACACCCAAAGCTTGCAGTTCCTTTTCCGTTTCCATGACGACATCGTTCAGGGCGATATCGGTGAAGGCGATGTTGCAGCCTTCCTGGGCAAAACGCAGGGCGATGGCCTTGCCGATGCCACGACCGGCTCCCGTAATCAGAGCCACTTTATTGTCTAAAAGTCCCATAATATTTCAAATTTAAAGATTATTTCTTTGTGTATTTCTCAATCAAATGATACAAATCGCCGACGGTTTTGACATTGGCCGTTTCTTCCTCGCTGAACTTCACGTTGAATTCGCGCTCCAACAGCATGGAAAGCTCCACGAAATCCAACGAATCGGCACCCAAATCGTTGAAAAGATGCTTCTCTGGAGTCACCTCGCTCTCGTCGAGTTTCATCTTGGAAGCGATCAACGCACGTGCCTTGTCTTGAATCCTTGCCATGGCGATAGTTATTTGTTTCTCGTATCAGGCAGCAGGGCAAAGGAGAGTTCACCCTTGACGCACATTTTGCCACCCACGCTGAGCGTAGCGGAGCAGATGTAGATGTTACGCATGTGATAGGTCAATGTGGCTTCCACCTCAACGGTGTCGCCAGGTTTGACACTGTTCTTGAAACGCACCTTGTCGATACCCGTGTAGAAAGTCAGCTTGCCGATGAGGTCGTCCTTCATCAGCAGGGCGCACGACTGAGCCATGATTTCGCAAAGGATGACACCCGGCACGACGGGTTCGCCAGGGAAATGGCCTTGCAGGAAGAACTCCTCGCCCGTCACATGGTATTTGGAATGCGCCACATGGTTCTCATCGAGGGTCATCTCGTCGACCAAGAGCATAGGCTCGCGGTGCGGGAGATACTGTTTGATTTCGTCTCTGTTCATATTGTTGATTTATAATTGATTATTTCACCTTCCTAATCGCCAAGCAGGCATTATGTCCGCCGAAGCCTAAGGAATTGGAAATGGCAATGTCCAAATCCACCTTGAGGGGCTTGTTGGGGGTATAGTCGAGGTCGCATTCGGGGTCAGGTTCGTCCAAGTTGATGGTGGGAGGAACGATACCGTTGTTCAGTGCCATAACACTAATAATCAACTCAATGGCACCAGCAGCGCCGAGGGCATGACCCATCTCCGACTTGGTGGAGCTGATGTGGGCCTTGTGGGCTTCTTCCTCGCCCATTGCAATCTTGATGGCCTTGGTCTCGCCGCTGTCGTTCATCGGGGTACCTGTGCCATGGGCGTTGATGTAGATGCTCTCACCCGCCTTGAATTGTGCGCCTTCCAAGGCCTGCTTGATGGCCAAGCTTTGAGTAGTGCCGTCAGGACGCGGAGCCGTGCTGTGGTAGGCATCACAACTGTTGCCGTAACCGCAAATCTCGGCATAGATCTTTGCACCGCGTTGCTTAGCATGTTCGTATTCTTCAAGAAGCACAATGCCCGAACCTTCTGCGATGACAAAACCAGCGCGGTTCTTGTTGAACGGAAGGGAGGCATACTTTGGGTCTTCAGACTTCGTCAAAGCCTTGCAGTTAGCGAAAGCACCGATGGAGACGGGGTTGATGCCCGCCTCGGAGCCACCCGCGATGATGGCATCGGCGTAACCATGCTTGATGGCACGATAGGCCTCACCGATGCTATGGGTACCCGTGGCGCAAGCCGTCACGATGGGCACGCAAGGACCTTGTGCGTTGTAGCGAATGGCCACACTGCCCGAAGCTTGGTTACCAATCATGGTCGGAATCATCAGAGGCGAGATCCAACGTGCGCCCTCATCATAATAAGTCTTGACGCCTCGCATGATGGTGTCGAAGCCACCGATGCCTGAACCGACATACACGCCCAAACGGGCGGGATCCATCTGCATGTCTTCGTTGTCTTTCATGGCCTGATAGGCAGCTGCCAAGGTGTAGACTGCAAAACGGTCGTTGCGCTTGACAAAAGTCTTATCGACACCACAAGCCTCAGGGTCGAAGTCCTTCAGCTCGGCCGCAATCTTCACGGGAAGGTCAGCGGTGTCGAACGCTTTGATGAAGTCAATGCCGCAATAGCCCTTCATCAGGTTGTCCCAAATGGCCGGCAGGTCGTTGCCAATTGGTGAAATGGCACCCATGCCGGTGATTACTATTCTTCTATTATTTTCCATTTTCTCTATTCTCTAAACTTTAAACTCTAAACTCTTACACTTCCCATTCCCACAAACAGGCAGCAGAAACAAACCCTGCACCAAAGGCACTCATAATGATCTTGTCACCTGCTTTAATCTTGTTTGCTCTCAGCATTTCGTCCAACATAATCGGGATGCTGGCCGACGAGGTATTGCCGTATTTTTCGATAACTGTCGGGTACTTCTCTTCGGGACCTCCAATGATATGGCGGATACCTTCGATGATGCGCTTGTTGGCCTGATGCAGCAGGAACCAATCGATGTCGTCACTGGTCAAATGATTGTAGTCCAACACATTCTGGATGTCTTTGGCCGACTCGGTGACAGCGGTTTTGAATAGTTCCTTGCCTTTCATCACCAAGGGCTGACCTTTCACATAATGCTGCTCGAAAGGCGTCGTTTCCATGCCACGCTCATAATAGAGCACGTCACGGTCGCTAATCATGGTGAGCTTCACGTCTTTGAAGGCACCGCCTTCGGTGAGCACCACGGCGCCCGCGCCATCGCCAAACAACACACTGCAATCTCTCTCGTTCCAGTTGCAGTATTTGGTAGGCTCCTCAGCACACAATATTAATATATTCTTGGCATGACCTGCCTTAATCATGCTGTCGGCGAGCATCAATGCGTTGACGAAGCCCGCACAAGCCACGTTGATGTCAAGGCCGGCGCAACTGAGGCCGATGCGTTTCTGAACGATACAACTCAACCCTGGGGTGATATGTCGGTTGGCCACATTCGAGACCAGGAGGAAATCTATCTGATCGGGACGCAAGCCTGAGGCGGAGATGGCTTTGTTGGCAGCATCGACAGCCAAGTCATACAAATCTTCGGATGATAATAGGTGGCGGGCCTGGATGCCCGTTCTTGTCGTAATCCAAGCATCGTTAGTGTCCAAGAAAGTGGCCAAGTCGTCGTTGGTCACCGTAAGGCTGGGCACCGCGCTTCCTGTTCCAATAATTTTCATTTCGTTTTCGATTAAAATAAAAACTCGTTTTCAGTTTTGATAAAAACGCTGCAAAAGTACAGCATCGTACAATGCCGTGTGGAAAATGTGTCCAAAACGGGGCTTTTGTGGCGAAATTCGGCTATTTGTGGCGAAATTTGGGCGTTTTTGTGGCGAAAAAACGAAAATTAAAGGATTTTGTGGGCGTTTTTCCCTAATTTTGGAGCCTCAAAACCAAATAAACAACGGCACAAATGAATACAAAAAACACCCTTTCTAGCGTAAAACGCCTATTCATGGCGATAGTTCTTCTACTATTTGCGACGACAGGATCCTTCGCCCAAAACCTCTTCTATTTCCATGACTTTTCGGGTGATCATCTCTGGTCGAATCCCGAAAACTGGTATGAAGGACTCAAGCCCACCGATAATACTGCCGAAGTGGGTGTCTATACCGACGTCATCATCGATGAAGATGTCGACATCCTAAAGATCTGGGATTACACGAATTGTGACTTGACCATCCAATCGGGGAAAAAACTGACCGTCAGGGAGTCCATTTCGTGGAGCCTCGGCGGTGTTTTCATCCTTGAGGATGGTGCCCAGCTGCTGCATCAAGAATCCTATCTGGCAGCCAAAGTGCAGAAAAATGTTACGGCATACGACGCTGACACCCATCGTTGGGACCTCATCGCCTCTCCTATCGTTGAAGATATCATGCCCTCAATAGAAAACGGAATACTGACTGAGCCAGATAATGGCTTTGCATTGTATGCTTTTAATGAGGAAAACCTCTCGTGGACCAACTTTAAAGAGACGCCTTTTCCGATCAGCAACGGCTATGGCTACCTATATGGCAATGCATTAGACACCACAATAACGTTTTTTGGTAATGTAAGAAGTTGTGCCGCCCCAGCGGAAATACCGCTTTCCTACCATGCCAGCAACAACAATATGGCTGGCTGTAATTTTGTGGGCAATCCCTTTCCTTGCCAAGCTTTCACGAACAAAAGCTACTATGTTTTAAACAAGGAAAGCAACTCCTTGATGGCGATAGCATTATCGTCGAACACTCCCGTGACGCCATGCTCAGGAATCATCGTCAAGGCAGAAGAAGCAAACGATGTCGTCACTTTTAGTAATGAGATAATTCAACATTCTGGAAATCAGGGTTATATTGAGATTACAATGGCCAAGTCCAATGCACAACAACTGATATTAGACCAAGCCCTACTCAGCTATAATCCCGGTGACGACTTAGGCAAGATTGCCATTTTTGAAGGCGCTCCTAAGGTATGTTTCACGAAAGACAACAAGGAGTTGGCCATTCTCAGCACCGACAGCACCGATATGCTCCCACTGAAATTTAAGGCTGAGGAAAACGGAGCCTACACTATGCGTTTCGAGCTCAAAGAACTAGATCTCAGCTATTTACATCTCATTGACAATATGACTGGCGTCAACACTGACTTGCTGACCACGCCAACTTACACCTTCAATGCCACCACAAGCGATTACACCTCTCGTTTTAAGCTGGTGTTTGACCCGCATTATGACATTGAAGAGCATGAAAATGAAGGATTTGCCTATTACTCAAATGGTGTAATTCATTTGGATTTAGATACGCAAGGCCTCTTGTCTCTTCAGGTTATTGACATGACGGGGCACGTCATTATGAAAAGAGACGCGATAAATCGCGTCTCTACAAGTGGAATGACACCAGGGTGTTATGTATTGCGTCTAATCACCTCCAACGGTGTCAAGATGCAGAAGATCATGATTCAATAAATCACATTCCACCCATGCCTTGAGGAGCGCTGCCAGATTCTCCCTCACCTTGGCGGGC
>CAMYXV010000048.1 GCA_947303055.1 uncultured Bacteroidales bacterium
AAGTCATTACCACTATGGGCTATAAGGTGAAGACCGAAGACAAGGTGGTTTATGGCGGCCAGACCCTCAACCGCGAGAAGCTCCGTTACATCCTGCTCAACAAGCCCAAAGGTTATATCACCACATCCGATGACCCGTATGAACGTGACACTGTCATGGAACTCGTTCAGAATGCCTGTCCTGAGCGTGTCTATCCCGTGGGCCGTCTCGACAAACAGACCACTGGCCTGTTGCTGTTCACCAACGACGGTGACTTGGCCAAAAGACTGACTCATCCGAGCAGCGAGGTTCCGAAGCTCTATCATGTCATCTTGAACAAGCCTTTGACCAAGAACGACATGTTGCGCATCTCTGAAGGCATTGAGTTGGATGATGGTCCCATTGCTGCTGACAATATCGCTTACGACCAGGATGACGATAGCAAGAAGAGCATCGGCATCGAACTCCATTCGGGCCGCAACCGCATTGTGCGCCGTATTTTCGAACACCTCGGCTACGAAGTGACCAAGCTCGACCGCGTGATGTTTGCCGGTCTCGACAAATACAGACTGCCTCGTGGCGAATGGCGTTTCCTCACCGACCTTGAGGTGATGAATCTGAAGAAGATTTGAACTTGAACGAGACTACAAAACAATTCATCAGGGAAAACCTGAACGCCGATGTGCCGACGCTCGCCTTGAAAAAGGCGCCCGTCGGCACTGACGTTTCTTTGGCCTTGCGACAAATCGAGGCGCGGCAACTGCTGCGCAAGAAAGTGCCGTCGTGGAGCGAGAACGAGGACTTGCTCTTCCCTGCACATCTCTCCATTGAACAGTGCTCGTCGGAGGCCAGCGCACAATACAAAGCCAAGTTGCTTCAAGGCCATTCCTTTGCCGACCTGACGGGCGGCTTGGGCATCGACACCTATTACATTTCACAACATTTCCAGCAAACCGATTACGTGGAGCAACAAGCCGAGCTTTGCGACTTGGCACGACACAATTTTGGTGTTCTGCAAGCTGACATCAAGGTGTGGAATGAAACGGCTGAGGATTATTTGAACCACTGTGCTCCAAAGGACTGCATCTTCATTGACCCAGCCCGCCGCGATACCTATGGGCGTAAAACCGTCTCCATTAGCGACTGTACACCCGATGTTGCCGTCTTGCAAGAACTGCTACTTCAAAAAGCCGAAAGGGTGATGGTGAAACTGTCTCCGATGCTTGACATCAGCAAAGCCTTGGAGGAATTGCATCATGTGAAACAAGTACATGTGGTGGCCGTCGCCAACGAATGCAAGGAGTTGGATTTCATCATGGAACGAGACTATCAAGGTGAAGTGCAGTTTGTTTGCGTCAATTTGCTGACAGATCAGCCTGAATTGCGTTTCACTTTGGAGGAAGAACGCAATTGTCAAAGTCACCTTGCAGAGGATGTTTTGAATTACCTTTACGAACCCAATCCCGCCGTGATGAAAGCAGGCTGTTTCAAATTGTTGACCGAGCGTTTTGACGTTTTTAAGCTGCACAAAAACAGTAATTTATATACTTCTGAGCAATTGATTTCCAGTTTTCCTGGCCGTATCTTTGAAGTGGAAAGCTGGGCCGCTTATAACAAAAAGTTGAAGCAAACCTTGTTGCCCGATGTTGAACAGGCCAGCATTGCGGTGCGCAATTTCCCGCTTTCGGTGGCAGAGTTGCGGAAGACCTTGAAAATCGGTGACGGTGATGCTATCTATCTGTTTGCCACTACTTTGAAAGGGGAGAAGAAGATTCTAATCCGCACGAAAAAAGCCGTTTCGTCAGAAACGGCTTCATTAGAGTTTTAAATCGTAAATACTTATCTTCTGTCGGGGATGCCGAACTTGTTCCACCAAGTTTGGTCATACTTTGATTTGATGGCTTTTTTCACAGTTTGGGTCCTGCTTTTCAAAGTGTTGAGGGCGACATGGGCTTCATCACTCTTCTTGCGGAGTTCTTCTTGAAGTTTGTCGATTTCGGCAGAAATGGCTTCCAAACGCTTGCAGTCTTCCTCCATCTTCTGCATCACACTTTCTTCCACGCCGGCATCGCGACCTAAGCGTTGGTTCCTCTTTACTCCAGAAATGATGAGTTTTGACTTTTCGAGTTGGTCTTTAAAAATTTGGTACATAATTCGTTGAAATTTATGCTATTGTTGTTTTTTCGCATTCAAAATCGAACGCAAAGGTAAGAAAAAAAACAACAGTTTTTCATAAATAGTTGAAAATAAGATTATTACATTTTTAATATGTTGATTTTCAAAGGAGTTAGTAGATTATCAAGAATTTTCAAAAAAGGTAAGGGCTTATTTGCGTTCATAAAGGTTTTCTTTTTGTTCCCCATCGGGTTCTTCCACCTTGAGGTGGTCGATTTTGTGGTGGCTGACATCATCTAGGACGATGGCAGTGCGATAGTCTTTTTTCATCGCTTTTAGTGAAATATTGTTCATTATCAAACCGTCAACGTGGCGAATGAAGAAGCCCCAGGCGGGCAGCTCCATGTGTTGCGAGAACTCGGGATAGGCCTTGGGCATTTCGGGTACCTTATCCAACTCGTCAAGGCCTACATGGGCATAATGCGGGTCACCGCCACCTGGGAATAGGATCTCAATATTCTCCAAAGTGACATTCTTTATCTTGCTGTCCTTCAGTCCGATGATGCCGCAAGGCGAGATGTTGCGCGGCAGGTCTTCAATGGGACCTTCATATTCGTAGCCTGCATCGGGTTTGGTGTCGGCCACCTCACAATATAAGTTTCGGATGGTAATGCCGTCCATGAAACTCTGCTTGTCGCGGCGAGCCCCAACGTTGAGGTAGATGGCGTTGCCCACGTTGGTGGCATAAAGTGAGTCGACGAGGATGTTCTCGCAGATGCCACCGTCGACGCTCTGGATGGTGATAGCACTGCGGTAGGTGTCGTAGACGGTGTTGTTGATGATGCGCACATTCTTGAATCCGCCTGCACCCATGGTGCCGAACTTGATGCCACTCGCGCTACTGCGAGCTGTACAATTTCTCACTTCAACATTCTGACACAATTTCTTGGCACTGTGCGACTTGAGGCAAATGGCGTCGTCGCTCGCGTCGACATAGCTATTGGTGAGCACGAAGCCATCACAGTCCACGATGTCGATACCGTCGTTGTTCCAAAAGGCCGTGCTTTGGATACGTACATTGTTGACCTTGACATTCTCGCATTGGTCGTACATGGTGACCCAGTTGGCAGCGTTGCGGAAGGTCACATTGTCGACTTCCACGTTTTTGCACTCCCTGAAAATCAGCAGTCTGGGACGGAAGCCTTCGCCCACGCGGTCGTTGCTTAGTTTGTCCTTCATCAGGCCTTTGTGCACGAGGTCTGTGCAGTTGTTACCCAACTCGCGCCCTTGTCCCTCGATGACACCACCGCTGTTGTAATAGCCAATGAGCCTAATGTTTTCGACCCCTTCAGCGAGGATGAGCGCATGGTCGTTTGTGGCTTCGAGGCGATCATAGTCAAAAGGGTTGGTGCTGCCCACGAGCACGGCACCTTCCACCAGTTCGATGGTGACATTGGATTTGAGGTGGATGCTGCCCGTAAGGTAACGGCCTACCCAGAAGCGCAGGGTGCCACCACCTTGTTCCGCAATCCAGTCGATGGCGAATTGAATGCTGCGAGTGTTCATGGTCACGCCGTTGCTGCGGATGCCGAATTTGGAGGCGTTGTAGATGGGTTGTTGGCTGTCTGCGAAGGCGTAATAGCCCAACAACAAGGTGAAGCAGAGGGTGAATAGGAGCTTTTTCATTGTATATCAGGTTTATAGATTTTCACTGGTCCAAGTAATCCCATGGGCTGCAAAGGTTGATCTCGTCGAGGATAATTGACATAGATCCAAGTAGTTGGGTTGTCTTCACGGCTGAAGGTCTTGAGGTAGTTACCCATGGTGGTGGTAACGCGGACTTCAAGGTCATTTTCTCCTTCGTGAAGGGTTTTACTAAGGTCGTATAATCTGCGTCCATAATATTGTACGCCAACCGATTGCCCGTTGACGAAGACCTCGGAAACGCCTTCTACAAGGCCTAAATCCAATATCGTAGAGACGGTGTGCACACCGTCTCTACCCCAATTAATGGTTTTTCGATAGATTGCAGTTCCGCAAAAATGTTGGTATGCCTCATTGTCCTTGAGGTCAAACAAGGTGTCAAAATGGGTGCTGATGGTGTCGTGCAAAAGACTATGGCAGAGCGTGACCTCCCAACCATCTGAGAGGTCTGTAGGTTGTATCGTGCCAATGATGGTATGCAGTGGTTGGCAAATGGGTAGTTTGAGGTTTTTGTTCGTTTTTTCAAACACGATAAGTACCGACTCGACAGGTCCGAGGTCAAAGGTATAACTGTTGTCATTTTCAAGCGGCAAGGTAAAGCGTTCGCCTGTTTGCAAGTCCCAAATTTGGGCTTGTCGTTTGTGGGTTAATTCCTTTGAGAAGGTGATTTTGGTGGTGTGTGAGTCGTATCGATGGCTGTTGCTCAATAAAATCATCTCGCTGCCGTCGTCTGTGGTATAGCGGTTTTGCATTACGTAGGGGTCAGGGTTCTCGATATCAAGGTAATGCGGCAGTTTAATCCCCCTAGCCCCCTTAAAAGGGGGAATCTGCCGCATTAGGCTGTCATACCAAGGGATGAAGCCTTCTTTGGGTGGTTCGACGAAGATGAAATGGTCTTTATATTGCTTTACCTTTTCCATAGTAGCCTTGACCAATGAGTCGTTTTCAGCATGGTGTTTCGGCATGCCCAACGATTGGTAAGGGATAGTGTCGATGCAAAGGATTTTGCCTCCTGTTTCTACAAAATGCAATAATTGCTCGGCGGTCTCGGGATGCAAGCTTTCTACATCAATGAGCAGTAAAGTATTGTATTTTCTTTGGTTAAAACAAAGGTTACCTTTCTGGATGGTCGATTGGTTGATGTTGTTTTCGCTCACGTAGTCCACGCCGCCACCGCATTTGTTGATGGCTTCCCAAATCAAAGTTTTATAAGGCGCACGAGTGGTGTTAGGGAAAGGCTCATTCTGCATTCCGATGGTGCTCCACATGTCGTTCTCGGGGTTGAGGATGGCGATGTCGGCGTAGTAGGTGCCGTGTTGCAAAGCGTAGGAGAGGCGAGCCTTGTAGCTGTTGTAGAGATGAAAATACGGCCACCAGTTATTGCGTTCGCTGTAAAAGGCACCATAGCGAAGCCAGCCTGGGAAATCCACTTCAAGATTGGGTGAATAATTGAAGCCATGGAAAACACTATGCGTCACGCCCGACATGGCCGATTGGTCGCCGCCGATTTTCAGCTGTTCCAACGTCATGTTGAAGACGGTGTAGGTGTTGGTCATCTCCTCGCAGCTGACGGTGCGGTTGCCAGCCAAATGGGCTGCTGACGAAACGAACTTGTTGACCATGGTATAAGCGCGGCCGCGGCGGTAATCGGTCTCCGACATTTCCTCGCCAGGCTTATGACGCAGCCAATTGGTGGTCCACGACTCGCCTTCGGGGATGTCGTAGCCCATGGCGTTCTCCAAGGGATAGAAGCCGCGACCGTAGGCTTGTGCACGGGCTTTCACACCGAGGTTATGGCACCAGTCAAGATAGGTATCTGTGAAGCGTTCCTGCATCAGCTGGGCCTTGAAATCTTCAAAATCGTAACGAGCACGTTGGATTTCCTTTTGGAATTCATCGGTCACGGGGATGACAGGGTCATAGTTAAGTGCGCTGCCCATCGAGCCAATCTTGAAGAGGATGAAAGGCAGCCATTTTGTGATGTCATAGCCGTAACGCTTTTGGAATTCCTCGGCCATATCGTTGGTCCAGTTGGAGCCTTCCAGTTCCATGCTGTCGGTGAAGAGGGCGCGGATGTTGCCCTGCAGCGGCCCGATTTGTGCCTCAATCTTATCCGACATATTGTAAAGGTACCGGTTGACCGCCTCGGTGTTGAAGTGGTCGAGCACAGGTCCCGCCGCCCCAGGTGCACCGTTGATGACCTCAAGGAACCCATTGATTTTCACCAAGGCGGCCAAAGTGTATTCCCCGTTAGGGACTTCGATGGTGATAATACTATCAAGCTGAGGTCCCTGAGCCTGTCGAAGGGCCGACCAAATGGTAATACCGTCATCAACTGAAGTAGCTGGGTTCGGATATAATCGAAGCAGCATCAACTCCTTAGTATTGCCCTTAAATGGAGAGCTGACTTTAGGCATAGCCTTAGCGCAAATACTGTCACAGACAATAGTCAAAGTCGTTGGTCCATTCACCGTTTCCGCATAGTTGACCACGATTTGAGCCCGCTCGTCTTCCTTGAGAAACTCGGCTCCAAAGGGCCAGCCCGAACCTACAAGCAGGTCGCACGTCATATTTAAAGAGTCAGCTTCATCGAAACAGACCTTCAACATGTCAATCCATTCAGGGCTAAGCCACTGCAGTGAAGCTTTGCCGATGCTGTCGCAATAGCTCGGGAAGGCGATGGGATTGATTTCCACACCGCCGATGCCTGCTTCTTTCAAAATGCGCAGCTCACGGACAAGCTCATCAGATTCCACCTTGTCGCCGTTCCACCACCAACGCACAAAAGGTCGGTATTCTGACGCAGGTTGCTGGAACTCGGCATACAATTGCTCCGTGCTCAGTCCCTCGTTTTTGGGTTGGCACTGGCAGAGGAGTAGCCCAAATCCTATCAAAAGCAAAAGCGCTTTCAGTTGCTTCATGGAGATTTCTGTTGGATAATGCAGCAAAAATAGGAAAAAACTCGTATTTTTGCGCCTCAATTCTTTAATTCGACCAGTTCAATAGCTTTTGCGTATGTACGCTCTGTTTAAGAAAGAAATCAGCAACTTCCTCAGCTCGTTGATCGGCATCATGGTGATTGTGGTGTTTCTGCTCATCACCGGTTTGTTTTTATGGGTGTTCCAAAGCGATTTCAACGTGTTGAATTTCGGCTATGCCAACTTGGACAGCCTTTTCATCCTCGCTCCTTGGGTTTTCCTTTTCCTCGTGCCGGCCGTCACGATGCGCAGCTTCGCCGAGGAGAACCGAACGGGCACCATCGAAATGCTGGCCACCAAGCCTTTGTCGGATTGGCAAATCATCTGGGCCAAGTTTTTGGCAGGCGTGGCTTTGGTGTTGCTGGCGCTGATTCCAACGTTTATTTATTATTTCTCGGTGTTCCAACTTGGTCTGCCCAAAGGCAACCTCGACAGCGGCGGCATCTGGGGCTCCTACATTGGATTGTTCCTGCTCAGTGCCAGCTTCGTAAGCATCGGCATCTTCTGTAGTTCGCTGACTAACAACCAAATACTGGCCTTCATCATCTCGGTTTTCCTTTGTGGATTCCTGTTGATTGGCTTCGAGTTCATTTACTCGCTTTCATTGTTCGGTCGCGTCGACCTGTTCATCCAGCAGTTGGGCATGAACGCGCATTACGGTTCGCTGAGCCGTGGTGTCATCGACACTCGCGATGTGTTGTATTTCCTGAGTGTGATTGCGCTGTTTCTCAGTGCGACGAAACTGGTTTTGTCAAGCCGCAAATGGTAAGGAGGTGAGTGATGGAAAACAAACGCAAGAATCTGAAAAAGAACCAAATCGTCGCTTTCCTCGTTACGGTGGCGATTGTCGTTTTGATTAATGTGATTGGCTCGTACGTGTTCACCCGTTTCGACTTGACGAGCGAGAAACGCTACACCTTGTCGCCTACGACAAAGGAAATCCTCAGCGGCCTCGACGACTATGTGTATTTCAAGGTGTATCTCGAAGGAGACTTTCCGGCTGGGTTCAAGAAGCTGCGTCGTGAGACCAAGGAGATGCTAGATGAGTTCCGTGCTTATTCAAAATTCATTGATTACGAGTTTATTAACCCTTCCGAGAGCGGCAATGAAGCCGAAATCAAAGAGACCTATAATCAACTGTATCGAGCGGGACTGAATCCCACCGACTTGAATGTCCAAAACAGCGACGGTTCTTCAAAGCAGATGGTGATTTGGCCTGGTGCTTTGGTGAGCTACCGCAACAATACCGAAATCGCCATCGATTTGCTTGAAAACCAGATTGGCCAGAAGTCGGAGGAAGCCTTGAACGCCTCGATGCAGAATCTTGAGTTCCGCCTCATCGATGCGGTGAAGAAGGTCACCCGATTGGAAAAACCGTTTGTCGCCATCATTGAGGGTCATGGCGAGTGGGGTGAACAGGAGATGTACGACATCACCCAAACGCTATCGCAGAAATACAACGTTGAGCGCAAGGCCATCGATGGTAAGATTGACGCACTGATGCATAGAACTCAGGACACGACACGAGACGTGAAGGTCTTTCCGTCATACGATGCCATCATCATCGCGAAGCCTATGCAACCTTTTGACGAGAAGGACAAGTTCCTCATCGACCAATACATCATGCATGGTGGCAAGGTGCTATGGTTGGTGGAGCCTGTGTTTGCCACGATGGACAGTCTGCAAAACCAGGAGTCGACCATCGGAATAGAGCAAGACCTCAACCTTGACGACATGCTCTTCAAATACGGTGTGCGTCTCAATCGCGACCTGCTTTTGGATTTGACCTGCGCTTCGTTGCCGATTCGTACGGGTCAGGTGGGCGGTCAGGCGCAGTTGGAGTATTTCCGCTGGTACTATTTCCCCTTGCTGCAGGCTGCTTCAGACCATCCCATGGTGCGCAACATGAACGCCATCAAGGCCGATTTCGTCAGCTCGATGGATGCCACCACCTCAGCCAACGGCATCGAACAGATTCCGCTGCTTAAGACATCAAGTTATACCAAGGTCTCTGGTGCTCCGGTCTTCATCTCTTTGGCCATGTTGCGTCAGGCTCCCGACCAGCGTATGTTCAACTCGAAAGGGAAGAATGTGGCTTACTTGTTGAAGGGTAGCTTCCCCTCGCTGTATGCCAACCGTGTCCCTCAGGAAATCGTTGACGACCAAGCCACTGACTTCATGGAAGAGAGCGTCCCGACCGCCATGATTGTGGTGGCCGACGGCGACCTCATCCGCAACCAAATCGACATCAGGACCCGTAAGCCCTTGCCTTTGGGCTTTGACCAATATACGGGCATCACGTATACCAACAAGGAATTCATCGAAAATGCCATCAGTTATCTGGTGGACGGCGAAGGCTTGATTGACATCCGTTCGCGCGAACTGAAAGTCCGCCTGTTGGATGCCACCAAAGTGAATCGCGAGAGAGTGAAATGGCAGGTAATCAATACATTGGTACCAATTGCCATCATCATTCTGCTCGGAGTTGTCATGGCTTTCGTCAGGAAGAAAAAATACAGCAAAAAATAACCGTCATGAAGAATAACCGCATCACCATTATTATTGCCGCCATTTTAGTCGTTATCGCTGGCATTTTGATTGGGAACAACCGCTACCTTTCGACGATTCAAGGCGAGTCGTCCGATTTCCAAGTGTGGGACACGGCATCGGTCACGAAAATCTATCTGGCCGACCGTAAGGAAAGGGAGTCGCTGTTGGAACGTCAGGAGCATGGCTGGACCCTCAATGGCAATTACAAAGCCCATTCCAAGCAGGTGCAGTATCTGCTGACCACTCTATACAAGATTCGTGTCAAGATGCCCGTCTCTGTGGCCAGTCACGACAACATTGTCAAGCAGTTGGCTTCGCAGAGCACCAAGGTGGAGGTCTATCAGATAGTGCCGCGCATCAATTTGTTCGACAAAATCAAGCTGTTCTACCATGAGAAGCGCACGAAGGTGTTTTATGTGGGCGATGCCACCATGGATAGCAGTGGCACGTTCATGTTGAAAGAAGGCGCCGACAAGGCATATATTGTCTACATCCCCAGTTTCCGTGGCTTCATCACGACGCGTTTCACCGCCAATCCCGACGACTGGCGCGACCATACCGTTTTCCATGAGAATATGGCGGACATCCAGTCCGTTGAGATGGTGCTCAACGAAGACCCAGAAGGTAGCTTCCGCATCGAGAATGTCGGGAAACACCAGTACAAACTCACGCGCCTTTGTGACAATAAGGATGTGCCTTACGACACTTTGAAAGTCATCAATCTGCTGTCTTCGTTCAGCGACTTGCGCTTTGAGGCATTGTTCACTAATACCTTGCCTCAGGAGCGTATCGACTCCATTACCAGCTCACCATACGTGCATTATATCACTGTGACCGACAAAGACGGCAACACGCAGGATATGAAGACCTTTAGGAAGTTGGTGCTGAATGGCGTGACTGACTTCGGCGGTGACTATGGCGACGAGGACCACGACCGCATGTATGCCCTCATCGAAGGCGGCAAGGACTTCGTGTTGATTCAGAACTATGTGTTTGACAAGGTGTTACACGATGTGCGCTACTTCGAGGCTGGTAATCCCATTCAGTTTGAAATGGGAACTGTAGAGGTTTACGAGTAAAATCGTAATAGTCAGCCTCCTATGTCATTCCAGCAGAGGAAAGTGAGAAGGCAAGGAATCTATAGGAGGCGGTTCAAGAAGCAAAAACCTATTTCTTCTTCAGCAGCCCCACCATCTTAAAACTCACATCCGTAAAGATAAGCGGTGCGTAGCCGTTGCGTTCAATTTGTCGCATGGCTTCCTCAAAAAGCTCAGCAATTTGTGCCAGATTGGCAGGATTGACGAAAGGCGCAAACTTCGAGTTGAAAGTTTTCTCGTCTTCGGGCAACATGACGATTTCCGCAAGATTGTTATTGAACAGCAGGGAATTGCGGACGATGCGCAAACCGTATTCCAGCAGTTCCTTTTGCTTTTCGCGTCCAATCGTTTTGATGTTGTTTGAGAAGTCAATCAGTTCGGAATAAGCGGCGCGGAAGCAGAGGCGCATCCATTGTTGGAAAGTGGCGAAGAAGAACTTATGGTCTTCAAAATCCTTGAACGATTGACAAGCCGTCAGCCAGTTGCCTTCCGAAACCATGGCTGAGTCGTGGGCCTGCTGAGGGTCACAGCCATAACGTTGCTGCAAGGCTATTTCAATTGAAACAGTATCGAGGGCCGGGATTTTCACCAAGGCCGTCCGCGACTTGATGGTGGCCAACAACTCCTCTTGGTCTTCAGCGATGAGCAGGAAAACGGTCTTCTCGGGCGGTTCCTCAAGCAGTTTCAGCAATTTGTTAGCCGTGTCAACGCGCATCTTCTCCGCCATCCAGATGATGGCGATTTTGTACTCGCCTTCATAGGCTTTCATGCTTAACTTGCGCAACAACGAGGCCGCATCGCGCACCGACATATAGCCCTGCTTGTTCTCCACATCGAGGAAGGTGTACCAGCTTGAAGTGTCTACATACCCCTGATTCTGAATGACATACTCTCGCCATTCCTCCATAAACAAATCTGACTCGGGGTTACTTTTGATCTTCTTTGTGGTGGCCGTTGGCACGACGAAATGCAGGTCGGGATGCACCAGTTTCTGCATCTTCTGACAGGTCGGGCACACGCCACAACTGTCGGTCTCGGTGCGGTTCGGACAGAGGATGTATTGGGCGTAAGCCAAGGCTAAAGGCAACTTACCACTTCCGGCAGGACCCAAAAAGAGCTGTGCGTGAGAGACATGATTTTCCCTCACACTTTGGATAAGCCTTTGTTTGATGGCGGATTGGCCTATGACGTTTTTGAACTGCACGGTGGTTGATTAAATCGGGGTCAAAAGTACAAATTATTGGCATTCGATGAGCAACACACATCAAAAAGAAATACTATCTACCATGGAGCTATCCCTTTGTTAGGTCATAGGAACCTCAGAGCTACCCAAAAGGTGATGAAAAGGGGAGCAAAAGGGGAGAAAAACCAATAGACTGTAAAGAGCTAATATCCAAGCATATCGGAAAGCAGAATTTTTGTGGTTTTTCAGGGAGATTTTGCACCCACGCAGCCATGATTCAGCAGGCGTTGGGGGAGAAGATTGTGGAGGTGGTAAAGTAAATGTTTTTCATCCATAGTTGCGACAAAACCAAAAAGTGACTATTTTTGCGGCATAAAAACACACGAACATG
>CAMYXV010000049.1 GCA_947303055.1 uncultured Bacteroidales bacterium
CTGCGTCGATGCCGTGACGAGCGGACGTTTCTTCACCCATTCGCAATATGCAGGCTTGACGATGAAAGACGCCATCGTTGACCAATTCCGCGACGTGTATGGCATCCGTCCGAACATCAATACCTTGAACCCTGACCTGCGCATCAACCTGCACATCCGCGAGGATAAGGTGACCATCCTATTCGACAGCTCAGGCGAGAGTCTGCACCACCGTGGCTACCGCAAGCAAGTCGACAAGGCCCCGATGAACGAGGTCTTGGCCGCTGGTCTCATTCAACTCACAGGTTGGAATGCCGACTGCAACTTCCTTGACTGCATGTGCGGCTCAGGCACCCTGCCCATCGAGGCGGCTATGTATGCAATGAAGATTCCGCCGGGATACTATCGTAAACAGTGGGGCTTCATGAAATGGGACGACTATGATGCCGAGCTCTGGCAACGCATCCGCGAGGAAGCCGATGCCAAGATTTGTGACTTCGACTATGAGATTTGGGCTTCCGACCGCTCACCCAAAGCCGTCGCCATCGCCGAGGGTAACATCAACTACGCCCACCTGCAGCACGACATCCACCTGATGAAGAAGGACATGCACGACCTCACCCCACCCGAAGGCGGTGGCATCCTCGTCATCAACCCGCCCTACGGCGACCGTTTGGAGGAAGACGATATCGATACATTGTATGAAGAAATCGGCCGCACCTTGAAACACAACTTCCAAGGCTTCCAGTGCTGGCTCATCACCGACGATGCCGTAGCCCTAAAGCATGTCGGTCTGAAACCCACAGCCAAAATACCCGTTTGGAACGGACCTTTGGAATGCCGATTCGTGAGGTTTGATATTTTTGAAGGGTCTTTGAAAGACAAGAAGGCACGGGACGCGGAAGAACAAGCTTAAAGAACACTCAACGTCACTGCGAGGCACGAAGCAGTCCAGATAAAAAGCTTCTATCTGGATTGCTTCGTCGTTCCTCCTCACAATGACGTTTACCGAAAATCAGCGTTTATTGTATAGATTCATCGTCCGATCCACTCCCTGAGTGACAAAACTCTTGATGATTTCCACAGCCTCATCCACTTTTTGGTCGACGATGGGCTCTTCTGAGGGCTTCCATTGGCCCAGCACGAAATCAATCTGACGGCCGCGTGGGAAGTCGTCACCCAGACCGAAACGCAGACGGCAGAACACGTTGGTTCCCAATTTCTCGATAATGTCGGTCAAGCCGTTGTGGCCACCGTCGGCACCCTGTTTGCGGAGACGCAACGTACCCAAAGGCAATGCGATATCATCATTGACGACCAAAAGGTTTTCCATCGGAATTTTCTCCTGCTGCAGCCAGTACTTCACTGCCTTGCCGCTCAAGTTCATATAAGTCGTCGGCTTGATGACAAGCAAGGTTTTACCTTTGAATCTCAGCTCTGCGGTCTGGGCAAGCCGATTCGTGATGAAGGAGCCTTCAAGGTCCTTCGCCAAGCGGTCTGCAATCTTGAAACCGATGTTATGCCGCGTATTGTCATACTCGGCGCCGATGTTTCCCAAACAGGCAATCAGGTATTTCATTTCGTCAGGTTCGTTTTGTTTTCCTCTATGGAATAACCGCGCAAAAATACTATTAATAATCGACATGATGCATTGGTATCTAAAAAGCCAAGGTCCCTGAGACCCATCGAAGGGTCGAAGGGCCGACTGATAGTGTGACGGTGCTTAGACACTTCGACAAGCTCAGTGCTCAGCAACCTGCTCCTTACAAAAATAGGCCGCCCGAAGACGGCCTATTCGTATGAGTGAATAATTGATTATTCTTCGGTTTCTTCTTCGGCAACGGCAGCGCCACGGGCGGCGTTGACAGCGAAGATGACGGTGTAGTCGGGAGTGACGGGGGTCACGTTCTCGATGTCGAGGTCTTTCACCTTGATGGCCTCGTTGATGTTCACGTTGCTGATATTGACCTTCACATAGTCCGGCAGATCCTTAATCAGACCGCAAACCTTCACCTTCTTGATACCCATCTTGGGCTTACCACCACGCATCACACCAGTAGCTGAGCCTTCCAAAGCGATAGGAAGGGTAACGGTGATAGGCTTGTCTTCCTTCACGATGAGGAAATCAGCGTGTAACACCTTGTCGGTCACAGGGTGATACTGAATGTCTTGAAGGATGGTCTTGTAATTCTTGCCATTGACTTCAAAGTCGATGACGTAAGTCTCAGGGGTGAAGAGGATCTTGGTGAAGTTCTTCTCAGGAGTGGCGAAGTGAATCTGCTGTTCGCCAGCACCGTACATGACACATGGAACCATTTCGGCTTTACGAAGAGCCTTAGTATCCTTTTTCCCTACGTTCTCGCGGAGAGAACCGCTCAATGATACAGTTTTCATTGTGTTGATTGTTTAATTGTTTGTTGTTTAATTGTTTATTGTTGTTTGCAGAGACGTGGCGCGCCGCATCTCTACGGATTTTTTCGTTATTTAAATAATGAACTAATGGATTCGTACGACTCTACACGACGGATGACATCGGCAAACATCTCGGCCGTACTCACCACCCTGATTTTCTTTGAAGCATTAGCAGGCAACGGGATGGAGTCGGTGACCACCACCTCACTGAATACCGATTTGTCCAAACGCTCCATGGCAGGACCGCTGCACACGGCATGGGTGGCAAAAGCCCTAACACTCTTGGCACCATTGTCTATCATCACTTGTCCAGCCTTCACGATGGTGCCAGCGGTATCGATAATGTCATCCAGGATGATGACGTTCTTGTCTTTCACATCACCGATGAGGGTCATGCTGTCGACCACATTAGCGCGTGGACGATGTTTGTGGCAAATAGCAAGGTCACAACCCAAACGTTTGGCATAGGCCGAGGCGCGTTTTGAAGCACCCAGGTCGGGAGCGGCAATCAGCAGATCCTCGATATTCATCTTTTGGATATGTTCGATAAAGAGCGTGGAGGCATACAAAGCATCCACTGGGATGTCGAAGAAGCCTTGGATTTGGTCGGCATGGAGGTCAAGGGTGATGATACGGTTGACACCCGCAGCCGCCAACAGGTTGGCCACCAACTTGGCACCAATGCTTACGCGCGGTTGGTCCTTGCGATCCTGACGTGCCCAACCAAAATAGGGCATCACAGCAATGATCTTGTGGGCCGAAGCACGTTTGGCAGCATCAATCATCAGTAATAATTCCATAAGGTTGTCGGTGGTAGGCATGGTGGACTGCACGATATACACGTGACGGCCACGGATACTTTCATCAAAAGAAGGCTGAAATTCGCCATCGGAAAAGACAGATACCGACGACTTGCCCAATGGAATGCCATAGGCTTCGGCGATTTTGTTACCTAATTCCTTGGTAGCCCTACCGGCAAAAATGGAAACGAATCTTTCTGACATTTTTGTGGATGTTGAAGTTGGTTTTAACCCTGTTGAAAGCTTTGCTTTTGACTTTGTCAAAGGCTTCGCTTTTCGGGCTGCAAAATTAGGCATTTTATCGATGAGAACAATACAATTTTGGAAATTTTTCTCAAGAATATTGCAGTGAATGAAAAAATCCGTATTTTTGCAGCCGCGTTTGACGCGAGGAACCCATGCCGAAGTGGCGGAATCGGTAGACGCGTCGGTCTCAAAAACCGATGAGGTAACACTCGTGCCGGTTCGATCCCGGCCTTCGGTACTACAAGAAACCCCTCATAACCACTTGGTTTTGAGGGGTTTCTCATTTTGAAGTGTACCCATAAACATTTCTAATTCCTTCCAGGCTTCTTTTGTTGATACACCTTGATGTAATCTATAACCATTTCATCTGGGCCAGTCCATGGGATACCTCCGTGGCGATAATACCTATCTATTGCGTAATTCACGTTTAGAGCCATAGGTCTGTGAGGAATGTTAGCCCTATCATAATACTCATTCATGACCTTGCCATCAAAATACCAAACCACACGGTCGGGCAGCCACAAACAACTGTAGGTATGGTATTCATCCAGATCACTGCTTTTGCTTGGTATTAATGGATAAGTCCTTGCATAGCTGTTGTCACTATAGGTATTGTTTGTGTTGTTATAATACAGGCCACAAGTATAGCATCTTTTTGATCCCAGCCCTGGGGTATTGCGGTTGGGACCTGATGGACTCGTTATCCACCAACTGTACTCAAAAATGTCGATCTCTTCGTAGTATTTTTTTCCAACCACATCACTGGAGGATTGCAACCAAAATGCAGGGAAAGCCCCTGGGTGTGTGGGTAACTTGCAACGGATTTCAAAATACCCGTACAAGAACTTTCTGTCCTCTTCGTTTTTCACATAGTGTTGCTTGTTGTACTGCATCGCGCCCGAGAAATACAACCGGCCATCGCTTGCGGGATAACCTTTACCACCTTCAGCCGTCTGCATCCACTTGGGCAAATAATAATTATTGCGACTGATACAAGCTGAGTCGTAATAAGCCACAAGATGCATGGTGTTGTCGGTCGTATTGATTCGGCAATTATCAAACTGATAAATCTCATACTCGCCTTTCGGGATAATCGTTGCCATATAGCCTTTCCAACTGTAGTCGCCAGTATTCAAGAACCGCTTGGTATCCCAATTCCAGTAAGACTCTCCTTCGTCAAACTGTTCGTTAAGGACACATTGCCAACTACCATCATGCAAGTTGATTTGTGCCAACATATTGAGGCTCAGCATCATTATACTGCAAAGAAACACTAACTTTTTCATAGGTTCAATCCATTGTTTTGTTGTTATTCCACCGTCACCGACTTGGCGAGATTACGCGGCTGGTCGACATTGCAACCCCGCATCACAGCAATGTGGTAGGCCAAGATCTGCAAGGGCACCGTCGCCAACAACGGCGAATAGAGGCACTCTGTCTCGGGAATCTCTATCACATAATCTGCCATTTTCCGCGCTTGCACGTCCTTCTCACTCACTACGGCAATAATTATTCCATTACGTGCCTTCACCTCTTGGATATTGCTAAGCACTTTCTCGTAGGTGCTATGGTTGGTGGCAATGAACACCACAGGCATATCCTTGTCAATCAAGGCGATAGGACCGTGTTTCATCTCTGCTGCGGGATAACCCTCGGCATGGATGTAGGAAATCTCCTTCAACTTCAAAGCACCTTCAAGGGCGACGGGGTAGTTCTGCAAACGGCCGAGATACAGCATGTTGCGCACATCCTTATACTTCTCGGCAATGTCCTTCACGTGGCCACTATGGTCGAGAGTCCATTGGATTTTATCTGGAATGCGGTCGAGTTCTTGGATGAATCTGAGGCGATCCTCGTCTTTCAACGAGCCTTTCAACTCAGCCAAGCGCAAGGCCAACATGGCCATCACCGTCACCTGCGATGTGAAAGCCTTGGTGGAAGCCACACCAATCTCAGGACCAGCATGAGTGTAAATACCTGCATCAGTGGCCCTTGAAATGGACGAGCCGATGACATTGCAGATGCCCAACACCACCGCACCTTTATCCTTCGCCAGTTGGATGGCAGCCAAGGTGTCGGCGGTCTCACCCGACTGTGACACAGCAATCACCACATCGTGCGGTGTGACCACGGGATCACGGTAACGGAACTCAGAGGCATATTCCACTTTCACACGAATCTTGGCCAGTTTCTCAATAAGGTAGCTACCCACCAAGCTGGCGTGCCATGAGGTACCGCAGGCCACAAAAACGATGTTATCGGCATAAAGCAATTGCTTCTCGTATTGTGCGATGCCACCCAAACGCACAGTGTTACCCTCGGGATGCAAACGACCGCGCATAGTGTCACGCACGATAGTAGGCTGCTCGTAAATCTCCTTCATCATAAAGTGGTCGAAACCCGCTTTCTCGATGCTGTCGAGGTTCATCTTCAATTCCTGAACGTAAGGGATAGCCTCCACGTCCTGGATGGTCTTGATATGCAGTTCCTCACCCAACTTGATTCTGACAACTTGCTCATCCTCAAGGTAAACCACCTTCTGTGTGCGACCCACGATAGGTGTGGCATCAGAAGCAATATAATACTCACCATCGCCGATGCCGATGACCATGGGACTCCCCTTTCGGGCAGCAATCAGCTCGTCGGGATGGCCTTTTTCCAGGATGACGATGGCATAAGCACCCACCACGTGATTCAAAGCGATGCGCACTGCCTCAAACAAGTTGACATGCTCGCTTTGCTGCACGTCTTCGATGAGGTTGGTGAGCACTTCCGTGTCGGTCGACGACAAGAACTTAAATCCACGCTTTTCCAACTCCTTGCGCAGGCTCAGATAGTTTTCGATGATGCCGTTGTGAATCAAGGCGAGGTTGCCCGATTGCGAACGATGCGGGTGTGCATTCACCTGGTTAGGCTCGCCGTGAGTGGCCCAACGGGTGTGCGCAATGCCAATGTGTCCGCTGACATCTTTAGAAGAAGCAAAGGCCTCCAAGTCGGAGACCTTGCCTTTAGCTTTGTATACGTTTAGTTCGTTAGCCTCGTTGAGCAGTGCCACACCGGCGCTGTCGTAACCACGATATTCGAGGCGCTTCAAGCCCTCAATGAGGATAGGATAGGCCTCTTGCTGGCCTATATAAGCTACTATTCCACACATTTTTGCGTCATTTAAAAGGTGCAAAAATAGTGGATTGAAAAAAACGATGCAAGAATTTTTTTATTTTTTATTGGAATAAATCCTTCACATCGGGAGCCTTGTCGGCACCTTCCGAGGCCTCGAAATAAGGTTTCTTGTCGAAGCCGAACAAGCCTGCAATGATGTTGCCCGGGAAACGGCGCACAGCAGTGTTATAGTCACGAGCCATCTCGTTGAACTCCCTACGGGCGTTGGCGATGGTGTTTTCGCAACCTTCCAACTGCGACTGCAAGTCAAGATAGTTTTGGTTGGCCTTCAAGTCCGGATATTGCTCCACCGTCACCAACAAGCGTGAAAGAGCACCCGACATCTCGTCTTGGGCAGCTTGGAAAGCTTTCAGGTTTTCCTCGGTGAGGTTCTTGGCATCAAGGGTGGTAGCCGTTGCCTTGGCTCTGGCTTCAACCACAGCCGTCAAAGTTCCAGCTTCATACTCGGCATAGTTTTTCACAGTAGCGACAAGGTTCGGGATGAGGTCGGCACGTTTCTGATAAGCCGTTTGCACATTACCGACAGCCTTTTCAACGCCTTCCTGCTTGGAAACCAGTCCGTTGTAAGCACCAACGGCCCAAAGGACTAACCCTGCCAACAGGACAATAATGATGAGAATTCCTTTTTTCATAATGATGAGATTTTAATTGTACAATAATACGATTCGATGCGATGTTTTATCAGAGTGCAAAGGTAAACAATTTTTTCGTATTTTTGCAATTTACACATATTACTAAATTCATTTTACCAAATGTCTGAAAATCAGCAGAAAAACGATATTAATAGCATTGATGGGCAGTTGTTGAACCGTGGATGTACCCTTGGAACGACCTATAATACAGGACAAAAGGTGCTTTCATGTGGCCGTTGCAAACTGAGCCAGTTCGATTGGCTTAAAGACTATGAGAACCAAGAGATTAAAGGTAATGTTTGCTTGGCTGAGGTGCGTTTCAAAAACGACCGCAAGGACTATTTCACCTATCCCGAGGACTTGGAGTTGGAAGTGGGCGAGTTTGTGGCTGTCGAAACCGCTATAGGACACGATATTGGCATCGTCACCCTGTTGGGCGAAATCGTGAAACGCCAAATGAAACGCAAGAAATTCCGCACTCCACTCAACGAGATGAAGAAAATCTACCGCCGCGCCAAGGTAACCGATGTGGAAAAGTTTTTGTCGGCCATCAAACTGGAAGACAGCACTTTGGCACGCACTCGCACCATCATCGATAATCTCGGTCTGGAGATGAAACTCAACGATGTGGAGTATCAAGGCGACAAGACCAAAGCCATCTTCTACTACACCGCCGACGGCCGCGTCGACTTCCGTGAACTCATCAAGAAACTGGCCGAAGAATTCCATATCAGGATTGAAATGCGACAGATTGGCGTACGTCAAGAGTCAGCCAAACTGGGCGGCTTAGGTTCCTGTGGACGTGAACTTTGCTGTGCCTCATGGATTACTGACTTCCAATCGGTGACGACAGGTGTGGCCCGTGTGCAACAGCTTTCGCCCAACCCGCAAAAGCTGGCTGGACAGTGCGGCAAACTGAAATGTTGCCTCAATTTCGAGTATGAAGCCTATGTTGAAGCCCTCAAAGCCTTCTCCGACCCCAATATCGTGCTGCATTTCGAGAGTGGCGACGCCGTACACCAGAAAAATGACGTGTTCAAAGGCATCATGTGGTATTCCTACACCACCGACAAAGGCAACATCATGGCCATTCCCGTCGACAAGGTAAAGGAAATCATCGCTTTGAACCATAAAGGTCAGAAACCCAAGAAATTGGAAGACTATGCCGTGACGATGGAAGCCCACACCAACACCAACGAAGGCTATGGTGAGGCAGATCTTAAAAAGATGAGTGATTAATACTTTCGGTTATGAAGAAACCTCTCAAGTGGATAATTGCAATTTGCGTCTTGCTGGTGATGAATGCTTGCACAAGCGATTCATTCAACAAGCGCACCGTCATTCCGGAAGCTGAATGGAGGCAAGAAGACAGAGTTGCCTTCGATGTCGACATCAACGACACCATCAGCAGCTATGTGTTCGGCATCGGGCTGCGCCACATGGAGAACTACCGTTACAGCAACCTCTTTGTATTCCTCCATACCCGAATGCCCAACGGCAACCTCACGCATGATACAATCGAATGCACCCTTGCCACTCCCGAAGGCCAATGGATTGGCAAAAGCAGCGGTAGCATGAGGGACTTGCTTATCCCGTTAAACGAGAACCTTCTTTTCCCCCTGAAAGGAACCTATCATTTCGAAATCGAACAAGCCATGCGTGAACCCACGCTGAAAGGCATCTCTGATATTGGATTGTATATTGAAAAACAATAAGACATGAATGATAAAAAGAAAAAAACGAAGCAACAAAGCCAACCGAACGCCATAAAGAATCTGTGGATTGTCTTTGGATCGGTTCTCTTGTTCGTCATTTTGTTCTTCTTTTGCGTCGCTGTAGGTATCTTCGGTACCATGCCTTCTTTCGATGAGTTGGAAAACCCGCGAACCAATCTTGCTACCGAAATCATTTCTGCCGACGGTAAGATTTTGGGCACTTATCATGTGGAAAACCGCAGTAATGTGCGCTATGCCGAGATATCACATTACATGCCCGAAGCCCTCATCAGCATTGAAGACGAACGTTTCACCGACCATTCCGGTATTGACGAGAGAGCTCTTTTCCGTGTGGCTTTCGGTGTGCTGACGGGACGCAAGAAAGGCGGCGGTAGTACTATTACGCAACAGTTGGCCAAAAACCTCTTCCCCCGTGGCGAAAACCTCAGCAAACCCAAACTCGTGCTGCGCAAGTTCCAGGAATGGATTACCGCCACTAAGCTGGAGCACAACTATTCTAAGGAAGAAATCATCGCTATGTACCTAAACACCGTGGCCTTTGGACATAACGCCTTTGGTATTCGTGCGGCAGCCAGCACCTTCTTCGACAAGAAGCCTATTGACATGAACGTTCAGGAATGCGCTTTGATGGCCGGTGTGGTCAATGCCCCCACACGTTATAGCCCGATTCGCAATCCCGAAAACGCCATAGGTCGCCGCAACCTCGTCCTCCAGAAAATGGCCGAAAACGGTTTCATATCCCAAGCCGAGTGCGATTCCGTCTCGCAGATTCCGTTGGACATGTCGCACTTTAACATTAGAGACCACAACACGGGCCAAGCCACCTATTTCCGCGAGTTCCTTCGTGGTGAGTTGAACAATTGGGCTAAAAACACCACTCGTGCCGATGGCACACCTTACAATATCTACCGCGACGGTCTGCGTATCTATACCACTATCGATTCGCGCATGCAAAGCTATGCCGAAGATGCTGTCAAGGAGTTTATGGGCAAGGAATTGCAACCTTTGTTCAACAACCATTGGAAGGGCTATAAAAACGCGCCTTTCTCCAACTTGACCGCCGACGAAATCGACCATATCCTTGAGACCGCTATGAAGCGCACCGACCGTTATCGTTCCATGAAGAACGCAGGCGTGCCTTATGATACCATCAAAGCGGTGTTTAACCGTCCTGTGCCCATGACCGTCTTCTCATGGAACGGCCCCATCGACACGGTCATGACACCTATGGATTCCATCCGCTATTACAAGGGATTCTTGCAGGCCAGCCTCATCTCCATCGAGACCCACACTGGCCATGTGAAAGCTTATGTGGGCGGTTTGGATTATCGATTCTTCAAGTACGACCACGTTACCCAAGCACGCCGTCAGGTGGGCTCCACTTTTAAACCTTTCCTATATTCGTATGCCATGGGTGACAGCGAATTCACACCTTGCACGAAGATTCCCAATATTCCATACAACATCGAGCTTCCCGACGGACGTTTCTGGTCGCCGAGTAACGGTGGAGGTGGCGGAGGTGAGATTACCTTAAAGAGTGCCTTGGCGCAATCCAACAACTGGATTTCGGCTTACTTGATGAACCACTATGGCCCCGAGGCCATCATCACCCACGTTCGCCGTATGGGCGTAGAATCGCCAATCGATGCCGTTCCTTCTATCTGCTTGGGTTCCTGCGATTTGAAGCTGATTGAGATGGTCGGTGCAATGAGCACTTTTGCCAACAAGGGCGTCTACATCAAGCCGATGTTCATCACCCGCATAGAGGATAAGAATGGCAACGTCATCCAACGTTTCACCCCTGAAGAATCGGAGGCCATGAGCGAACTCGCCGCCTATAAGACGATCGAACTGATGAAAGGCGTGGTGCAAAGCGGCACAGGTGTGCGCTTGCGTTCCTTATATGGTTTCACCAACCCCATTGCAGGCAAAACAGGAACCACCCAAAAGAACAGTGACGGTTACTTCATGGGCATCACCCCAGACCTAACCACGGGTGTTTGGGTGGGTGCCGAAGACCGTAGCGTCCACTTCCGTTCAACCCGTTTGGGACAAGGTTCTCACACGGCATTGCCTATCTGGGCCCTTTATATGAAAAAGGTGTATGCCGACAAGAATCTGAACGTCAGCAAGGGTGATTTCCCGAAACCTTATGCCCCTGGGGTGGATCTGAATTTCAACTGTTGGCAAGACGACAGCAATGAAGGAATTGAATTCATCGATGAGTTTTAAACATTGAGGGTCACTGAGCGCAGCCGAAGTATCGAAGTGCCCTTTAACAGCTTATTATTATGACCTCAAATTTCGTTGATTACGTCAAGATATTCTGCCGCTCGGGCAAGGGTGGCTCAGGTTCGCTACATTTCCGTCGCGAGAAATACATCCCCAAAGGTGGTCCCGACGGCGGCGATGGTGGACGCGGCGGTAACGTGATCCTGCGCGGCAATGCACAACTTTGGACTTTGCTCCACCTGCGCTACACCAAACACATTTTTGCCGGTGACGGTGTGCCAGGAGGCAGAAACCAACTCACGGGTGCCGCTGGCGACGACATCTACATTGACGTGCCCTTAGGTACGGTAGCCTATCGTTCGGAAGACCACACCATGATGGGTGAAATCACCGAAGACAAGCAGGAAGTCGTGCTGCTCAAAGGCGGACGTGGAGGCAAGGGCAACGCCTTCTTTAAGACAGCCACCCTGCAAGCGCCCAAGTTCGCCCAACCTGGCGAGCCTTGCCAAGAGGAATGGGTTACCTTGGAACTGAAGCTTTTGGCTGATGTCGGTTTGGTGGGCTTCCCGAATGCGGGTAAGTCTACCTTACTTTCGGTCGTCTCAGCTGCCAAGCCTGAGATTGCCGACTATCCCTTCACTACTTTGGTGCCCAACCTTGGCA
>CAMYXV010000050.1 GCA_947303055.1 uncultured Bacteroidales bacterium
TGATAGGCGCAACCAGCCTTCAGCACGCCTAACGATGCAATGGCCATCCACTCGCAGCGCGGAATGAGTACTGAGACCACATCCTCGTTGCCAAGTCCTTGTTTCACAAGGTAATTGGCAATGCGCTCCGAAATGGCATCCACTTCTTTGTAAGTATAGTGCTTGTCATGGTACACCAACGCCATATTGTCGGGTGTTTGGGCCACTTGCTTACGGAATAGCGAGACAATGGTCTGGGTGTCGTCATAAGGCACCTCAGTCTGGTTGAAACTGTCGAGGATGGCAGCTTGTTCGGCATCCAACAGCGACACTTGCTGCAACTTCATCTCTGGTTGACGGATGAAAGCATCCACTGCATTGCAGACCGATTGGGCCAAATGCTGCATCAGATCGTGGCTGTAGCGTCCGTTGTCGTATTGAACACAGACACAGGGTTGTCCCGTCTCATCATTGGTGATGTAGAAAGCGATACGGAACTTCGGCACATCCAGTTCAAGACTCTCAACCTCAAGCGTTTGGCCTTTGTAGACATAGTTACTGACCACACCCACTTGGTAGGCAAACATGATTTCTGCCGAGAGGTCGTAGTCGTTGGCAATTTGCGCAAAGGGATAGTTTTCGTGTCGCAAAGTCTCATCAAAATTCTTACTAGTCTCGTTCAAGAACTCCATCACGCTTTGTTCTCCAATGGTAGCGCTCAATGCTAAAGTGTTGACGAACATGCCAATGGTGTTGCTGATACGGAGGTCCGAACGGCCGTTGCTGATGGTAGTGATGCAGAGTTGCTCGTTGTTGGTGAAACGCGAAAGCGTGTAGAAGACAGCAGCAAGGGTGAGGTGTGCCGGAGTGAGGTTATGCTGACGACAGAAGTTTTCAACCGCGTTGAAATCCAGCTTGCCGATGACCGTCTCTGTGACACCTTGCTCCTTCGGATTGGTCAGGTCTGACGGTACCTCGGTCACGCCTTCCACCTTGCCCAGACGCTCTTGGAAGAAGTCTTTGGCAGCAGTGTGTTCTTCACTGTTTTCGGCTGCTTTCTCGGCGGCGACAAAGTCGGCATAACTGAATGTTTCAACTTCAATCTCCTTGCCGTTCATCAAGTCGCAAAGTTGGTTCATGAACAGGTCGAATGAGCCACCGTCGAAGACAAGATGGTGCACATCGGCCAAAAGGTAAACCCACTTTTCGGTGGTGACAATTTCCATGTGATAGAGTGGACCAAGTCTCAAGTTGAACGGCTTGACGAACTCCCGCTTGTATTGTTTAAATTTCTCCTCGCTATACTCACTCTTCACTATTTCAATAGGTTGATCCAAGTCAACAGTTTGAATGATGTCAGAACCTGAACTTCCAAAATGAGCCCGCATCTGGGGATGTGCCTTAATGACGGTCTCCACAGCTTGCGCGAGCAGCGAAGTGTCAGTATCCTTGGGGAAACGCACCAACGAGGGAATGTTATACAAGGTGGACTCGGGTTGTTTCATGCACTCCACATAAACGCCCATTTGTGCATAGGACAGGGGTATGTTGCTTAATTCGGCATGATTCTCTTCGCCAATCTCTTGTTTTCCAGTACCATCGCTCAACATTTTGGCCAAAATCTCGTTCTCTATGCTTTGCACCGTGCCGGTCTTGGCCAAAGTCTTGGAGTCCAATGTCACGCCAAAACGCTTGTTGATTTGGATGGCCAACTTGATGGCCATGATAGAGGTGAGTCCTGCATAACCCAAAACGGTAGTAACGCCAAAATTCTCGTTTCCAACGATTTGTGCGATAATGGCATGGATTTCCTTCTCCAACACATTCATCGGAACATTGCCTCCCTCTTGGATAGCTGATTCAGCGGGCTTTTCGGGTTTCGGCAACGCCTTTTTGTCTACCTTTTGGTTCTGGTTCAAGGGAATACGGTCAATCTGCATCGTCACGGCGGGAACCATGTAAGGTGGTTTCTCATCCATGATAAACGCATTAAGTTTTTGGATGTCAACTTGTTGTTCGCTGACGACATAAGCTGCGATGAACTTTCCACCGCTTGGTTCATCGAAGGCTTGAACGGTGACCTCCTTGATTCCAGGGAATTGTCTGATGACGGCTTCCACCTCTTTCAATTCGACACGGAAACCACGAATCTTCACCTGACCGTCCTTACGCCCAACAAATTCGATGTCGCCAGAAGGCAGATAACGCACGATGTCGCCAGAGCGATAGACGCGATTGTATTTTTCCTCTTTGTCAAAAGGATTCTCGAGGTAGACTTCTGCAGTCTTTTCGGGACGGTTGAGATAGCCTCGTGTCACCTGTGGAGAAGCCACCCAGAGTTCACCAGAGGCACCCACGGGCAGACGATGTCCATATTTATCAACGATATAGCATTTGATGTTGCGCTGCGCCTTGCCGATAGGAATGTTCTTGCGTTCCTCGGTCACATCAAAATTGGTGACATAACAAATGGACTCCGAAGGACCGTAGCCGTTGGCTACCACATAATTCTGAGGCGGCACCAACGAAGGCAACTTCTCACCACCCGTCAGCAGGCGTTGCAGCGACTTGCACTCGAAATTGGTGGCAAACTGATAGGCCACTTGCGTCGTCATGAAGGAGTGCGTGATGCCGTTTTGCTCGAAATAGTCGTTCAAGGCCATCAAGTCGAGGCGAATGTCTTCAGGAATGATGTGAAGCTCTGCTCCAGTGGTCAAACTGCCAAACAATTCCTCAATTGACGCATCGAAACCAAAACTGGCGTATGCTGCAATCTTGCTTTGCTCGGTAATGTTGTGACAAGCTTGGTGCATCAAGCAGAAAGCCACTACATTACGGTGCTCGATTTGACATCCTTTGGGAACTCCAGTAGTGCCCGAAGTGTAGATCATAGTCATCAGGCTGTGTGCCGTAGGTGGGGTGATTTGCACATTGGTTTCAACGCTTTGGTTGAGGTCGCGGGTGAGCAACACCTCGCCATGGTAAAACTCCACAAGCGGTAGCAACGCCTCGTCTGCGATAAGCAATTTGACGCCCGAATCCTTAATCATAAACTCCAATCGTTCGGAGGGATAGGAAGGATCCAAAGGCTGATAGGCACATCCAGCCTTAAGTACACCTATGGAGGCAATGGCCATCCATTCGCAGCGCGGAATCAAAACGGCCACCACATCCTCGCTACACAAACCTTTGGCAGCTAATTGTTGAGCAATCTTGTCGCTGAGTTCGCCAAGTTCAAGATAGGTGTATTGCTTGTCCTTGTAAACCACAGCCACTTTGTCGGGATGTTGCTCCACCTGTTTATTCAGCATTGAGACGATGGTTTGGCTCTCATCGTATTGGAAATCAGTTTCGTTGAAACTGTCCAAAAGGCCTTGCTGTGCTTCCGAAACAACATGAATCTCTTTCAAAGGCATGTTCATGTCAAGCATTTGGTTTAGGACGGTCTCGAAACTCTCCAGCAACTGCTCGACAAAGGTTTCAGAATAACGGTGTGCATGATATGAAAAGATCGCGTGGAAACCTTCATCAGTTTGGAAAAGTTGGAATTCCAAAGGCTGGTTGGTCGTGTTGTCGGCCAACTGCTCAATGGTTAATAACTTATTATTCAACTTCAAGTCACGGAATAGTTTTCCTTGATACACAAACATTTGGTGTGTTTCAATTCCTTGTTCTCCACAAAAATCGGCATAGGAATACAGCGCGTGTTTGCGGGTTTCCTTCGTGGTGATGGTCCCTTGTTTTAGCAAGTCGCCCACGGTCATATCGTCCTTAATGTTGAAGTAGGCAGGCACCGTGCTCACATACATGCCAAGGCTTTGGGTTAAATGGTAGTCGCCACGTCCATGCCAAATGGTGGAAAACAGCACTTGATCATCGCCCGTATAACGCGACATCAGAAGGGCATATGCTGAAGTGAAGTAGCCGCCCAAACCCACATTGTTTTCCTTGCAAAAACTCTCGATGGCCTTTGCATCCACTTTCAGCTGCCTTTCAATGGTGTTGCTGCGGAAAGTCGTTTCATCCAAATCGGGCTGCAAAAGGGTATCCACCTCATCGCAAACAAAGTGTTCATGATACCATTTTTGGTCGTTTTTCCAAAGCTCTCCTTGCCGTTGCTGGTATTCATCGAGCGCGAAATCAATGGATGAAACAGGCTCGTTGTCAACGGTTTTCCCTTGATAGGCATTGTCAATGTCTTGCAACAAAATCCTAAATGAGGCTCCGTCGAAAACGATGTGGTGGAACTGGAAATAGATGTATTTGGCCTCAGATGAACTCAACAGCTTGAAATAGAGCAGTTGGCTACCGTCAAAAGCCATCTTCTTGTAAAGTTTCGGCTTCTCGGCTTCAATGTCATTGACGGCTTCTATCTGAATATCAAATTCTTGTGCTTCAATATATTGTTCCGGGATGCCTTCTTCGTTCACTTTCACGCGACAATTGGCGTAAGGGTGAGCCTCCAAAGCCTTGAGAATGGCCATTTTAAGCCGTTCAAGGTCAATGTCTTTGCTTAGGGTGAAAAGATAAGAAAGTTGGTACAAGTCGCTTTCCGGATTGTTCATACACTCCGCATATATGCCGACTTGAGATTGAGTTAATGGTGCGGTTTTCATATTAGATTATTTTTTGTCTTGCCATGTGGTTGTAAATAGTTTTGGTGTAATGGACAACATCAGCCAACCCCAACTCATCCTTCGCCTTTCATCGAGTTGCTGTAGGGTGGCCATGGTGTTGGTACCAATCAAATAAGAGTAGCCTGCCGATAGTCTAATACCATCGGAGAAGGCATAACTGGCCTTGATCTCCAAATCGTGACCAAGGGTCTTTGAAGGAATTCTTTCCAGATTGGTTGTGATGGCATAATAATGGTACGATAAGTCAACATTCAACTTCTTGATTGGATTGATAGTGCCGCCGACATATAGCGTCTGTAGACCGGGCGTGAAGTTACCGACGAAACTGTCGAGGTAGAAAAAGTCCATCGCTCCATAAAAGTCGTGGTGCGAGCCATAAATGGCATTAAAGCCCCTGATTGTGTCGTGCAGGGCCATTCCTATAGCGCCATGAGGAGGCAACGCAAAAAACTTATCGCCACTCAAATAGTCATAGCCGGCATAGAGGGAATAAATACCTGGGGAGTAGACCGCTTTTGTGCTACCCATGAAAGCTCTGATAGGGACACCATCTTCCTGCTTACCCATCTGGTAATAGAACGATCCTGTTAGTTTCCATTGTTTGGGCGTAAAAGTCAAATAAGTACCCAACAGCTGCTGGTAATAGGTGTCGGGGCGCTCTATGTCAGTGCTTTGCATACCGACATTCATAAGCAACAAAGACGCACCGAACAACGATTTAGGCGTATCATAGTGATACCAAAGTGTTTGCATCGACTTGTGAGGCTGAATGCCGTCAGAGTAATAGGTGTTGCCCGTATCAGGGTTGTCGGCGTTTTGGTTGTAGGAAAAAATAAGGTGTACCTTGTGGCCGTAGCCTTCGTAGCCAAACTTCAGCACATCGTGTGTGGGGGCAGTCATTGTCCAATCATCATAACCCAAGATGCGTTCGTCGTCATAATTCAGAATCTGACGACCGATTTTGGCAAAAAAGCCGTTTTTCGATTTCACCAATGCCCAGGCTTCGGCAAGACTCAAGCCACCAACGGCCTGGCCCCAAACACCCGCTTGTTTTGGCGAAAGTCGCAACTCGAGCCATGAACGCTTATAGTCGAAATCAAGTTGGTATGAGCCTAAGATAAAATTGGCCATACGTTCGTTATCTATGCTGTCGGCCTTGAATCCTCCAATGCGTAGTTCGCCACGGGAATTCAATTTGGCACCTATTGTAAACTCGTTGTCGGCTTCCTGAGCTTTAAGTCCAATCGCAAACAATAGAGCTATCACCATGCAAAACCATTTTGCAGGTTGGTTGAAATAGTATTTCATAAGATGTTGATTTTATTTATTCTATGTCGAATAGGTCGATAAAGCCCGTCATCTTGAAGACTTCCTTGATTTCGTCGTTCAGGTCTTTCAAAACCACCTTGTTGCCATTACCTTTGGCGCTTTTCAGTAAGCCCAAAAGGATACGCAAACCACTTGAGGCGATGTATTCCAATTTGCTGCAGTCGATGGTGATGTTTTTCCCGCTTAATTCGTGGAGGGGTTGCATGGCTTGTTCAACTTCTAGGGCGTGGGCGGTGTCAAGTTCGCCTTCGAGAAATACGGTGTATTCCCCGTCTTTTTCTGTGATATTGGTGTTCATAGTTATGTTTTTATTGTGAATTCTTAATGATGAATTTGCAAAAATAGAAAAAAAAAGGAGAGGTCATAGTTTTTTAGGACATCTCAAGAATACCTCTTCTCCATCCGAAGCACATTCTTCCCTTTAATCCGCTCGTAGTTGATGCTATCCATCAGGTTGCGGACAAGGAATACACCTAAGCCGCCAATGGGACGCTCGTCTACCGAAAGGGTAGTATCTGCCTTACTGACCTTGGTAGGGTCAAAATCAGCACCCGAATCGGTGATGATGAACCTGATTGTAGAGTCGTCAGCTTCAATATCCACAACCACATCTCCAACAGTACCAACAGGATAGGCATATTCAATACAATTGGTTACAGCTTCTTCAACAGCCAACTTGATTTTGTTGGCGAGGTCGGTTTCCAAGTTAAGTGCAGTCGTGGCCGATTTCACAAAGGTGTTGAGTTTCGTGATCTCGCTCACCTTATTCGTAAGGGTCAAGCTCTCATGCAACACTATCGGTTTTTCCTTAGGGGTGTATTGTATGGCCAACAAAGTCAAGTCGTCGCTTTGCTCGGCATCGCCCACAAAAGCTGCGACTTTCTCCGAAATGGTATGGATTAAAGCCTCTGTAGGTATGCCGCCTTGCTCTACAAAAGTTTCCAAGACAGATTCCACCCGTTTCAACCCAAACTGTTCGTGTTTCATATCCTTGGCTTCGGTGAGGCCGTCGGTGTAAAGAAACACCATCTCGCCTTTAGCCAAAAAATCCTCTTGCGTGGTGTAAATCATGTCGTCCACAACGCCCAAAGGTAAATGTGGCTTTACTGGCAATGCTCTGACTTTCTGTCCGATAATGAAAGGATGCTCGTGGCCTGCATTACAATAGCGCAGTTTCCCAGTAGGCAAATCGAGCACACCGATGAACATGGTGACGAACATATTGGTTTCGTTGTCCTTGGAAAGGGCCTCGTTAAGGGCCTGCATGATGCGTGACGGGTTGCTCTCATGAGCTGCCAATGAATGATAAAGCGTGTATCCCGCCGCCATAACAAGTGCCCCTGGAACACTCTTGCCACTGACATCTCCGATACAGAAGTAGAGTTTCTCGTCACGGATGAAAAAGTCGTAGAGGTCGCCACCGACCACCTTTGCAGGGACAAGTGAACCATAGATATTGATATCATTGCGTTCGGGGAAAGGCGGGAAGACCTTGGGTATCATATCCATTTGGATTTTCCGGGCGATATTCAACTCGCTGTCAATGTGTTCCCGTTCCAAAGTGGCCTGTTGCAGTTTGGAGATGTTCTTGGCGGAACGATGAATGATGAAGGAGAGAATCAGCAAACCAGCCAAGGTCAACAACAGGTTTCTCCATCGCATTTTTATCAAAGGCGCAAACACTTCATAGTCGTAATTGACGACAGCAATTCTCCACGGTTTTATGTTTTGTGGCGAATTGTAAAACACATAACCTTTTGAGCCGTCTTCATTGTCGATGAAGGACAAGAGTGTGCAATGGCCCGAAGAACTGACAAAACGCTCACGAGTGCTGTCGTTAATCATGTCAAGGGTCTCTTCTGCAAGTTGATGCGTGTTTCCGACTTCCTCTGGACCGCAGATCAATTTGCCCTCGTCCGAAATCAAAATATGATAGGAAGAAGGGAACATGTGTTTGGAATTCAGCATCTTGCCGATTCTATCGGTAATATAGTCAACGCCAACAACGGCTGCAATCTCCCCCTTAGCGTTGTATATGGGGAAAGTAAAGGTGATGAGCGTCACATTCGGGTCATCTTCATCATGATACGGTTCGCTCCAAAAAGAACTGTCATTTTCAACCGCTAAAATGAAATTTTTGTTTTTGCTATAGTCATGTTCCTCCGAACCAAGTTGGACGGTTTCTATCTCCTCACCCCGATGTGCAGTATAAGGCTCAAACAAACGGCCTTTTTCGGGGTAGTAGTTGGGTACCACGGCGATGCAGCAGCCGTCGAAACTGGGGTTCTGTTCCACGATGCGGCGCGTAACGGCAAACAGGGAATCAGGATAGGGGAGGAACTGCTCGAATTCCCAACTACGGTTTCGTAACGCAAGCTCTACATCTTCAAGTGCATGCTTGACAGCTATGGACTTGATGACCAACTCCATCTCGGCGTTACGCTCCAAATCGGAGCGGATTTGCTTTCGGGCAGAATACTGCTGGATGCCTGAAATCAACAACATGAGTGCCGCCGCTGTTATAAGGATTGCAATGCTGGATTTGTTGCGGACACGTTGAGATGTGTTATTGTTCAATTTACCCATAACATATTATTTTCCGATGCAAAAACGTGAGAAAATGGAACCAAGTACCTCGTCGGTGGTGATTTCTCCCGTAATGCTTCCAAGGTGATATAATGCTTCACGTAAATCTTGAGAAACCAAGTCGGTAGGAATGTTCATTTCAAGCCCTTGTTGAACTGATTTTAAGCTTTCTGAAGCATGCAATAATGCCTCGTAATGCCGTACGTTGGTCACCAGAGTGGCATCAGGGGAGGCAAGAGGCTGGCAGAGTTTCAAGGTGTTGTATAGGTCATTGATGCCAAATCCGTGCTTGGCGGAGAGACAGATGACCATGATGTCGTCGTTGTCAAGGTCGATGCGGAGTGCTCCCAATAAAGTTTCGCCTTGGTCGGTCAAAGTATCTACCTTATTAATACATAGAATCAGCTGTTGATGTTGCAAATCCACCTTGGATACGATTTCCTTAGCCGATGAAAGCATTGATTCATAGCCTATTGTAGCATCCAACATTCCGATGACCATATTCGCTTCGCTGATTTTCTTATAAGAGCGCTCAATACCGATTTTCTCGATGGTTTCGTCGGTATTGCGCAGTCCAGCAGTATCGATGAAACGATAGAGGATGCCGTTGATGTTCAAGGTTTCCTCAATAGTGTCGCGCGTGGTACCGGCGATGTCGCTCACGATGGCGCGGTCTTCACCTAAAAGGGCATTCAACAAGGTGCTTTTTCCCGTATTTGTTTGGCCTACAATCGCAACAGGGATGCCGTTTTTGATGGCATTACCAAGTCGGAACGAGTCCTTCAGCTTGTCGACATGAGCAAGGGTCTCTTGCAACAAAGCCTTCAGTTGGCTACGGTCGGCAAACTCAACATCTTCTTCCGAGAAGTCCAATTCCAATTCCATCAACGATGTCATTTCCAATAATTTGGAACGCATTATTTGAAGTTCTTTAGAAAATCCGCCTTTCAGTTGGTTGATGGCCACACGATGGGCAGCTTCGCTTTCTGAACTGATTAAATCAGCGATAGCTTCGGCCTGGGCGAGGTCAAATTTACGGTTGACGAAGGCACGTCTGGTGAACTCGCCAGCTTCAGCCATGCGGCAGCCTTGAGCGATGAGGACTTGAAGTAGTTTCTGTTGGACAAACACCGAGCCATGCACGCTGATTTCCGCCGAGTCTTCCCCCGTGAAAGAGTGGGGGTCTTTGAAGAAGGTCACCAACACCTCATCAAGCAGTTCGCCATGGTCAACAATATGGCCATAATAGGCTTTGTTCGCGATCATATTACCCATGTAGAAAGGTTTGCCATTTTGTGTAAATAGCTGACTGACAATGGAAATGGCTTTAGGGCCAGAGACACGCACCACAGCGATGGCACCCATGCCATGGGGCGTGGCCACAGCACAAATGGTATCCGTATTTAAGATGTTGGTTTGCATGATTTTAGCAATACGCCGCAGCCTGCATAAAACAAGCCACGGCGCTCTAATTTAACATAATGTTAGAAGGGCAGGTCGTCCACGCTGTCTTCCGCCGGCGGATAGAAGTCCTGTGCGGGTGCAGAAGCTGGCGGTGTCTGGTGCATCATAGGCTGTTGGACAGGTTGAGCAGGAGCGGCAGCTGGAGCAGCAGTGGCACCAACTGGGTCGAAACGCCATACACGTACATCTGTATACCATTTGCCATTGAATTCACGCGATGAAATCTCAATCTGCGCCTTGATTGTCTGTCCAGGCGCGAATTTCTGAATCTCGTCGATTTGATTCGTCCAGCAGATCAAGCAGACTGTGCGCGGATATTGTTCTTCCGTTTCAATAATGAGTTCTTGCTTGCGCCATGGACCGCGGGCGCTTGTACCTTCGGTCAGATTACCGAGTCTGACCACTTTTCCGATAATTTCCATAATATTCTGTAATTTAATATTTAAGATTCAAAATTCAATGATTCAATTATCACCCAAATGGGTGATAATGTGAAGATGCAAAGGTAATCATCATTTTGGTTTTGACAAGCGAAAAACTGATGGAAATGGCAAATTTTTGAGTTGTTTTTGGTTTTGCACCATTTGAAAATAATACATATTATGTTAAATAGTATTTCCGACATCATACCCCATTCACATAGAAATTCACTAAAAACAGATAACTAGAATATATTCATGGCAATCACCGCACAAGCCTCCGCATCTGCTACAGCGTTATGGTGATTCTTCGCCAAGTCGTAACCGAAATGCTTTGCCACCGTCTGCAACTTATGGTTCTCCAACTCTGGCATCAATTGTTGTGAACCAAGATGCGTGCAATAGAATTTGAAATTCGGATATGGAATGTGATACAACTCATGCAAGGCTTTCAGCACACGCTCATCGAACGAAATGCCATGCGCCACCATGGGCAAACCTTTCACGTGGTCTTTAATCTTGTCCCAAACCTCAGGAAATAAAGGAGCATGATTAGTATCTTTATAGGTAATACCATGTACTTTAGTTGTCCAGAAGTCATATCTGTTCGGCACCGGTTTGATGAGACTATAAAAACGGTCGACAATCTCATCATCCCTCACAATGACCAAACCCATACTACACGCACTCGTCACCTCGCCATTGGCCCCTTCAAAATCAATGGCGGCAAAATCATGCAAATGATATTTAGGTATATAGGTCGGCCTTTCGGCATCAGGCCAGTCACCAATCTCTTGCTTATCTTGATTCCAAAACATATCGGGCACAAAATTACGGATTTTGCCTTGTTTTTCCGAAAAATAATCCTACCTTTGCCTTGAAATGTAGGCGTCCCCTACCCTTTTATTCAAATTTTATGATTTAAATCATTGTTTATCAAACATTTACAAACCTAAACTACAATCAAATGAAAAAGTATGTTTGCGATGTCTGTGGTTACATCTACGACCCAGAAAAAGGCGATCCCGATAGCGGCATCGCTCCCGGCACTCCCTTTGAAGCCATCCCCGACAGCTGGTCCTGCCCGCTTTGCGGCATTGGCAAGGACAGCTTCTCTGCCATGGAATAAATGAATGTTTGTAGAGACGCGATTCATCGCGTCTCTACATTTTTAAATCATTGATTTATGGACACCAAAGCCTTATTCAATATC
>CAMYXV010000051.1 GCA_947303055.1 uncultured Bacteroidales bacterium
TGGCCGTGCCCGTCAACATGCCGAACATGGAGAAGAAACCTTCATATTTGTAATCAGGGTACAGGTGTTTTGAAATCCACAGCACATAGATAAAGGTGACGATTGCGCCCAAAGTGCAGATGATGATAAAAGGCAGCAGGAACTTACCAAACTCCTCAAAGTTGATGGCTGCCGTACCCGCTACAATCATGATGTCGAAGCAGAAGCCACTGATACGGTTCAACATATAGTTGTTGATGTACTCACGGCTCATCAGCTTGGCCTTCTTGAAACGGCCCAACAACCATTTGAAGAGGATGCCGAACAGCGTACCTGTCAAGAAGTTGAAGCCCCAAAGCATGGGTTTCACCGTGTTGGTGACGAATTTGCCCGCATCCATATTTTGAATCCAGTTGGTGAACAGATACACAAGGAAATAGACGAACAGCACCATGCAAATCTGCACCGAGAGCTTGTCGATGGACTCGGCATCGGGAATCTCGCCCTTGCCTTCGTAATCTTCCAACTTGTTCACCTGAGCCTGAGCAATCTTTTTTCTCGAGAGGATGCCTTTCCGGCGTAGAATGTTCATGTAAACGACACCTACAACACTACCTACGACGAAGCCCGTGGCAGCGATGGAAAGGCCGAAGTCGGCGCCGGGGAAGTCGATGCCCTGCTGTGAGGCCCAGCCCGTGAAAATCTTGCCGAAATTCAAGGCTTGTCCCGGTCCTTGTCCGTAGCCCATAGGCAACAGCAAACCAGCGGCATAGAACAACCGTCTGCCGAAATAGAAGAACAAAATGGAAACGATAAGACCCACAATGCCTTGGATGACGTAGGTGGAAGCCGTCAAGGCACCTGTCTCAATCACCTTCATCGGCGTGGACTTCGATTCTATCTTGTTGTTTTTCAAGGCCAAGGCCACAAAGCCCAAGCCCAAGGCGTGATAGGTCACAATTTCCATCATTGGTTTGTTGATGATTTCGCGGCAATTGGGAAACTGCTTGAAAATGATCAGCAGCAAGCCGCCCAACAAAGCCGATGGCAGCAAGCTCTTGTTCAAGAACGGAACTTTGGTTCTCAGCACGTTACCCAGCAAAAGGGCCGTCGCCAAGATACAGAACTGAATCAACCATTGCCATGCCTCCGGCCGGTCAAAGGTCATAACGGAAACATCTAAAAGCATAATATCCAATTATTTGATTATCGATTTATTGCAGTTTGACAGCAGTACCTGAAGCAGAGACCATCAACATCGAACCGTTCTGTCCTAACACTTCATAATCCAAATCAATGCCTACCACAGCATCAGCATTCAGTTGACGAGCTCGTTCTTCCAACTCTCTCAGGGCCTGGGAACGAGCATTGATTAGCTCTTGCTCGTATGAGCCTGAACGTCCACCAACAATATCGCGAAGACTGGCCTTTATATCCTTAATAAAATTCACTCCAGAGATTACTTCTCCGAATACAACGCCCTTGTATTCCGTGATGGTGCGACCTTCAACGGTCGGTGTAGTTGTAAATATCATGAGCTTTGTTATTTAATTGGTTTTAGATTGAATCGACCGCAAATATAGTTTATTTTTCAAATAGTGAACAAAATTACCTTAAATTTGCGGCATGAAAAAGGCGTTTGAACTGTTTTTCTCCTTCTTCAAAATCGGGGCCTTTACCCTCGGGGGAGGCTATGCCATGCTCTCGATGGTGGAGAAGGCCGTCGTCGACCAGAAGAAATGGATTCCCAACGATGAGTTTTGGGACATGATTGCTGTGGTTCAATCGCTTCCGGGCGTGTTTGCTGTCAACACGGCCTTGTATGTCGGGCATCGCGTGGCGGGCAGAAAAGGTGCTTTTGCCGCGATGCTGGGTGCCATCATCCCGTCCATCACCATCATTCTGCTGTTGGCCACGGTCTTTCGTGAGTTCCGCGACCAACCCGTGGTGGAGCGCATCTTCAAGGGCATTCGTCCCTGCGTGGTGGCCCTCATCCTCGCCCCTTCCTTACGTATGATCAAGTCGGCCAAGGTGACCTGGAAGACCGCCATCATCCCCATCGTCACAGTGTTCCTCATCTGGTGGTGTAAGATTTCGCCCGCCTATGTCATCCTCGCCGCCATTGCGGGAAGCCTTATCTACGCACTGATTATCAACAAAAAAGCCAAAGAAAAGGAGGTCAAGCCATGATATACCTGCAACTGCTTTGGGTCTTTGTGAAAATCGGCGTGTTAGGCTTCGGTGGCGGCTATGCCATGCTATCGCTCATCCAACACGAGGTGGTGGAGCACTACGCCTGGATGACCACGACCGATTTTGCCGACATGGTGGCCATCTCGCAGATGACACCAGGCCCCATTTCCATTAATTTGGCGACTTATGTAGGCTACACCACAGCAGGAATAGGTGGCTCACTATTGGCTTCCTTTGCGCTTTGTCTGCCTTCCGTCATCATGGTCTATCTCATCCTAAAGCTCTTCATGAGTAAGAAAAACAACACCTTGATAGACAACACCTTGAAAGGCTTGAAGCCCGCCATCGCCGGACTTATCTTCGCCGCAGGCCTTTCCATGATGAACCTCCAAAACTTCCCCGACTTCGGTCGCGGACAATACAATATCAGCGTCATCATCTGCGTGCTGGCGTTCGTGGCCTCGTATTTCTTCAAGGCCAACCCGATATTGTTGATTGTGCTATCGGGTGTGGTAGGATATTTTGCCTATTGAAGCTTTACTTCATCTCAAAATGCGGAATCGGCTGCAGCTTGAAGAGATTCGTCACATGTTTGTGGTCGATGAGCGCTTTTGTCTTGGGGTCGTTGCAAACGCCTGTGCGGATATAGTTGTCCAAGACAGCGTAAGTGAAGCCAAGGTTGTCCTCGTCGCTCTTGTTGGTGAGGCCATCCGACGGGGTCTTCTCCACCAATTCGATGGGCAAGCCCAACTCCTTCCCTATTGCCTTGACTTCCTGCACGGTAAGTCCGCCCAAAGGTGAGAAGTCACCAGCGGCATCACCGTAGCGCGTCGAATAGCCCACCCAGTCCTCAGAGAGGTTGCAGGTGTTGGCCACACGGCCGTTCATCGATTGCGAAACGGCATACAAGGTCGACATGCGCAGACGCGGTGGCAGGTTGATGGTGGTCTGACGGCTGACCTCGGCACCCAAGGTGCCAAGTTGTTCCTTTACAGCTGCAATTAGTGTATTATAGGTGTCGCCGATATTGACGCAGCAATGACGAATGCCCAAGTGGTTGATGAGTTTCATGCTGTCGTCGATGTCGGGCTGCACACCATTGGGCATGGTCACGCCGATGACATGGTCCTTGCCGAGGGCTTCGGCACAAAGGGCCGCCACCACACTGCTGTCCTTGCCGCCTGAAATACCAATGACGGCATTGCAGCCTTTTCCATTGACTTCAAACCAATCTCTAATCCATTGGACGATTTGGTCTTTTACTTGTTTTGCGTTGAATTCCATTATATTTCAGATTTAAAATTTAAAATTCAAAATTCAAAATTACATGAAACTGCTGCCGCCGATGAACTGGCGTAGCATGGAGGTGGCCGGAATCTCCTTGTCAGAAACAGGCGTGAAATAATGCAGGAAACGCAACAGACGGTGCGCCTCGGTGTATTCGGGGCAATTGTTTGGCACGGTGGCCAAAATGCTCTCGGCATGGTTGCGCATGACGGCAAACTCCAACAGATAGGCCGAATTGAACATCACGTCGGCATTTTCCTGATAAGGGTTGATCCATTTCTCCTCGGCATCGCGCACACTGGCCCACTGACTAATGGTCTGACGCGCCGTGAACGCACCTTTATTATAATCGCGCACGATGCGGCGCAAGAGACGGTTATCGTCGGTCGGGATGATGTTGTGGTCGTCCAAAGCGGTGCTGGTCAAAGTAGAGATGAAGATACGGAACTTGGACGACTCTGGAATTTGATCCGTGAGCAAAGGGTTCAGGGCATGAATGCCTTCCAGCAACAGCACACTACCTTCCTTCAGCTGCAGCTTCTTGCCGTTGTATTCGCGAATACCTGTAACGAAGTTATACTCAGGCACTTCGATTTCCTCGCCTTTCAGCAAGGCAATCAGGTCACGTTCAAGGGCTGCATGGTCGACGGTCTCGAAATTGTCGAAATCATAGGTGCCATCAGGCAACTTGGGGGTGTCCACGCGATTGACGAAATAATCGTCCGTCGAGAATGAGATGGGCTTCAGCCCGCAAGCCTTTAACTGGATGCTGACGCGGCTACAGAAGGTGGTCTTGCCGCTGCTGCTCGGTCCTGTAATCAGCACCAAACGGACGGGGTTCTCGCTGTGATAACGGCGATTGATTTCCTCAGCAATCTGCACGATTTTCTTTTCCTGCAAAGCCTCAGCCACTTGCACCAACTCCCTTGCCATCCCATTGTGGCAGGCATGGTTGACATCACCTACGGTACTCAGTCCCATGATGTCGTTCCACTTCAGGCTCTCTGAAAACACGTCGAAAGTCTTGGGCTGGTCGTGCATCTCGGCCAAACGGTCGGGATGGTCGCGGTCTGGAATGCGCATCAGGATGCCATCGCGATAGGCTTCGATGTCCCAAATGCTCAGGTAACCCGTGGAAGGCACCAAGCGACCATAATAATAATCGGCAGTGTTTTCCAAAGTGTAGTAATCTGTATAGGCTTTTCCACTGGTTTCCAACAACTTGACTTTATCCTCTTGTCCCAACTTGCTGAACATGTCAATGGCATCCTCGATGCGGGCCTCATGGCGATGGAACTGGATGTCGTCGGCCACGATAGCCCTCATCCGCACCCTAAGTGAAGCAATGTCATTGCCATCAAGGATCTTGCCATCACTTTTCTTGATACGGCAATAAACCCCTTTGGAAATGGGATGTTCCATATTCAACTTGCTACCAGGGAACAGGTCTTGAGTCGCCTTGTATAGCATGAAACCCAGCGACCTGGCATACACTAAGCGCGCCGTGTGATGAGTGAGGTCAAGAAACTCGACGTCACGACTGTTGTAGACACGGAACTTCAATCCCTGAGACACGTTGTTGACCTTAGCCGAAACGATGGGATAAGGCTTGTCGAACTCAAATTCGGGCAACATTTCCAGCAAGGTCATGCCTTCCTTGAATTCCTTGGTTGTTTTGGTGTTGATGCAATAAACTTGTATCATAATTACATGTTGGTTTCTGAGATAACTTATTCAGTTTCTTGATTTTGTACCCGATTGACGGCATCAATGGCCAGTTGATAGTCGGGACGGGTCTTGAGCACCTCCTTATAAATCTCCATGGCCTGCGAATAATCGCCCATCTGTTCCAGCACACGACCTTTGTTGTATTTGGCATCGAGATAGTCGGGCTTGACTTCCAAGGCTTGGTTGAAATAGTCCAAGGCAGCCTGATTGTCCTCGAGGTACACATAATTGACATAGCCCTTGTTGAAAAGCACGATATAATCGTCGGGGCGCTGCATCAATAAGGTATCGTAATGAAGCAGAGCCTCTTCCGGCTCGCCGTGGCTCTGGAGGTAAAGTGCCAACTCATAGCGTGCGGTCGGGAAATCGGGGAACTGCTGCTGCGCCTTGCGGAGATAATCCATAGCGTATGGCGGTTGCTGCACAGCATAGATGCGGCTGATCTGCTCGACAGGGTCATAGAAATTGACGTCTTGCTCCGAAGCCAACTGGAAGTTTTTCAGCGCGTTGACCGTATCCTGCTTGGCAGCCATATAGCACATGCCCTTCACGAAATATGCCCGCGGATTGTAAGCCGAAAGACCCAAAGCCTTGTCGACATATCCGATGGCCAGATTGAAGTTCTGTTGCAGGAGGTTCAACTCGGCCAATTTCACCAAAGGACGCGCATCCAAGGAGTTGATTTCCACCGCCCTATTGAGCGTTGAGGCGATATTATCCTGGTCACCCAAAGCATAATACACATCGGCCAGCAAGAGATAGGTGTCGATGTTGTTGGGGTCGAGTTGCAGCGACTTGTTGAGGTCAATCATCGCCTGCCCGATTTGCTCAGTGGCGAAATAAGCCTTGGCTCGGTTTTGATAGAGTCGCGCGTTGGTGCTATCCATGGCGATGGAATCCGACAGCAGCTGGATGGCCTCATTCACCGTGACCGGAGCCTTAGGTTCTTGGGGTGTGTTGTCCGTTTCAGGTTTCGGCGTGCGGTTGCAGGCAAACAGAGCCAGCAAGACACCGAGGAATAGGATGTTTTTCTTCATTGTTTCAGTTTTTGCAAGGGTTTGTTTTACTCCCCCTAGCCCCCTCTCAGAGGGGGAACAGCTTTTACGGAGCTGTCCCCACTTTAAAGGGGGCTAGGGGGATTAAACATCACTCATTACCTTACTCTTCACTTTTCTCCAACGCCTCGAAAATCTTCGCCGTCAGTTCGTCAGCCAGTTCGGGGTTATCTTCGATGAGTTTCTTGACGGCGTCGCGGCCTTGGGCAAGTTTGGAGTCGCCGTAGCTGAACCACGAGCCGCTCTTCTTGATGATGCCCATCTCCACGCCGAGGTCGACGATTTCGCCCGAGCGTGAGATGCCCTCGCCATAGAGGATGTCGAATTCGGCCTTGCGGAAAGGCGGGGCCACCTTGTTCTTGACGACCTTCACCTTGACGCGGCTACCCAGTACGTTCTCGCCGTCCTTAATTTGGCTGATCTTACGGATGTCGATACGCACGGAGCTGTAGAACTTCAGGGCATTGCCGCCCGTGGTGGTCTCGGGGTTGCCGAACATCACGCCAATTTTCTCGCGCAGCTGGTTGATGAAGATGCAGACGCAGCCCGTCTTGTTGATGGTGGCGGTGAGCTTACGCATGGCCTGGCTCATCAATCGGGCCTGGAGGCCCATCTTGCTGTCGCCCATCTCGCCTTCGATTTCGCTCTTGGGCGTCAAGGCAGCAACGGAGTCGACGACGATGACGTCGATGGCACCGGAGCGGATGAGGTTCTCAGCGATTTCGAGGGCTTGTTCGCCGTAGTCGGGTTGTGAGATGAGGAGGTTCTCAACGTCCACACCTAGTTTGGCGGCATAGAAACGGTCGAAGGCGTGTTCCGCATCGATGAAGGCGGCGATGCCACCCTTCTTCTGAGCCTCGGCCACGACATGTAAGGCCAGCGTGGTCTTACCCGAGCTCTCGGGGCCATAGATCTCGATGATACGGCCTTTCGGCAGACCGCCTACGCCGAGGGCGTAGTCCAGGCCGATGGAGCCAGTGGAGATGCTCTCCATCTTCTCGGCCTCAGCACCCAGGCGCATGATGCTTCCCTTGCCAAAGCTCTTCTCAATGTTTCCCAATGTGGCTTCCAAAGCCTTCAGTTTCTCCTGCCTCAGTTTTGCAGCTTCTTCTTGTGTTTTTTCTGTAGTCATGATTGTGGGGTTTTTAGATTGTTGATTGTTTATTGTTGAACTGTTTAATTGTTGTTGATTTCAGGATTTCAAGATTTCTAATTTCAAGATTTCAAGATTATTCTGTTGTGGAACGCTTATCGCGCGATTCATTAATAAAGGGACAAAGATAGTAATTTTTGACATGATGACGTTATTTTGGGTTATTTTTCTCAAAGAGACTTGCATATTATGAAAAAGTTGTATTTTTGCAGACAGTTGGTCGCGGAAACGGATAGAAAAACAGCGGACTATCAAGACGTAAGGGACTGGCTTCGGCATGACACCCTCCGCGATAACAGTTTAAAGCCTCCTATTCGGGGGCTTTTCTTTTCCTTAGGGATTGAAAAGCCAGACTTTTGTTTCTTCCTCTTCTTATCTCTTCCACATAGACATATTAGTTGCCGATCTTCTTTTCGTAAATGAAGACTCTGTTCTTGTGTATCCTTGTCAAAGATGGAGAGATGATCACTGCATCTCGGTTTTTGATAATGTATGGAATAAGGAAATAATCCTCCACGGTTAAAGGTACCCTATCTTTACTATTCTCCCCGTGTCGGTTTTGTGAATGGCAGGTCCCGCTTGTTTCAATCACATGCTTGTAGCCCGTCAAGTCTATTCCTTCCTTTTTGGCCAAAAGCATTAATTCTTCATCCACCTCGTTGTCGATGATGGCAAACTTGTAGTCACATTTTTGATTAATCAGTTCCACCAATTCCGAAAATGGAATCTTGATTGATTGTTCTTTGTTGAATGGTTTCTTGTCCGTCATAGCACTTTCGATTTTGATGCTGCAAAGTAACGGAGTTTGTCAAGACTAAGCCGTTGATTAAACGTTTGTAGTCGACAGTAGTCGTTTGTTGTCGTTTGCTGTCGGATATATTGTTGGTTTACAGTTACTTTTTGTTTTGACAAATTAGGGCCATAATATCGGAGGTTGAAACCGTCCGATGAAGTCGGCTCGCCCTTCCTGAACCGTGGCATAGTTGTTCACTCTATGTATCGGAGGTTGAAACCGTCCGATGTAATCGGATCGCCCTTTCAGGGCTCTGGGTAGCGCCATTAGTAGAAAGGTATCTTTTTTCCATAGGGTCCTACTCCATTCAAAGAGTTTTCCTATTTTTGTGCTCAGAAGTCGGCACTGACCGTCTGTCCAAGTCCCGAAGGGACGACAAAAGTACAACCTCAAACACAAATGTCATGGGAAGCTCACTTGCAAAGAACGACATCCACATCGTCTTCCACATCAAGCACTACAGTATGGAGATACGCGATAAAGACCTTGGACAGGTGTTCGCCTACATCGGAGGGGTCATCCGCAACATGGGTGGCCTACCCGTTGAAATTGGTGGAGTCGGAAACCATGTCCACATCCTCACCTCCTTGCCCAAGTCCATCTCCTTGTCCGACTTCGTGAAGCGCATCAAGGCATACAGCAGCAAGTGGATCAAGACCTTGGACGAACAGTATTACGAAGGCTTCTGCTGGCAGGCAGGCTATGGGGCCTTCTCGGTGGATTACAGAGGTATAGACCGGGTTGCGCAATATATCCGCAACCAAGCGGAGCATCACCACCGCACCGACTGGAGAGACGAATACAAGCAGCTCCTTGATGAGGCAGGCGTTGAGTATGACGAGCAGTGGGCGTTTGAGACGGATTGAGGCAGGTATCGGAGGTGGAGAACTATAGTTGTACATTCAGCATACATGAGACCTTCTATAGTTTCGGAGGTTGAAACCGTCCGATGGGTTGGGGTCGTCCTTTCAGGACTATGACGTTTATTTCAAAAACCATAGGAAATGCAGTAAACACGAAGTAACAAATGTTATTTCACTCTATCCCGATTGATTAAATCACACTCTTCGACGGTATCGTCCATCCACCAATATTTGTATTCATCCAAATAATAATAGTAGTAAGTTCGGCCATAGAATTGTCCTGGCTCGCTATACTCTCGTATATGTGCTGCAAACCAATGGAATTCTTCAACGTCATTTTTGTCTTTCAACAAGCAATACCAATGAGGAATCTGTGGCATTGTTTTGGCAAAATGCCACTCATGTGTTTCAACAAACTGATGTACTCTTTCCAAATCCTCAGATGATTCCAATCGACTTTCCATGATTAAGCCATATAATTTGCTTTGACATAGTCTTTAAAGCCTTGTACATCTGTTAGATATGTAAATCCACAACGATTTGCCGCTGCACATACCTCATCCGATTCATTCAACAGCAATGCCAAAGGTTTGCTCAGACCTACTTGAACTCCATCAGGCCAAGCGAGATCTAAAATGACTTCTATATCATTATCAATAACCATATAATTTCGCTGGCCAGACGAAAGGCCTTGCTCTTCCATCCAATGAGCAATTTCAGCAATCTGATTTTCTTCTTCTTCATCCTGCACATTCGGTGCAAGTCTGTCCGTAAAGTTCTCTATGATAACCTTCTCCACATCATCCTCGTATAACGATTGCAAGAACTCATTAGCTCCAACTGCCAACAACTCACGACGCTTCTGCAAGAAAACTTCATAATTCTCAACCTTCCACAACTCCGGATCCATCGGAATCCAATGCGACTCTAACGCTCCTGGCTGTTTCTTGGAATACACTGGCATGTAGTTTTTCGGCTTTTCATTGGAAATTTCCAAATTCGTTTCCTTGGTTAGAAAAGCATAATTGGCAAGAGAATTAACCATAGCTTTTGACTTGCCAGCTTTATAAAGCACATCCTTCGGGAAAATGTGATGTACTTCAAGCGTGGAGTTTTTACCCAAAAGGCTATGAGTAAGTTCAATGCCGCTACTGAAATCTCTGGCATGGTTTACCCTAGTCAGAAGATATAGTAATGGATAAAAACGTGCTCCCGTACTCCATCCCCAGAAATCATCGGCCTTTAACACTAAGTCGCCACGTTGTAGAAGCATCAAGCGCAACAGGCCTTCAACCCCCTCTCCTTCTGAAATAACATTCAAGTCTTGCGCCATCACACTTTCTGTTGAACCTGCATACCTGCCCCAAAGGAATGTATGCACATACCAATACATCAACCTGTTCCATTGGGAGTTGTCAAGCTCAGAGGCGGGATGCAACCGCAAGAAACCTATCATGGTTGCAATAGCAAATTTACTTGGCAATACTCTATCGTGGTCAAGGCCGAGTCGGGAGGCAATATGGTCAAGGCACAAGCCAATCAATTGTTTTGTTTTGATCAATGCGCACTTAAAGTCATCCACAGAAACTTTACCTAATTCAGAGAAATATGGTCGACCTGTCATATAGACAGTAATACATCTTAACAACCAATCAATAGAGAAATCGTAGCCTGCCTTTTGCAATTGGGAAAGATAATTTTTCATCTCATTACGGGCATCTGGCCACAAACTGCAAATCTTGGCCAAAGCCAAATCGCCTTTGCTCAATTTTGTGCCGCCTGTGTTCACATTGTTGAATATCTCTACAACAACATCTATGGTCTTATCTTCGCCAGTAACATTGGAAACGTGCAAATCAACGTCTTTTATGTTGTTCAAACGATTCAGCACATCAAGATAATTGAACAAATACATCTTACGTTCAGCATCAGCCTCACCAATATAATTGCTCGCTCCTTTCTGAAGCAATTCCGTAACACTAATCCAGTCAGGGTTGTCTTTCATTTTGGTAGCCATATAGAACTCGAAAACCTCTTCCTTAATGTTGAAATACAAGCCTGTAAAAGAGTTCGCATTTCCGTCAAAGAATCTAGGAGCATGTCCACGAATAATACCATAAAGTGACGTTATACGCTGTTGTCCATCAAGTATCAAATTCACGACACCTGGAGTCAGTTGTCCGTCTCCTCTTGTAATGCTTGGGTCCGTCTTCGTCACCCAAATAAGCAGCCCTCCAATAGGATACCCCTTATAAAGTGACATTATCAGTTTTTTGACCTGGTCACGATTCCAAACATATCCTCTTTGAAACTCTGGTAAGGCATAACTGCCGATGTCAATTTGGTTTAGTATTTCCTGGATTTTCATATTGGCCATTTTAGATTAAACTTAAAGTGAAAAACTTCGTGCAAAAGTAATGTTTTTTTCAACCCGTAACAAACTCGAATAACTTCACCACCAACTCATCCACTCCTTCCACAGCCTTCATCTTGATATGCTGGAATCCAAACGGTAGTCCTTGCTTCATATCATTTGGATCTATCAAAAACTTTGGAATCTCCCTAT
>CAMYXV010000052.1 GCA_947303055.1 uncultured Bacteroidales bacterium
TTAACGATAGTCTTTACTCGCATTCCGACATCTACACCATCCTGACGAGTCCTCCCGATTTGTTCTATTTGCCCGATTCGGTGCAACATTGCATCGTTATCCGCGCCGCCGTATTCGACGAAAACGACAGCTGCATCAGCAAAACCACGACCCACTCTTATCTGATTCGTGACCTGGAGAACTTCGACACCCAACTCCCTATGCTCTCGCTCTGCGCCGACTCATTAGCCCTCTTCGACTTCGAGACCGGTATTCTGGTACCCGGTGCACTCTGGGATTCAACTTCACCTCACAATACGGGCAACTATTATCAACATGGGAGAGAATGGGAACGCTTGGCTAATGTGGAATTCTATGAACCTGACGACAACAGCGGCATCAACCAAGGTTGCGGATTGAGAACACACGGCGCTATTTCAAGAATTTACTCCGCCAAAGGACTGAAAATCTATGCCCGCGAAGAATACGGCAAGAAACGGTTTGTGCACAATTTCTTCGACGACACCCCGATAATAAGTTTCAAACGATTAGTATTAAAACCTTTCGCCGTCTTCTGGCCCAACTCGGGGACAAACAACTACCTCAGCACCCAACTTGCCCTTCATTTGGGCATCGAAGGTGCTCATTCGCGACCTGTTGTAGTGTTCCTCAACGGTGAGTACTGGGGCGTCTACTTCCTCCAGGAAAAAACAGACGAACGCTATTTGGAGGACTATTTCGACATCAACCTCAACAACTGCAACATCATTGAGAACTGGTATGGCAAGATTGACTACGGCAATAACCAGAATTTCCTGCAAATGATGGACTGGCTGAATAATGCCGACCTCACTGACGATGACAACTACGAAACACTTTGTCAACTCATCGATTTGGACAACTTTATCGATTATGTGATTTTGGAAACCTATATCGGCAACTATGACTGGCCTGGAAACAACATGCGCTGCTGGCAAACCGATGACGGACCGTGGCGTTGGATTTTCTTTGATGGCGACTACGCCTTCATCAGAGAAGATTTCAATGCCTTCGACAACTTGATGTACACGGGGCCACAAACAGGAAGCAACAACACACAAGCTACTTTAATGTTCAGGAAACTCATGACGAATCCGCATTTCGATGAACGACTCAATTTACGCCTTAACGAATTGTGCCAAAGTCCTTTGCAATACGATTCCATTATACCGAGCTTCCATTCCATCACCCAGACCCTTGAACCCGAGATTGCCCGACAAACCAACCGTTTCGGATATCCTCTATCGCATAACGCCTGGTATTATGGCAACAGCATTGTCGACCATTTCCTGCAACAACGGACAATGAGCTATTTCGACTGCTACAGCTCTTTCATCCAGACCTTACACAACGAGGAATTCCATGCCCAACAAATGGCCTGTTATCCCAATCCTGCCAAAGACGTATTGTTTGTAGAGACACAAAATGTTGCGTCTCAACCAGACCCAACCTACCGCATTGCCAACCTCATGGGCCAAACCCTGCTGCAAGGCCATATCACCGCTGAAACCCAACAAATCAATATCGAATCGCTGCCTGCGGGGATGTATTTCATCACCTTTGCAGGCGAAACTAGGAAATTTATGGTTAGATAATATGTAAATAATTAAAAATCAATATAATATGAAAAAACAACTATCCGTCATGATGGCACTGGCAGTATTGGCCATCGGCATTATCACCTCTTGCAAGAAAGACCCCGACCCGAATAGTAACGGACAAAACAACGAACAACCTTCTGACACCATACCCGAAGTAATCGATGGCATCCGTTTTGGCGATACCACTGGGATGAAAATAACCACCTATAATACTATCATGGAGTTTGACGATATTTGGCATCCTTTCGTTTTTGACCTTAATGGCGGCGGAGTTGACGACATCAAAATTGAAACCATTTACGATGGTCCTTTGGCAATTGGAGAATACCAAACACTCACATTGTATTGCCTCAACGACCATACAGAACTATTCGGTGATAACATTGAAAAAGAAATCTACAGCCATCGCGACACCACAATAACAACCAATAGTGATTGGACGATTATCGTATATAACAACACTTTTTCCACATGCGGTAAGATAGAGGAAAATGACCCAGTCAGTACATCCACCGTCTTTGAAGTCGCTGCCAACGATTTCAACGATACTTTCAACGTGGACGACCATTTCCAATCCATTGAAGTCATGCTGTTCAGAGAGGATTACTCTTTTGAGTGGTTGAATGATTATAATGAAGACGAACAATACGTTGTCCGCTCCGAAAACCGCTATATCTACGACTGCTGGAACTTCCCGACCGATGAAGAGAAATACATCGGCTTCAAAATTACCATTAACGATAAACCGCGCTTAGGCTGGCTGAAAATCAAACTGCATTCGACTTGGGAGGGTAGAGTAGTCAACACAGAGCTTATCGAAACCGCCATTCAAAAATAAGGCTATCCATAAAACCAATATTAAGAAGAAAGGTTAGCGTTTGCTGACCTTTTTTGTATTTTTGCATTGCACAACACAAAGAACTATGCAAAACCTCAACATTGCCTATATCCAAGCCGACCTCGCTTGGGAGGACAAAGCCACTAATCTGAAGCGTTTCGGTCAGTTGTTGGAGCAAGTAAAGCCCGACACCGACCTCATCCTCCTACCCGAGACCTTCACCACCGCCTTCCCCGTCGACCCAAAGAAGTTCGCCGAAAAAGAAGACGGCCCCACGATGCAATGGCTACGCCAACAAGCCCAAGCCAAAAACGCGGTCATCGCGACCACCTTTCCCTTGGACGTTGACGGGCATTACTACAACAGCCTCGTCTGGATGCGCCCCGATGGAAGTTATGAGCTGTATTTCAAGCGACACACCTTCACTATGGGCGGTGAGGACCAGCTGGTGGAACGTGGTGATAAACAACTAATTGTGGAGCTGAAAGGCTGGAAAATCAGGCCGATGGTGTGCTACGACATCCGCTTCCCCGTGTGGGCGCGCAACCGATACAAAGACGGGCAATATGAATACGACTTGGCCTTCTATCTCGCCAACTTCCCCGACTCAAGGATGATTGTCTGGAACACACTCTTGGTAGCCCGAGCCATTGAGAACCAAGCCTATTGGATTGGGGTGAACCGTGTCGGCGAGGATGCCAACGACTTGCATTACAGCGGCGAGTCGCAGGTCATCAATTCACGCGGCGAGGTCATCTCGAAAGCAGAGCCTTACCAAGAAGCAGTGATGCATTGCACCTTGGATTACGAAAAATTGGAACGGTTTAGGAAAAAATTCCCTTTGGGACCGGACTGGGATAATTTCAACATTAACTCATGAAGCATTATCACAAAACCCTCAAAACCATTTTCAGGCTGAGAGAAGCACGCCAACCGGCGGCTTCTCGGCGGCGACACGGTTGTGGAGCCGCCACACGTTTGTTTTGCAAGTTTTGAATGTTTTGTGACAAAAAAAGAACAGTATGACGCTTTCTGTTTTCTCTGACGAATATTACATGAAACAGGCCTATCAAGAAGCCCAGCAAGCCCTTGAGGCCGACGAAATCCCCATCGGGGCCGTGGTGGTGTGCAACAACAAAATCATCGCCCGCGCCCATAACCAAACCGAGACCCTCAACGACGTGACCGCGCATGCCGAGATGCTGGCCATCACCGCTGCTGCCAATGCCTTGGGCGCCAAATATTTGGATGAATGCACGCTGTATGTCACTTTGGAGCCTTGCCCCATGTGTGCCGGAGCCCTGTGTCATGCCCATATCGGCAAGGTCGTCTGGGCAGCCGATGATCCGAAGAACGGATTCTCTCGTTTTGGCAATATGCTGCACCCAAAGACAAAAACCGAAACGGGGGTGATGCGGGTTGAATGTCTGTCGCTGTTGACGGAATTTTTCAAAAAGAAAAGATAGATTTTGCACACAAAATCAATCAAAATCCATTTTCTTGCGCAAAACTATAATTTTTGCGCAGAAAAATTACGTTTTTGCGATCTTATATAGTATTTTTGCACACTTTTGAAATCTAACCATGACTGGAACCCAACTGCTCATCGTAGCCGTCATCATCGTGTTTGTGATTGCATTCGTCATCACGATGATAGTGGTGAATACTCACGCAAAAAAGATGATTTCGACTAACACGAAGTTGGTGGAAAACCAAAACACGTTGCTGAAACAAAACAAGCAGCAAGAAGACGCGTTGGAAAATCGTATCAACGAATTGGAAGAGCAACTGAAGCAACACATTGAGGACGAAGTGACTCTGCTACAAGAGCAAACACGTCAGCATCGCGAACGTATCGAACTGACCGCCAACATGAGCGACGAGGAACTGATGGCATGGGTGGACCAGGAAATGGACGAGCGGCAACTCTACACCGATACCAACCTGACACTGAAGACAATGGCCAAGTCGCTCGGCCTGACACAAAAGCGGTTGGGCGAAATATTCAAGAACAATGAGAAATATCATAACTTAGGCGATTATCTGAACGAGAAGCGCTTCCTTTTGGCCTGTCGCCTGCTGCGCGAAAAGCCCAACTGGACCATTGAAGCTGTTGGAACAGAGGCTGGTTTTGGTGGCCGCAGAACATTCCAAATGGAAGTAAAGCGTCGACTCGGCATCACACCATTGCAATACAGGCAGGGCATGGAAAGTGCTATACCACAAGATGCAGCATTTCAAACAAAATCAGAATAATACTCGCCGTTGCACCTAAGTTTTCTTGCTCAAAAAAAACCGCCCCTCAACGAGGCGGATTTCTTCAAAATAAAAATGTCTTAGGTTTTAATCCTTATCCGTCCAGGTCCTTTTACCAATGGTCTGAGTATGCTCATTATTGGGACAGCTAATAACGGGGTTTTTGCGCAAAGTGGGTATTTTTGCGCAATAAGCCGAAAAAAAACAGACAAATATCGCGTGCATCAACTATTTTTGCTTGAAAATTCATAAAAGTATAGACTATTAACAAAACACAGTATTATGAACAAAAACGAAAAATTTTTAGTGTTGATAGCAGGAATCCTGCTAGCAGCTACCATGCTCACCTCTTGTGGCACCACTTATACCGCCAGTGGCACGAATGTCTCTAAAATCGATGAACTTGCTTTTATTGAGCCCAAGTCATTGATATATTATTACGATTCACCAAAATCGGGCTATCTTGACTCATCGTTGGTTGTTGCTTCCGAGCAACTGGTCACCGACATCATAACGTCAAGCCGCTATCCTTTCACCGACCCAGTTGCAGCCGACTACACGGGCGAGGGCGCATCCATCGCAAGATGGATCGACAGATTCTCTGACCTTGAATCCTCCGATATTAAGAATCTTAAAGTACCCAAAGCACTTACTGATTTGATTAAGTCCACAGGACATCGCTATGGCATCGTTGTACATGCCTATGGCTATATCAAGAGCAACGAAACCTATGATCAGGAGAAACTGGAAGAACTGGTGGGCAACATTATAAGAACCGTTTTCGATGAACCAAAACGCTACACCGCAGGTGACCAGACTGGCAACGCCCTTTACACGGCTGTCATTGATACACAGACTGACAGGGTCATTTATTTCCACAGCGTGCTCTCCAATGCCGATCACCCATTGAGCAGAAGAGATGTAGGCAACCAGATGAAGAGCCTCCTCAAGAAGTTTAATTGAATAAGCGCCTTTCCATAAAACGCTCCATTGCCACAAAATCAGATTAATACTCTTCGCTGCACCCAAGCGTAAATGACAATGACAGCGATGGTAGGTATTTCCATGGACAGGTTGGCCAAGCCCGACTCGGGGCCGACAAGCAGGAAAGAAACAACTGGAATAATGCTGGAAATCAAGATGTAAAGCACCATCCAAACACCGACCTGACGCAGCCTGCCACGATAGTTATAAAGGATGGCACTGCCCAAGGGTACGTAGACCAACATCAGCGATACGGCCACGGGCAACCCAACGCGATACATGAGTGCTGGTACCAGCTCCGTCATGAATCCGAGGAGGTTCAGCGCAATGACTATCCACCACCACACCGTGAATGGACGATAGAGCGATTTCATGCCTCGCATGAGACCGACATACATCACCACAGCCCCAAAGGTCTGGACAATGCCTCGTACCCATGAAAGGTGAGCATCATCCATCCAATGCATCAGCGGTGCATAGTTGACGACGGCCTGCAAGAGATAGCACACAAAAGCCGCCTCGATGAGCCAACGTGGAAAGCCACTGTCTATATGGTTCACAAGACACAGGCTTTCAATACTTTCCGCCTTTTCGATAGGGGTTTGCTCCTTTGTTTCCATGACCGCAAAATTACGGTTTTTGCCGCAATGTTCAGAAAAAATGCGACATTTGTCCACAAAAAACAATTTGCCCGGCCTTCATCACTTGAAGGTCGGGCAAATGTGCGATATTAGCTAACTTGCTAATTTCAAAGACGCTCCTTTATTGGATGGTCTTGGTATTGCTGAATTCCAATCTGTCAGGACGAGCAGCAATATATTGAAGGAATTTTTCTTTGGAGCCCGTCCAACCAGTGGTTAACCCATCGTCATTGATTAAGGCAACCCTTCCATAATACACAGTATCGGGAAGTTCGGCTTCATTGTAAGTAACTTTGCCTTCTATTTTGGCCTCAAAAGGAGCATTTACGTTAATCTCCTTGGTCCAAGGCAAAGTGGGATCATTCACTTCAACCATAGTCCCATCGGCATCCTTATAGGAAAAGTTGTAATGGAAGCAAGGCGAAATCTGGTAGCTGCTCAAGGCAACAATAACAGTTTTATCCAACGTGTAAACCACTTTTCTCGTCGTTGGAGTCGATGGTGTGTCAGGAGTTGAAGGTGTAGGTGTTGGGGTTGTGTCTTTCTTGCAGCCCGTGAGTAACATGCCACCGATAAGCAAGGTGGCGAGCAAAAACATTACTTTTTTCATTTTGTATAATAATTTAGGTTGATGAAATGCGATACAAAAAAACAAATTTGATACTTTATATACCTTTTGGGAATTAATTGTTTTCGCTATTCCAGGTATGTTCACCAACGGTCTCTACTATAACATAAGCACCATCTTTCACTTCCCTACGGACAAATTTTATAGTGAAGTAATGATCAGGTTTAGTAATACTTACATTAACATTTTGAGCAGATTGCATGAACGAATTCCATTCAGCACGAGCTTCATCTTTGGTAAGTTCGTAAAACCCATGATGCAACTTCGGTCTAAGAAGATCATCCAATGCCGAAACATCATCGAAAGAAGCTTGGACATGTGAGTCGGTGGTGTACTCATAAAGACCTTTGGTGTTGGTTTTGGTACAACTTGTCATGAACAAGCCAACCACAAAAAGGGCAGCAAGCAGAAATGTTACTTTTTTCATTTGTTTGAGTTTTGTTGATTAAACATAAAGTTGATTAAACGTGACGCAAAAATAACCAATTTATTTCTGCAAAAATCTTTGTTTTCTATAAGGACAGCCTAATAACGGGATTTTTTGCGCAAAATCAGGTTTTCTGCGCATTCTTCGCGAAAAAATCAATCCTCCGAAATCTCACTCATCATGGCGCGGTAGGCCGAGAACACGTTGGCCCGCGAGAGATAACCTAAATACTTCCCCTCTTGGATCACAGGGATGTTGTATTTGCCCGATTTCTGGAACTTGTGCACAATCTCTTCCATGGGTTCCTCGGGGTGGATGACATAATCGGGTAACACCGCGTAGTTTTGTATGGATTGGTCATAATGACTCGCATCGAAAAGGATGCCGCGTACATCGTCGAACAGCACATGACCGCAGAAGAAACCTTCCTTGTCGACCACAGGAAAGATGTTGCGCTTCGATGAAGCCACAAGAGGCAACAGATCGCGGAAGGTACTATTGGGATCTATCGGACTGAAATTGGTCTCTATCAACTGATTGATAGCCATCATGTTGAGGATGCTCTTATCTTTGTTGTGCGTCACCTCCACGCCTTTCTCCGCCACAGCATTGGTATAGATGGAATGGTTGAAAAACAGCCTGTTGATGGCATAAGCCAAGGCTGACACAATCATCAAAGGTACGATGAGCGCATAACCGTTAGTGATTTCGGCAATAAGGAAGATGCCCGTCAAAGGCGCATGGAGCATACCTGCCACCAAACCACTCATACCTACGAGGGCAAACTTGGCCGGATCTAAGTCTCCGATACCCAGATAATTGACCAATGTAGCAAAGAACAATCCCGTGAAGGCTCCGATAAACAAGGCAGGTGCGAAAGTGCCACCCACACCGCCCGCACCAAAGGTAAAGGCCGTGGCAAAGGCTTTCAGCAAAATCATGCCCGCAAACAAGATGATGACCACCAAATCGTAGTCCTTGAAATTCGCAAACCACGGGTTGTTGAACACAGGACTATAGTCACCGCGCAAAGCCGAGTTGATGGCTTCGTAACCCTCACCGTAAAGTGCTGGGAACAAGAAAATCAGAATACCCAACAACGAGCCTCCAATGAGGAAGCGCGTCCAAGGTGATTGTATTTTTTTGAATCGCTTTTCTACGCTGAAAGTCACCTTGAGGAAATAGGCCGATACCAAACCCGCGAAGAGACCTAACAGCACATAATACAAAGCGTTGCTCGGTATGAAGCCTTCCGCGATGACGGCGGGATATTCCACCGTCTGACCCAAGAACCAATAGGCGGTGAGGATGGCGACAAACGAAGAACAGATGATGGGCACCAAGGCATTGAGCGACAGGTCAATCATGAACACCTCAAGCGCGAAGACAATACCTGTGATAGGTGCCTGGAAAATGGCCGCCAAAGCCGCCGCGCCACCCATGCCGATGAGCTGGATGGTATGCTTGTAGTCCAGTTTTAGCAACTGGGCAATATTGGAGCCGATGCTGCCGCCTGTCGACACGCTGGGACCTTCCAAACCTACCGAGCCGCCGAAGCCGACCGTCAAGGCACTGGTTATGATGCTCGACCATGTGCTACTATGATGTACTTTGCCCTTGTTCTTCGAGATGGCGTAAAGGATACCAGGAATGCCGTGACCGACGTCTCTTTTCAAGATGTACTTGCAGAAAAGGATGGTCAGCAGGATACCGATGGCGGGGCAAATGAAATAAAGAATATGGGAATACTGACCTTGGACATTGAAGACTAACTCGCGGATGCCATGGGCTAACTTCTTGATGATGACGGCTGCGGCACCTGCCAAGAAACCCGTCGGGATGCTGAGCAAAATCATGAAACGGCGGTCGGTCATGTGGGTCGCACGCCATGTGTTGAATTGGTCAATCCATCTGTCGAGCTTGTCTTTGAGCACGGTTTCTCTTGTTTTAAGGCCGCTAAAATAGGAAAAAGTAACGCGCAAAGAAAAAAGAAATGACTTTTTCCCTATTTTCGCAGTTTAATTCATCATTACGGCCCTTCGACAGGCTCAGGGACCTGCAAAAGCTAAGGTCGTTGAGCCTGTCGAAATGCTACGCATTCAACGTAGTTAAACGCCGACTAAATATTGACTACCATGAAGATCGTCAGCTACAACGTTAACGGCATCCGTGCGGCCATCAACAAAGGTCTGCTGCAATGGATCAACGACTACCAACCCGATGTACTCTGCTTCCAAGAACTGAAGGCCACACCCGACCAGATTCCCTTGATGGACTTCGAGATGATGGGCTACCACCATTATTGGTTCCCGGCCCAGAAAAAAGGCTACAGTGGCGTAGGCCTCATCACGAAGCAAGAACCCGACAACGTGGTCTATGGCATGAATGAACCTTTGTACGACAACGAAGGCCGCTTCCTCCGCGCCGACTTCGGTGACTTGTCGGTGGTGAGTGTCTACCACCCCTCAGGTACTACGGGCGATGAGCGCCAGGCCTTCAAAATGGTCTGGCTCGACTTCTTCCGCAAGTTTGTCAATGAACTGAGGAAAGAACGCCCCAACCTCGTGCTATCCGGCGACTACAACATCTGCCATGAGGACATCGACATCAACAACCCGAGAAAGCACGACACGATGTCGGGCTTCCTACCCGAGGAGCGGCAATGGATGACTGATTTCCTCAGCGACGGTTACATCGACAGCTTCCGCCATTTGGTGAAGGAGCCCAACCAATACAGCTGGTGGAGTTTCCGCGCCGGTGCCCGTGCCAAGAACCTCGGCTGGCGCATCGACTACCACATGGTGACCGACAGTCTTGAGAGCCGCATCGCCAACGTCGGCATCCTGCCCGAAGTGATGCACTCCGACCATTGCCCTATTGTGCTTGATTTGAAATAAGTTTTGTTACTATTTCAGAAAAAGTAGTACCTTTGCAGCGGTTTTCACCGATGGCCTAATAGTTCAAGGGATAGAACGGAAGTTTCCTAAACTTTAAATCTAGGTTCGAGTCCTAGTTGGGCTACAAAAAAAGCCTTGACTTTTATGTCATTCCCTTGGGAATCTATAAAAGGCAAGGCTTTTTATTTCATTACCGCTTCACGGTCACTTTCTGCTCAAAAATCCGTCCGTCAGCGGCAGTGATGCGCAGCACATACACACCTTCTGCCCAATCGCTGACATTGATTTCGCTAGCATCTTTGATTGTCTTTACCAATTGTCCAAGTGCATTGAAAACTTGCACCTCAGAAAGATCAATACCTTGAATGTGAAGTATTTCAGAAACAGGATTCGGATAAATCATCACCTGTTGTGCGGTTTCATTGACGGCATCAAATTCGGTTTGGAATGTCTTGAAAGGCCCCCATTCCATCCATATGCCATCGTCGAACTCACAGGCCATCGAAAACTCATAATAGGTGTCCTCCTCAAGGTCCTCAAGAACAGCCTCAACATAGCCGTCGGTCGGCACATCCACCTCAATCCACTCGGTTTCTTCAAATTTCAGATACTTGAAATATGCCCTTGCAAAATGGTCGTTGCCTTGATGAATCCAAGCCGACAACTTGGCCGAATATGGAGTGACATCAGACGCCTCAAAAAGGATGAAACTTGCCAAGCCATGGATAGGATAGCCGTTGTTGGTACCGTTGTCCATCACAAAGGCGTGAGCACTTTGGTCGAGTTGGTTTTTAAACTGCTCGGTCTTCATCTCGTTTGCAGTCATACCCGTTCCGTAGCCGTTGTTGCCGCCAGCCGAAGTGAGGAAGAAACAGTTGCTGACCTCAATTGCATTTTCAGCTTTAGTCGGGTCAATAGGGCTGACCATGCCGAAGATACCACCTGATGTGCCACCGCTGATCTGACCCACATTGTAGCAGGAATAAACGACAATCTCTGCCGACTCCACCGTAGCAGCCAATACACCACCTGAGATGCCCATCAGCAAGGCACTCGCATGGACAGAGCCGGTGTTATAACATTCAGAAACCGTAGCCATGCCGCGAGCAAAGCAAACCACGCCACCAGCCACGGCTGCACCCATGAAGTTGCTGTTAGTAACCGTCACGGCTGCCGACGATGAACACTGCACCACCCTACCGTTTTGGACACCTGCCACCACACCTGCTGCGCCAC
>CAMYXV010000053.1 GCA_947303055.1 uncultured Bacteroidales bacterium
CATCGCCGAAGAAAAGGATGTTGTCGTCGTTGCCCCTGATGGCTATGGTGAACCACCCCATATTGATAGGCTCTTTAATGTGTTGGATGCCGTTTTCATAAAAGGTAATAAAGTCGTTGTAAAATCTAAGCACTCTCTCGTCGGTTTCTCCTGGCAACTCGTCTTTCAAGTCCTTGATTCGTGCGTTTTGCAAGGCAATCTGCTCTTCAACGGACAGGGTTTGCGGTTCCCAATCCAATAGTTTTTCCGAAATCTTGTTTCCATTGAAATCGTAGGTTCTCACCAGCCCGTCTATCGGGTTGGAAACGATGAGCTTGCCGTTGACTTTCGCGATTTGCCACTGGCCTTTCATGTCATCCCTTTTGCCTTCAGTGTAAATGAAGTAGTCCTTGTTTTTGAGATCTCCACTTGATTCTCTGAATTCATCGCAAAGGATTTTCTCCTTGCCTGTTTTTGTATCCAAAATGGATACCAAGTGCCTGTATTTATTAGTCCACGACGTGCCTCCGTAGATGGCAATGTGGTGGTCGTCCAATGCTAACATTTCCAAGGCTTGGTATTTGATTTTCAGTTCCTTGACAATCAATCCTTTGTCGTCAAACAGGTAAATGTCGCCCGTGTTGTTGGCCTTAGTGAAATACAAGTTACCTAATTTCCCTTCAACGGGTTGGAGGTTACGAGGCTTCTTGCCTTTGTCAGCGAAGTACAAGGAGATGTCTTTCAAAAACTTGCCGTTTGAATCGAAGAGGGAATACCTATTTCTCGTAGCATGGCTGACAATAGCTTTGCTGTCATCGAAAACGACGAGTTGCTTCCGCAATCCATAGGGGCGGCCTATTACGGTGTCATAATAGGTGTCAAAGATTTTGTCCCAATCGTTTCCCACTCCGTAGGTTTCGTCAGGAACGAGTTTGATTACTTGTGCGTCAACTTGATAGCAAGTTGCAATGGCTAATACAATGATGAAAAGCAAGTTTTTCATGGCTTTGATATTTTAGAGATTGGTATCTGTTTCTTCTATTTGTAAATGCATCTTGAACTCAGCAAATTCCTGTTCGGCAGAAGGTTTGTTGGCATCGTAATCTTCGATGGTGTAATAGTCGAAGATGTAATCAGTTGGTTTGGGCTTCGACAAGAGGTTGACAACCACTGCGATAAGCGCGATAGAACAAGCTGTCGCCAAAGAGGAGATAAGGACAATTCGGTTGACGTTCACTTCGGGCCTTGTTGCCCTACCAAAACAGAACTCTGACACCTCGACATCATTCGGAATCATGGTTTCCAACGATTTCTTCATTTTTTCTGAGAAAGACCGTTGTACTTCGACTCTTTGCCTGCACGATGAACATTCTTCGAGGTGCATTTCCACCTTCTTTCTTTCGCCTTTCGGCAATTCATTGTCGATATAGCTTTGTATCGTTTTGTCATTCAAGTGTTTCATAGCAGATGTTTTTTGATTTTATCCATGATTCTCGACAAGGTTTTCCCGATGGAAGGGAGGTTGCGCCCCGTCATTTCCGCAATTTCCTTGTAGGAATAACCTTCGCTGTAAAGTACAACAAGCGTTTGTTCCTTCTCGTTGAGATGCGCTATCGCGTTGAGGATGTCGGAAGCCTCGTCAAGCGTTTGCTCACCTGTTTCGCACATAGGTTTTTCCATCGTGACGGTCCTTGCCGCTTTCCGTTTGTAGTCGATTCCCTTGTTGATGGTACTCCTGACGAGCCAGTTTTTCGTGTCGCGAATGACTTTCTCGTTGTTCATCGCGAAATAATACGTCGTGAACACGTCTTGCACAACATCTTTTGCGCCTTCCGGGTCTTGCAGCATCTTGGCCGCAATCCTGAACAGTTTTGGGTAGTGGTCTCGATATGTCTTTTCGAATTCGGGGTCCATCTTGAGAACTTTTCAATCATAAGACGAATGAAGAGGCCGTTTTGTGACATGAGTCGACACAAAAATAGGGAAAGAAATTGCTATGGATACAAAATCAACAAAAAGTATTACTTTTGTCCCCAACAAATTCTATCAAAAAATGAAAGCAGACAAAAAAACCGTATTGGAAGAAGTGAAACGTTACGTCGTCATCACCTTCGCTTTGTTCACCATGTGCTTGGGTTGGACGGCCTTTCTCATCCCGAATCACCTTATGGGCGGTGGCGTGAGCGGTATCGCGGCTTTAGTGTATTGGGGCACAGGTATCTCCACAGGTATTACCGTGTTCGTCATTAATGCCATTCTGCTGCTCATTGCGTTGAAAATCATCGGTGTGGGATTCGGTATCAAAACGGCCTACTCCATCATCATGGCTTCAGTGTTTATGTCGCTGTTGCAGCATTTCATCACTGATCCGATGATGGCTGGCACGATGCAGCCTTTCGTCAGCGACCATTTCCTGGCAGCAATCCTCGGTGGCGGATTGGCGGGCTTGAGCATAGGCGTGGCCTTCACCCAAGGCGGTAGCACGGGCGGCACCGACATCATTGCCATGATTGTGTGCAAATACCGCAATATCTCGCAAGGGCGTGTCATCCTCATCCTCGACATCATCATCATCGCTTGCGGCTTCATTGTAGGTAACACAATAGAAGACTTCATCTACAGCTGCGTGGTGATGGGTGTGTGCAGCTATTGCATCGACCTAGTGCTTACAGGTAACAAGCAGACCGTGCAAGCCTTCATCTTTACTTCTGAACCCGACAAGGTGGCCGACCGTATCATCAATGAAATGCAACGTGGTGTGACTGTGATTAATGGCACCGGCTGGTACACCAAGAAAGAAGGCCCTATCCTCATGGTGGTGGCGCACAAACGCGAGTCACAGCAGATCTTGCGGATTGTGAAAGACGAAGACCCCAAGGCCTTTATGACGATGAACACCGTGATGGGGGCTTATGGTAAGGGGTTTGAGCAGATTAAGCGATAAGTTAGGTCGTTGAGCTTGTATAGAGCAGGTTGCTGAGCTTGTCGAAGCACCGTCATTATCAGTCGGCCCTTCGACAGGCTCAGGGACCTTGACTTTCAAACAAAAAGGGAAAGCCTTTCGAAAAGCTCTCCCTTTTTCCATGTTTGAAAACCAATGATTACTTAATGCCGAGTTTCTTGGCGATGTCCTTCGGCAGGGCGTCCTTGTGGACCACGATGTTGAGGGTCTTGTAGCGCACGAAAGCCTTGCTGACGTACCAAATGCCTTTGTACTGGCCAGCATCGCCCCAGCTGTTCTTCACGATGAAGTACTCGTTGCCGGTTTGGTCCTTGGCGGTGCCGTAAATCAACATGCCGTGGTCGTCGCCCGTCTCGTAGTTGTCGTAAGCAATCTGACGTTCCTTTTGGGTGACCCACTTTTGAGGAGTCGGGCCATTCATGGCTTCCTTCTTACGGTCGGCGGCACTCATACCCAGCCAGTGGGCCATGTCGCTGCCTTGGAGGTCGCGGCCTTTAGCTTCGATGTCGGGCAACACGGCCACGCCAGCCATCGGGCCATGGAGCCAGCCTTGCTCGCTGACATCGGAACCCCAGGCAATCGGGTAACCCTTGTCGATGGCGTTGTCCATCACCTGCATGAACTCGTCGATGGGAAGGTTCCAGGCCTGACCCCAGCGCCAGTTGTCCTGCACTTCGATGACGAAAGGCTCATAGAAGGGATGGTGCGTGAACGAAGTCAGATTGATGTAGTCGTTCATGTTGAGGCCAGTGGATTCGGCGAAGCTCATGGGCGTGTACTTCTTGCCTTTGTAGGTGAACTCGGTTGGAGGCACGCCAAGGTAGGCGTCATAGATACCGGCCAAGCCCTTCTTCCAGAGCGGGTTGCCGTCCTTGTCCATCTGAATCTTGCGGCTCTTGATGACACCTTCCACATACGGATCGGTGACAGCGGAGAGCTCGGTGAAGTTCGACAGGGAATCGCCGTGCATGGCACCGGCAGGCATCAGTTCATCGGGAACGAGGCCATAGTGCTTGATGGCATAGAGCACGTCACCGAAAGAACCACCTTGCGAGAAGGACACGTCGCCGTGGGTACGGACAGCGGCCTCAGCGCGGTCTAAGTAGGTCTTGTAAACAATGTACATCTCAGAGAAATCGTACTCGGGCTTGCCCATACGGAGCAGCTCGGCCTCAAAGAAAGCCAGTGAGCTGTAGCACCAGCAGGTACCAGCTTGGTTCTGGTCTTTAACCGGGGTAACAGGGAGTTCCTTAATGGTGGTGAACTTGAAGCCTTCGCCTTCTTTTTTGTCTTCGGGTTTCGGCATCGGGGGTTGTGCAATGGCGCTGATGCTGAGCATCAAAGCGGCTGCGGTCAAAATGTGTTTGAATTTCATAATGTTGTTATTTGTTGATTGATTTGTAGAAGATTTTCTTGTTTGTCGGCATTTCGACAGGCTCAATGACCTTAACTCTCGCAGGTCCCTGAGCTTGTCGAAGGGCCGTCATTATGCCTGCAAAAGTAGGAAAACTATATCAAAGCCCCAAATCTTTCTTCATGGCCTTTGACAGGGCATCTTTGTGCAAAGTGAAGAAGATGGTGTATTGGCGCAGGTATTGCTCGGAGCAGTACCAGTAGCCCTGATAAGGTCCTCTGTCGCCCCAAGAGTTCTTGATTTTGTAGTATTTGTTGCCGTTTTGGTCCTTGGCGATACCGACGACAAGCATGCTATGGTCATCGCCCGCATCCCAGTTGTCGTATGCTTTCTGGTGGTCTTCGTCAGTGATCTTCTTTTCGGCGACAATCTCTTCCCAAAGCTTCTCGTTTTCGGGGTCTTCGGGGACGATGCCTATACCAGTCTTTCCCGAAAAGCCCTTGTTGCTGACATCCTGTGCCCAGCCAAGGGTGTAGCCATGCTCTAATGCATAGTCGACGGCTTCCATCAACTTGTCAAGCGGCAGGTTGTATGCAGGAGTCCAAGTCCAGTTGTCGGGAATTTCGACCATGCAGGGCTTGTTGTATTCTTCGGTAGTGAAAGAGCAGATTTCAATGTAGTTGGCAGGGTCGATGCGATAGGCCTCGGCAAACGACTTGGCTGTGTATTTCTTGCCGTCAACCGTAAACTCTGTTGGCACATCACCGAGATAGGCGTCCAAAACACCTTGCACCGCCTTGGGACCAGCAGGAGAGATTTTCTTGTTGCCATTTTTGATGATGGCACGGGCCACCGAGCTGATGACTTCGTTCATCTCAGCATGCATGTGGCGTTCTTCGCCGATGACTTTGCCACTATAGTCGGCTTCGGGCATCATGCCATATTTATCAATCATGTAGAGGACGTCACACACCTCGCCGCCTTGACTGAGGGTGTTGTTGCCGTGCATGCGGACGAATTTCGCCACTTTCTCCGTCCAGGCATTGCGGACGACAAACATCTCCGAGAGGTTGAATTCTTTGCCGTAGATGCGAAGGATTTCGGCCTCGACAAAGCCGATGCCAGCAAAGCACCAGCAGGTACCTGAGCTGCCTTGGTTGTCGACGGGCGTGTGCTTCACGTTGACGGTTTCCGTAATCTGATAGACGGGGTCTTTCTCTTCTTTGTCTTGGGCAAAAAGCGTTGAACCTGTGCCCAACAGCAACGCGATGGCTGCCAATTTCAAGAATCTATTCATAATATTCTGTTTTTGTTGATTTTATAATCTGATGAGTTTGGTTGTTGAACAACCTCTTTCGGTTATTATCTCAATGAAATAGCAGCCCTTAGGCTCAGAAGACAAGTCGATAACGGCACGGTCGTCATTCACGGTTTGATGTCTCACTTCTTGCCCCGTCACATTGAAGACCCGAATCTGACGAAGTCCATTGGCTTCGATGGTGACTTGACCTTCAGTGGGGTTGGGGTAGAGGGTGTATTCTGATGGGTTGGTTTCGTTCACGGAAGTGGTCCAATCGACATAAACCACATTGGACGGATTAGATTCGACAAAGGCCGTTTTTCCCGTCACAGTGTAATGATAGCTTTGCTGTGAGGTAGCCGTGTAATCGATGAAATCAGTGCCGGAGGAGTGCCCAATGAGTTCGTCTTCGCGGTAAATATTGTAGCTTTCGGCCATAGTGGCTGCTTCCCATTGCAGGATGACATGGCCCTCATGGATGAAGAAATCAAGGTGTTGCGGGATGATGGTCTTGTTGACCTCAATGAAATGCAGGTCGGGGTTGTCCTGTGTTGTAGCATAGCCTGAGATGCAGTCGTCGTCCCTATAGTAGGCTGCTACGGCATATTCGAAATGGTTGTCGGGTTGTCCAGCGAGGTTGTCGTTGTAGTAAGTGTTGGTTAGGGCCTTGATTCGCTTGAATTCTTCGCCTTTGACGCGACGGTAAAGGTAATACCCCGTAACCCCTTCGGCTTCAGGAGCGTCCCACATGACTTTCACCTTGGTGGGGTTAACCATCTCGTAACTCAGATTGGTGGGAATAGTGCAGAGCGATTCGGGTGTCACATTGTCGACATTGGAGCGCAATGTCTCTCCGTTTGGCCTGACCGCTGTAACAAAATAGCTATGGAAGTCGTCAGTAACTTGTTCATCGGTGTATTGTGTGTCTTCGGTTACGGCGATGAGACTGTTGTCGCGGAAGATGTAATAATGCACCACATTCTGGATGTCATTGCCGTCCCAAGTCAAGGTGACGTTGTTTCCGGCGAGGCTTGCAGTCAGGTTGATGGGGCCGTCGACTTCCTCATCCTTGCCGCTACAGGTGTTGTTGGCGATGAAGAACATACCGCTGTTGATGTCGTTAGTGGAGCCTTGGAAACTTGCCTTGATGACATCGTTCGAGTTCTTGATTTTAAAACTCATGTTGTCAACAGCCTGAGTGGGTTTTTTCCAATGGATGTCAATATGGCCAAAAGGTAATGCGATAGTGTGTATGGCGTTTCCGCTTTCGAGCGTGATATTAGCTACTTCATCGCCAGCTCCATTGACAAAGGAGAGCGCTCCACCTTGCCAACCTTGCGGATCCGATGAAGTCATTTCAATGGTCCAGTCGCAGGTGGGGCCAAGCAGGACATCTTTCTCAACAGCGGGCAAACCTTTGGCGTTGTTAACGACGGCATATACTTTATATTCCACAATGGTAGGGATGTAATGGTCGGTATAACTCATGTTGGCACCAGGAGTCACATTATCTTCGGTGTAGACGATTTTTCCGTTGCGGGCCACCACGATTTGGTCGATATTGGTGAGGTTGTTAAGGTGGATGTTTTGGGAGGGATTGGTCCAACTCAAGGTGGCTGAATAGTCGAAGTCGTTGCTGGATTCCACGGAGAGGTTTTCGGGTTGCAAGGGCATATAGTTGTACACATCAGAAGGCACGTAGTTAAATACGGCTTGAGCCCAGCCTGCATAATCAATTTCATCAATGACGAACCAGCCATCGCTGCTACCACCCCAGCCCCAGTTGAAGTGGAAGAGGTCATCATCGTTGTACCCGTCGCACACAAAGGCGTGGCCGCCGCTGTCGCTGAATCCGGAATAGTAGACGGGCCAACCTAAGTCATGCGATTCCTTGAGCATATTCTGCCAATTTATAAGCTGATATTGGTCGCGGCTCCTAAGAGTGGCATGGCTAGAATAGGAGAAGTAACGTTCGATGGCTTCAGGCACGTCCCATGAGTTGGCGCCGCTGCCAGTGGGCGAGAATTGCATGTCAACGGCAACACCACAGTGGTACATAAACAGAGCCACAGCCTCAATTTCCTCTTGTGAAGCACCACCGAGGCGGTCGGGCATGTGTTCCCAATCGTAGGTTGTCGCCCCAAAGTTAGCGGATTGCATACCGTAGCCATAGCAATAGTAGGAATGGCTACCTGAACCTTGTGTGGGATGGTCCCACCGTTTCATCACTTGGCTCATGGCAGTGGCCACGCAGCCTGCATAGCAACGGCCACCAGGGCCACTACTGGCCTCGGGGGCATAGAGGTTGTAAGGCGAGTCTTGGTTCCATTTGGTGGTACAGATATAGTCGACGCCACGGCCTCCATTGCGTGAGAGCAGTTTGCCTGTAGTGGCCACGCTCTGCCATTCCTGTTCAGTATTGTCAAAAAGGACGGCGTTGCGACTCGTGCGTGCCTCGATGATTTTGTCGAGATAGAAAGCAAGCTCGGGCGACATGTTTTCAGTGTCAAAGGTACCCTCGTCGGAATAGCCCACGATGGGACGGAAACGGTCGTCAGCAGAGACGATGACGAAACCCGTAGTGCCCGCATTGAAGACATAGAAACAGGCCTCACCGCGCTGGGAAGCACCAGTATAGACAAGCTGTAAATCGTTGTTATTTAATTCATTATTGATTTTTGCACAGGCAAATTTCTGCCCGATGTTCTTAGCCTTTACCAGATCAACAGGATTGGCGTTCAAGGTGTTGAGGCCCAAAAGTAGGGCGAAAAGCATCAAAAGTTGTTTTTTCATAGTAGGATGATGTTTAAAAAGGCTTCAAAAGTAAGAAAATAATCGAAACACTTGTCAAATTGGAAAAGAAATCTCAGTTTTATAGGGTAATCACTTCGTCCATGAGGATGTCAAAAGGTTCGGTGGGCACTTCATCGACCAGCTGAAAGTCGAAGCAGATGCCTATGCGCTTCACTTCAAGGTGTTGGCAGAGGAAACGGTCGTAGTAGCCACGACCTCGCCCAATGCGGTTACCTTTGCGGTCGAAGGCTACACCTGGAACGATAATCAAGTCAAAGTCACCGTGATAGGGCTCGTTTTGAGGTTCAAGGATGTTGAAGTCACCCACAGCAAAATCGGTGTCCTTTCCATAAGCCACGGGGATGATGTCATCGCCAACCACAGTAGGAAGGATGATGGTCTTCTTCAAGTGCCACTTTTCGAGGAAAGTTTGGGTTTGCACTTCGTCGGGCAGGGCATTGTACAGCATGATTCTGTCGGCTTTGATGAAGTCGGGGTGTTGCTCAAGTTTGGCCAGGATCTTTTCGGATTGTTCGAGAAGCTGCTCTTTGGTATGTTGTTTTTTCAGGGCTTTGATGTGGGCGCGTAATTCTTTTTTGTCCATGTCGTTTGTAACTAATTGATAATTTTGGTCGTGTTGATTCCAAGGCCGTAGGGCAGTGTTGTTGATGCGGTGATGCTTCTTTGTGGTACGTTTTTAATCCATGCCACATCCACACTATTGCCATTTGTTTCAAGGATGACGCCGCCTTCCACTTTCCAACTGGTTGCCAATGGGTAGGGCTTCACATAGTAATGGCCTTTTTCTTCAACAATTACGGGTTTTTGCGGTACAACAATGTCGTAGAAGAAGTCTGATATCATGTCTTGGATAGTGAAGAAATTCTCGTTCAATTCTTTGGTTTCGGGCTCCACATGAGGCGAGTGCTTGTAGCCGGAAAAAGTGACCAATTGCGCCTGATGACCTAACTTGATGGCGCGGTCGACGATGCAAGAAGAGCCAAACATCTTTTCGACTAGCATGGTTTTCAAAACGCCGGCAATGCCGAAAGGATAGTCGTAATCATAAGGGACGATATCGTCAGCATCGCCATGGAAAGCGAGGATGGGAATGTTGCGGTCACGCATGAGGGATGTGTCGGGCATGGCACCCCACATGTCGATGATGCCTTTGATGCGGAAGTTGCATTTGATGGCGTTGCCGCAGGTGTCGATGTTGCCGAGGTCGGGAATTAGGAAGCTACTGTAGGTATATTCGGGACGGGTCTCATTGGTCATGAAGGCGAGGTTGAGCGTAGTGATGGCTCCTGCACTGCAACCGCCTACGAACAGCATGGAAGTGTCGATGCCAAACTCTTCCTGATGTGACACCAAATAACGCATCGCGGCGTGGGCATCCTGTACGGCACGGTAGCCTGCTCGCCCGATGCTGGTCATGGTGGGGAGGAAGCCTATCCTATAGTCGATGGAGGCGGTCACATAACCCAAAGAGGTTAAATGTCGGCACCACTGGGTGATGGATTTGTCGTCCTTCGACCCAAAATAGAACGCACCGCCGTGAATCAGCATGACTAATGGACGTTTTTGAATGGTGTCGTTTTGAGGTCGGAAAACATCGAGATGGAGCTCCAAAGGAATCTCGCTTACGGCATCACCCATCCGGAAGATCTTGTCGGTGACGGCAGTTTCGTCGCCCAATTCCGACCAAAATCCCAAGACTTTGGCGTAGGGAATGTTGTTGGTTTCTTCCACCGCAAACAAAGTATCTTGATAGCGATTGTTTTCAAAGTCTTGAAAAACAGGTGTTTCGAGTATTTCGAAGTGAAATCTAGCGGTTCCTAAAACACTCAATCGTGCATAGCCTTTCGCGTGTAGGCTGTCCATGGAAACGACACGCGGGCGGAAGGTTTCCTTTTCGCCGTTGTAATAAAGTCTGGCATTGCGTTTACGGGCTTCCAATCTGAAAGGAAGCGTGTCCGTTATGCCTTCTTCCAAAGCCATATAATGCCCTCTCATGTTCAGGCTGTCGCTGTATTCAACGAAAACCAGAAAATCTTTGCCATGGACGGAACTTGTGAAACAAGCAGGGGTTTCAATGACAGGAAAATAGACTTTTTTTTGAAACAATCTTGGGTTAGGAATACCATCGTTACCGAAAAGAGGGGCAAACAATAGGGAAAAAACTATGATAAGTACGTAGCGACGCATAGAATCAGTATTTAGGTGCAAAAGTAACAAACAAAAACAAAATTGGCATCATCAAGTTGAAAAAACCGTATTTTTACCGCATAAAACTAAAGGCTTTATGAAAAGGAGTTTTCTTATATTGTTGGCTTTCATCAGTTTGACAAAACTGGCATACCCTCAAGAGCATCGTCGTTATGCCTTGATTTGGAACGATGAATTCAATTCCATGGCTTTGAACACTAAGGTCTGGTCGAAAATCAACCGAAGCCGAGCTGATTGGGCCATCCATATGTCGCCGAACGAAAGACTATATGCTTTTGAGGACGGAAGCCTTGTGTTGCGCGGCATGGTTAACGACTTCCTTCCCAATGACAATGCGCCTTTTCTTACGGGTGGCGTTTGGAGCATGCACAAGAAAAGTTTCGGGTTTGGTCGCCTCGAAATCAGGGCGAAATTCGATGTGGCACAAGGTTTTTGGCCTGCCATATGGATGTTGCCCCAAACCAACCAGGCTTTGAACTGGCCTTATGGTGGTGAAATTGACATCATGGAGCATTTCAGGGACAATCCATACATTAATCATACGGTTCATAGCCATTACACCTACAACCTCGGCAAGCGCAACCGACCCTCGCATGTGGCCTACCCGAAATACAACGAAGGCGAGTATAATACCTATGGAATGGAGCGCTTTCAGGACAGCCTTGTGTTTTTCCTCAATGGGAAGCGGACGTTCAACTATCCGCGTTTCCGCAATGGAGATGACGGACAGTTTCCGTTCAGCCAACATGATTTTTATCTGATTTTGGATGCTCAGTTGGGTCGCGACCGTTCGCCCTACATTGATACGGC
>CAMYXV010000054.1 GCA_947303055.1 uncultured Bacteroidales bacterium
CGTCGGGGCGAAGTCGGAGCCAGCCCACATGGCGGGATTGAGGCCGTTCGGCATATAGCCGTCATTGTATTCCTTTTGGTACTGTGCTCTCAGCGAGTCATCGGGGATGGCATCGATCAAGCCGGTGCCGTAGATGCCGATGGTCGATTCGAGACGGCAGACGAAGTCGCTGTAGGGGATGGGCTGACCACCCACCTCGAGGGGCGCATAGAAAGCCTCTTCGGGGATGTAGACCTCAGGATAGGTGAGGTTGTAGGTCTCGCCATCGGGGAATTGGTTGCCCCACTCGTCGGTGTAGCTCAGCCAGTTGATTTGGATCTGGGTCTCGTCCAAAGGAGCCTTGAAGGGCGCGACGGCCTTGGTTTGAGGCATGCCAGTGTAAGAACTCAGGTAGGTGTCGTTCTTGTCGGTAAAAACGAGCAGATAGCCGTTGCCCCAGTCGTCGGCGCGATAACGGTTCATGCGCATGCCGTGGCCATAGCCGGGATGGCAAGCGATGCAGCTGCTACGGATGTAAAGGGGACCGAGACCGTTGAAGGGCTCGTTGTTTTGCGTGTAGGTACGCTCAAAGAAGTACTCGCCATATTTGAAGGCAGTGGTCAAGCCAGCCTGCTCAACGGCGGGAGTGGGGTCTTCATAGGCGGATTGGGAAGTGTTGAAGGTTGTGCCCAGTTCGCCGCCGGCGTAGGTCTCTTCGCTGATAACCTCTGGGATGGGGTCTTTGGGGTTACAGGAGGTGATGGCAAGGGCCAATAGGCCGCCTGTCATCAATAAGGCTAAATTTTTGTAATTGAACATATTGATAATGAGTTAGTTGGTTTGCTATTACTTTCTATCGATCTTTCCAAACTCCGCCTTCACTTCGGCCATCACGTCGGAGAGCTCTTGGCAGGCTTCCATGGCCTCGCCAGCGCTGGCGTCGGCATAGAACTGCACGAAAGGCGCTTTCATGGCTTGGATCTTTGTCATGGCGTTTTCGATGGCATTCATGGCCTTGGTGTCAAGCTCTTTGTTGTTGTCCTTGATGTAGGCATGCAGCGAGAGGACTTCGTCTCTTTGGCTTTCCATGCCGCCCATGTAGGCGTTCTTGATGCTGGTGATGTTGTCGTAGAAGTCGGTGATGGACTTCTGGCTGTAGGGCGACTCCACATACGTCACATCTTCGCCCGTGTGGCACTTGCCGATTTTTGAAGTACCCACCTCGTCGGCTATGTCGAGGCAACCGTCGGCGATGGCTTCGAGGGCGTTGGTGAAGGTGGCGAAAGTGCTGCCTGCCTGACCGGCTTGGAGCATGTTCTCGCCGTAGGTGTTGTCGCTGCCGTTGACGGTAGTGTTGAACTCCAATTCTTCCATCAGGTCTTTGTGGGCTTGCGGTGCGTTGGCGTTCCAGCTCACTTCGAGTTGGAAGCAGCGGTTGCGCAGGTCGCGCGACACGGCGACGATATAGGTCATCATGTCGTCGGTGATTTCGTTCACATTGCGGGGCTGACCCTCACGGAAGAGGATGAACTCGATGCCGTGGAAGCCGAGCAGGGCGTTGCCGAGCTGTTCGCCGGCCACCATGCCGTCTTCATCGGTGGCGAGGGCGGCAATCATGTTGGGGCTGGCCATCAGGTTGTTGAAGGCGTCTTCGTCGAGCGGCCACGAGTCGATGTGTGGGTCGATGCCGAAGTCGGAGGCGGCGCCAAAGAGGAAGGCCTCACTCATTTCCCACCACTTACGGGCTTCGAGGAAAGTGACGGTGGCGGCATTCACGTTGGCTTGGGTCTTGTTGGCCTTCAAGGCTTCGAGGTTCTCGACCAAAGCGTCTGCCTTTTCAGCCAAGCTGGCATAGGTGGGATACACCGTGTGGTTGAGATACTGTTTCACGATGGCCTCTTTCGTGGCCTTGTTGGCTTCCTCGGTGTTGTTTTGAGGATCTTTGTTGCAGGAGCTGAAGTTCACTGCGAGCAGGAGTGATGCAGCGACTAGAGCTGCAGATTTGAATAAATGTTTCATTTGATTATGTGTTTAATTGTGATTATTTCCTAAAGAATCCGCTATATGCCACGCCCAATGAGAACATGGGTTCGTCGTTGTACTGCTCCTTCAGGAAGCGCTTGGCATATTCCGCCTTGATGACGACCTGCTTGATGGGGTAGTAGTTCACGCCTAGGGTCATCACATGGCGGTCGGTCCATTGGTAGTCGGTGAGGGCGTTGGCGGTGGGGATGTAGGTGTCGTAGTAATCATAGCGGCCAAAGAGGTAGAGCTTTTGGTCACTGGTGTTATGCATCGGGTGCATGATGTCGTAGGCAATCTCACCACCATAGGCGATGGCTTTTTCTCCGACCAAGGAGCGCGGATAGGGCGAGAAACTCTGGTGATTCTGGTTCTTGTTCCACGACGAAATGAGGTTGGCATCGCCGAGGTAGCCGTAGTCGAAGTTGCCGCGCACCACGAGGCCATGGCCTTTGTAGTCGAACTCAGCCGTACCGATGACGACGGTGCCTTTCACATCCTTGTATTGGCTGGTCTCGCTGAACTCGTTAGTGACGATATCATTATTAAAGGTGTTGCCGATGTAGCCGCTCACGCCGAGATGCAGGTTTTTGATGCTGTAGTTGTCGATGCGCAAGGCACCGGCCAGGTTGTTGGCCACGCGGAACTCATAGCCCGAGGCGGAGCCGTTCTTCACCCAGTTAGCGTTGTTGAACATGTTGGAGTTCAAGGCGGGGATGACCATGGCCTCGTAGCGCCAGTCACCGAGCTTACCCCACAGGCTGATGCCCGTCTCGTGCCAGGTGCAGGGCAGGATGTTGAACTCGCCTTCGGGACGGTAGCAGGTGAAGAACTCGGTGGGCAAGTGGGCGTTGTTGGTCTGTCCGACGGGCACCACGATGTGTCCCATACGGATGTTGAAGCCCTTGCCGAACGACTTCTGGAGCCAGAACTGTTCGAGTGCCACTTCGCCGCCGCGTTCGATCTCGTGTTCGAATTCGCCGGTCTCTTCTGCCTCAATTTCCATGGCTACTTCGCTGCCGCCATGCTCAAACTCGATTTCGCTACCCATGCTCCAACCCTTGCCGAAGTCGTAGCCCAGGTTGACGACGACATGGGGCAGGTCGATGCGACCATGGCCCTTGGCGTCTTTGTACCGCTCGGCATGGGAATAGCGGAACATGTTGTCGCTATAGAAGTTGCGGGTGTAGACGGCCTCGCCGTAACCGCCAATGGTCAAGCGAGGTTTCGTCGTGATGGAATCTTGTGCCTGCAAAGAGCTGACACACAATGTCAAAGCTAATGCGGCGCATTTTGCTATCGTTTTCAGTTTCATAGTGAACACTATTATTCAATTACGACGGCAAAATTCCCGCTTTTGTCCTGGCAGTCCAATCCCCATCAGTGGGGATTTTCGGCTTCGTGGCTCATCAATAATGAGGAGGCAGAAAAGAATGTGCCTGTCTTTTCATTGCACACTCAGCCAGCCGCATGACGAGGATGGCATAAACAAATGATGCTGCAAAATCCCGTCTTTGCAGAAGATGAGACAATCCCCATAAATGGCGATTTTTATTTACTAAATCATCAAAACTGGAATGCTGCGGACAAGGTTTTGTGTGCCTGTTGCAGACGAAAAGAGTAAAGAACGATAGGAGGAAAACATTCCTTACGTTGCGACGTTACTGACATCAGCATCCATGAAAACTAAGGCCAACCCCAACAAGGCCAAGTACAAGTCTATTCCGTTATGAACGGGAACTTCTTCCTGATGTTGTCTGCGAGGAACTGTGCTACAAGTTCGGTGGGGAACTGAGTGACGTTGAACACGAAATCGTAGTTGCGGGCGTCGTAACGCGACACGCCGGCGATCGTCTTCGTATAAGTGTCGCGGGCTTCGTCGATTTTATCGATGCGCATGTTGGCAGCGTCCTCATCCAAGGCAAACTTCTCCATGACGCGTTTCACGCGGGCTTTCCTGTCGGCGATGAAGAAAATCTTCATGGCGTAAGGGTGGTTCCTGAAGATATGGAATCCGGTGCGCCCGATGATGATGCACGACTCTTGTTCAGCCAGATCGCGGAGGATTTGCGCCTCGGCAAGATAGATTTGTTGCGAGGTCAACTCACGGTCTTCGGGTTGCGTGTAGCCACCCTGTCCAACGGCGCCGAATTGTTGGTAGAACCGACAGAAGTCGTTCCACCAGTTGGGTTTGGTGGCTTTGATACGCTGCATCTCCTCAACGGTTAGGTTGAATTTGGAGGTCAAGGTGTCGAGAATGGCTTTGTCGTAAACGTTGACACCAAGCAACTCGCCGAGTTTGTAGGCGATTTCCCTGCCACCCGAACCGAATTCGCGGTTGATGGCGATAACAAATTTCGGTTTTTCCATCGTTTTTTGTATTGATGGGGACAAAAGTACAAAAATGAATTGAAATCCAACAGCGTTTTCTGTATTTTTTCCGACCCAGAATCTGATTTCAAGCCAAATCAATACGAGTATTCCATCCTCAGCACCATTGGCTTCGCTATAGAATTCGTTCTAATGATGGTGTTGGATGTGGTGATAGGTTAACATGGATTCGGACGACTCAATCAAAGTGTCAGCCAATAGGTATCATCAGCTTGAAGACGATATTGCGTCCTATGTTGAATACGCCTTGCCTGCCGGTCACCACATTGAAGTCGGCATATTTCAGTCGGCTCAAATGGTCCTGGTAGCACACATTTGTCAGGTTATCCACAATCAAGGCCAGTTCAGCGATTTTCCTGCCTTTGATCAAGACATCCGTTCCTGCTGAAAGTCCTATCAACAGATACGAGGGCGTCATCGTCTCGGTGTCGTAAGCGGCATAATAATGGTCTTGCTTCAGGCACCGATCCATACGGGCGGCAATATAAGCGTTGTTGAACACCTCGCCGTCGTGCGTAAGTTCATATTTCACATCCACCGAAAGACGCGGCGCCGGTGTCATGGGCAGCCAACGCATCACCTCATGCTGATGCAGCAATTGGGCGTTGACGTAGGAGAAAGCCGACCCGATATGGAGGGCATGGAAGGGATGGATATCGACACCAGCCTCGAAACCAAGTAGCATCGCCTCGCCTTGAGCGTAGGCAAAAGTCATCAAATCAGGCTCAATGATGCTGTCGATTCGGTGCAGGTAGATATAGTTGTCGATAAGGTTGGCAAACAGGGAACCATGCAGTTCGAAATAGCGTGTGGCATAGTCGAAGCCGAAGTCGGCCTGCAGACTGTATTCCGGCTTAAAGTCAGGATTGCCAATCTCGTAGCGCAACGAGCCTTCATGCTCTCCGTTGGAAGCCAACTCGCTGATGTTGGGGGCGCGGAAACCACGGGCCAAGTTCAACTTGAAATCCAATTGTTCCGTGACCTCACACGTTGCACCCACGCTGCCCGTAATTCCATGGAAATGCCGATTGAAGTCCTTGAAACGCTCCTCACCATCTTCCACCAATCTTTTGGCATCAAGATAGCGATAGTCGTAACGGAGTCCGCCGCTTAGATTCCAGCGGCCCAACACTTTGGAGGCCGTGGCATACACACCTGCGTCAAACAAGCCATAATCAGGGATAAGATACTCTTCACCCAAATTGATCGACTTTTGCCCCATACCGTTGATGCCCGTCGAGAATTTCCAGCCCGACCGCTCCTCCGAAACATAACGGACGTCGTAGTTCAGCGTGTGCAGTTGCAGATAGAGGCCATATTCGTCAGCCGATTCCTCAAACTCCTTTCGGCGGTTCTGCTGATAGCCGGCTATCACCTTCAGATGCCCCGACGACAGGTTGATGAAACTCTCCGATACCGCCTTGTAGTGATACACCCGCTGGTAGGGCAGACCGTGACGATACGACAGCAGGTTGCCGTCTTCTGAAACCAACTCGCCTGTCACCGTGTCGCGTTCACCTTCCACGATGCTCGGGTTGAGGTTATAATAACTGAATTTAAGGTTGGAGAATCCCCAGCTGCGCATCAGTCCCGCCTTGAGCGAAAAGGCACGCTCATTGAACTGGGAATTAGGCACGTAGCCGTCAAAACGGTTCTTATAAGCATGGGCGTGTTTCTCGCTGTAACGCGCATCCCAAATAAAGCCCTTTTGGTTGCCAGCAAGGTTGAACGAAACCCCAATCAAACCGTTATTGGTCTGATATTCAGTGTTTACCTTACCTTTGATGCTGCCTTCGGGTTGGGCAGGCATGCCTTTGAAAACCAACACACCTCCCAAGGCGTCAGAGCCGTACATGAGGCTGGCGGGACCCTTCAGAATCTCCACCGTTCCCACTTCATTGGCGTCTATCTCGATGCCGTGCTCGTCGCCCCACTGCTGGCCTTCCTGACGGATGCCGTCGTTGATGACTACGATGCGGTTGTAGCCCAATCCACGAATGATGGGCTTGGAGATGCCGCCGCCTGTGGTAATCTGCGCCACGCCTGGCTGTTTGGCGATGGCATCGATTAGATTTGTGGATGGTAGTTGGCGTAACTCATTGGTTTGCAATATCATAATGGGCATGGGCGTTTCTTTCATTTTCATGTCGCCCACGGCTCCTGTCACCATCACTTCCTTTAATTCCAAATGCCTGAAGAATATATCGGTAGAGTCAGGCAAGCTCTGTGCTGTCATCGGCAATACATACGCCAACGACAACCATAAAATTAATTTTTTCATAGTTGTTCTGTTTAAAAAATTAGTGAAATAATAGATTGATTGCCAATAATTTATAAACAGAAAGGGGGTGCTCGTGAAACTTGAAGCCCTTCGAAAGCCGAGGCTACTATGGACGTAGGCATCACCTCTTGAACCGAAAAGACGGGCAAGTTGGCTTGTAAGGTCACTTGCGTGGCTTCCTCGTAAGGCTGTTGCAGGAACTGGCACAACAAACAGTCATCCTCGTCATAGTCGGAAGACGATCCCGTTTGCTGCTCATTTGCCACGTTGCAATAGACATCACGCTCCGTATGGACGTGGAATGCCGACAGCAGCCACATCGGCAGATAGACTGCCAAAAGAAACAGGGCAATATGTTTGTTATTTCGCCTCATAGTGAAGGCTTTCGACGCGGCAAAGATAATGCTTTTATCAATACATTTCTCAAGTGCTTTCAATACTCATCAACTGAGCCTCTCAATAAGTTTAGCCCACTGGGGAAACTGTTTCATCAGCACTTCTTTTTGTCCCAACTCGAAGTTCTCGAAGCTGAAGCTTTTCGAAGATTCTCTGATATAATATAGTCATTTACCCGACTATTTTAAGCCCGACAATAGAAAGAATCAGCGTGCTGAGGAAAAACACCCTCCAGAAAGTGGCAGGCTCGTGAAACACAAAGATACCCAGCAACACCGCACCCACGGCACCGATGCCTGTCCAGACAGGATAGGCAACGCCGATGGGGATGGTCTGGGTGGCTTTCGCCAAAAGCACGGCACTCAGCACATAGAGCAGGCCGAAGCCCGTAATCCATAGCCACCATTCAGTGCCAACGGCCAGTTTGGTTTTACCAAGGCAGAAGGCGAAACCCGTTTCACAAAGGCCGGCGATGATAAGAATGATCCAGTTCATTTGTCGTATTGAATATTAGATTCTTGCGAGGTTGAATTCCCCAGTAGCGAGTACATAAGCGGTGCCGCCAACATAGATATTTCCATCGGTGGTGATGCGTGTGGCCACCACCGAAGGCCTTCCCATGGCTTCGCCTTGAAGGAAAGCGAAGTCGCCTTGAGGTGGGATGGCTCCGTTGACGGCAAGATAATGCGTCAGTGCGGCGTTAGCGGTACCCGTGGCCGATTCCTCAGGGATGTCGTATAGCGGAGCGAAGTCGCGGACATGGGCAGTGTAGCCGTCGTTACCGAAGGCAAACACGTGGAAACTCACCGCTTTGAGTTTTTGAGTGATGGCCGAGATGGCTTCCATGTCGGGCTGCAGGCCGTTAAGCGTCGTCACATCAGAGATGGGAATCATGAGGTCGGATAGACCAGAATATGCGACTTGCATAGGCAGGGTCGGCTGGTAGTCAGTCACGTCAAGGGCCCTATAAATCTCATCGGTATCTTCGATGGTGGCAACAATGCGCGGAGTGGCCATCTGCATCATCACCTTTTCGCCCACCTCAATGCGAAGGTCGCCCGCCAGCGTGTGGCATAGGCATTCGCCCTTTGCCAATTGCATCTGGTGCAACAATGAGAAAGTGGCAATGGTGGCATGTCCGCACAGCTCCACTTCGGCCTTGGGCGTGAAGTAGCGCGCATGGTATTCCCTCGGCGAGAGAATGCGGACGAACGCCGTCTCGGAATAGCGCAGTTCGGCTGCCACTTTTAGCATCAGTTCCTCATTGGGGAAGGCGTCACTTCCCAGCAACACCACGCCGGCAGGGTTTCCCCCGAAGGGCTGGTCGGTGAAAGCATCTACTATGTAGTATCTCATCATGGTTGCAAAGGTAGTCTATTTTCCGCTATGCGTGTTAAAATGAAAGTCCATCTTGTTTTTTCAGTTTGACAACATCCCACAAATAGGATCCTCCCTGATGATTTTTGGAGCAGCCTTTCCCGCCAATACCAACACTTTCTTGCCGTTGCGATAGATGTATAGTTGCCGTGAGCGAACCACAGCAGTCAGTTCGGGGTCGTCTTGCATAGCCATCCAAAGACGATGATACACGCCATCCTCTTCAAACAGCTTCTTCTGCAAGTGCGAGCACATATTGGTTGTGTCGATGGTTATCATAATCTTATCAGTATCAATGTTCTATTAGGTTACTCATTCTCTCAGCCACTTCATCTGGATGGTCGATCAGCAGTTGGCCGTGGTTCATGCCTTGGAAGATTTGGACGTGCGCCTCTGGATAAAGCGCGAGCAGGTGTTTCGCTTGGGGCTTGGCTACAAAGGCTTCCTTCGTGCCATACCAGAAATGAATGTCTTTTCCTGATATACGCTCTAATTTGTTGGTATAAACGGACTTATAACCATCCAGAACGGCTTGTCTGCCTCCGAAAGGATAGGTCTTTTTACATTCGTCAAGCAGTATGTCAAAATAATGGGAATGGAACACCCATCTCCAAAACCTTGTCCAACGGTAGCAGGTCCACACGTTGAATGCCTGATAATAACGCAATGGCCCGACCAACCAACGTGGCAAGGGCAACAATGGTGCCGCGTCCAGGATGGCGTGGTCAATGGTTATTTCATCGCGTTCCAGCACACGCGACAATATCTTTCCACCCAACGAAAGACCGTAGGTGCAATCCAAATGGCCGTTAAGGTGCTTCTGAACGTATGTAATCACTTGCGCGGCTTGGTCATCAACGGAGGTGAAGCGTGTTTGTTTGCCCAAAGTGAAACCATCCACTTCAACCGCGACGATTCGGAAACGCTCTTCCAACAAGCGGACAAGTGGCAGAAATATCTCGTAAGATACCCCCAGTCCGGGAATGAGCAGCAATGTAGGGGCTTTTTCTTTGCCAAAAGTAATCCAATTCATAATGGCTGCAAAGGTACGCTTTTCCTCACTAAGCGACAAGCAAAACCGCCACAAAGAAAAGAAACCTTTACGGCAGCAAAATAGTATTCTTTTCAAACGCTATCACTCTGAACAATGCCTAACAAAACAAGAAAATATAGCCAAACTATCCGCATCGGTTTTGAACATATATTCAGGATGCCATTGCACGGCCCAGACAAAACGCTTGCTTGTCATCCTTGCCGCTTCGATGAGGCCGTCAGGCGCGACAGCCATCGGCATCAAACCATCAGCGAGGTCTTTGACAGCTTGGTGGTGCAGCGTGTTCACTTGGAGGATGTCTTTGCCCAATAATGACCGAAGTTCACCGCTGATGCTGACTTGATGTGTCGGGACACCGTAAGGCTTGCCTTGCCGATGGACAGTGTCTGACGGGTGCTGCGAGGGCAAATCCTGCCAGAGCGTACCGCCCAAAAACACATTGATGAACTGAAGACCACGGCAGATGCCGAGGATAGCCTTGTCGGCTTGCAGGGCTTTCTCCAACAAAAGTGTTTCCAACCTATCACGTTCCAGGCTGGGAACAATGGTTCCTGTGACATCCTTCATCCTATAAAGCTCTGGGGTGACATCCTGACCGCCGGTAAACAGGAATCCGTCGCAGGTTTCCACTATCCGACTTGCGTCCTCTTCCGACATTTCAAGGGGCAGGACGATGGGAATACCTCCTGCAGCCTTGATGCCCTCCAAATAATCCGGCAACATCCAAACGCTCTTACGTTCCGCATCCCAAAGGGGAGTGACGCCGATAATCGGTGATTTATTCATTTTATCTGTTTTCAACCAATTTGTTCTTCCAAAAACTCGGCCGCATCAGCCACGCAATCGGAGCACTCGCGAAGGACTTTTCCTGTGCCAACACCTTTCAACAACTTGCATTGTGTGGCTCCATTGCGCTCCTGGAACTTGTTCATGATCTGGCGCATCTGTTTCGTCGAGGGGCCTTTGCTTGCTAGTCCCAATACGAGACCAGCACCAGTAATGGCGCCACAAGTCCCTTCCATATTGCCCATTCCCGCCCCAAAGGGAGCGGCAAGGCGTATGGCGGTCTCCTCGTCGATGCCTGCAATGTCGGCGTAGGTGCAGAGCACCGCCTGCGCGCAGTTGAGGCCACATTGTTTCTTTTCCACCGCTATTTGTTTTCTTGTTTCCATCTTGTATGACATTTCAAAAACTTTTCGCTTCAATTTGATTATAGTTGCGGTCGTAACACCAATATACGGTTCTTTCAGTAACGTCGAAAACCATTGAAATCACAGTAGGACAGACCGTTTGAGACACTTCTTTAAGTACGTTGAAACAATCTTTCACATCAAAGTCGTCAGTTGCCATGCTGAGCAGCTCCTCTGCCTTTTGATAGCGATCCAGACCCATCCACGGGTGCTTTAGCGGATGCTGTACAAAAGGTGGAAAATTGGTCATAATCTTATACGCTGGCTTCTCGTAAAACCTGAAACCATGTCCGGGGACAATATGCAGCA
>CAMYXV010000055.1 GCA_947303055.1 uncultured Bacteroidales bacterium
TATCAAAAATAGTTTGAAAAATTGTATAGTTTATAACATAAACTTGTTTATCTTTGCAGCGTCAAATGACTTAAACACTAAACATCTTAATCTTAAACTTTACGCATTATGGAAAAAAGTAATGAACAAAACAAGGAAATGACGGCTCAAGAAAGCCTCGACCTGATCAGTGAAATGTTGAACAACAACCGTCGCTGCATTCTTCAAAACAGTGCAAAGCACTTCATCTTATGGGGAGCGTTGCTTTTGGTGTTCTCCATCGTCATCTATGAGCTATTGCATGTCACAAGAGATCTCCGTTGGAATCTGTTGTGGTTTGCCATGCCTGTAATAGGTTTCCCTTTGGTGAGACTTCTCGGAAAAAAGGAAACCGCCGTTCCGCAAAACGTCATCAGTAGCCAACTTCACTATATTTGGCTCGCTTACTGTGTTTTTGCGCTTGTCACTAGCATAGTCGCCATGTTTGAAATGCCATCGTGCATCACGCTCCTCCTTGTCCTCCTTCTCGGCTTTTCAGAATGTCTTTCGGGGCTTTTGCTGAAAAACTGGCCAATTATTATAGGTGGGTTCATCCTTGGCGTAGGTGGCGCTGTCGTGGCCATGTTGGTTAGGTCGGAAGCGCAACTGCTTGTCTTTGCCGCAGGTGGCCTTATCCTTGTCGCTACAGGTCTGATTGTCAAACGTCAATACCAATGACCATGTTCCCGAAACTCGACCCGATTCTCCATTCGGAGTTAAGATTGGCGGTGATGTCCATCCTGATAGGAGTAGATGAAGCCGACTTTACCTACCTCAAGAAACAGACGGGCGCCACGTCAGGAAACCTCAGTGTGCAGATTGACAAACTCATGGCTGCCGGATACATCACCGTGGAAAAAGGCTTCAAAGGGAAGATGCCCCATACTACCTGCAAGATTACCACGGCAGGTCAGGAGGCTTTCAACAACTATGTAGAATCGCTGAAAGAGTACCTTTCGGCAAACAAATAATTGAAAAAATGAAAAAGATAGTCAAAACCATTTTATGGAGTGTGCTTGCCTTTGCACTTCTTTTCGAAGGAAACGTATGGGCACAAGTCGACCCGCTTGAAAAGGGTGCAATGTCTGTTAAGAAACTGGACGACGGACTGTACTACATGGAATATAAAGGAGATGACGGCTTCGCCGAACTGATGGAGAACGGCGGCGGACGCAGTGCCAGTGAACTGTCCGAATACGTCACGCGTTTCCTTTCAAAGGGTTTCTATAACCCAAAGGGCGGAAATCCTGCACCGGCGAAGTACGGTTGCTCTGCCTTGACGGTACGAACGCCAGAAGGTGGCACCTTGATGGGCCGTAACTTCGATTTCACTTCGGCGACTGGAATTGTCCTTCACACGATTCCCGATCAGGGTTATGAGACCTACACCACCTTCAACCTCAACTTCCTTGGTTTCGGAGATGGTTGGGTTCCAGAAGGTTTCAAGAATCAGTATATGGCGCTCTCCGTGCTGTTTTTCGCCTTGGACGGCATCAACGAAAAAGGGCTTGCTGTCGCAGACCTGATGGCAGGTGACACCGTTCAAACTCATCAAGACAGAGGGAAGCCGGCCTTAACCACCACATCAGCCATCTGCTACCTTCTAAAAAATGCCGCCACAGTAGATGAGGCACTTGATCTGCTTCGGGGAATTGATATGAACTCGGACATCGGTGCCGCACATCATTATGCTATTTCCGATGTCTCTGGCCGAAGCGTTGTGGTCGAGTATGTAGACAACAATATGGAGGTCGTTGAATCAGCCGCCGTAGCCAATCACTATCTGTGTGCGTCCAAACTGAACGTTGGCCTGAAAGAAGGAGATCATCGATATGAATTCCTGTGCAGTCAGTTCGATGCCGCTGGAGGCATAATGGATAAGCAGCAGCTTACTCAAGCGATTGTATCTGTTTCTTTGCCGCCTATGGAGGGTAGACACATGGGCACTGCATGGACTCTTGTAATGGACCTAACGAACCCTTCCATAACATATTACTCCCGCCGCCATTTCGACAAGCCGTTCCACTTTGAATTTGAGAGTAATAGCGAAAAGTAGGTGCTCTTTATGGACGTATTATTCGTACACGTAGAGACGTTGCGCGCAACGTCTCTACTATTTTGAATGCCATTCTGTGATAATTTTTCATTCTCCCCAGTAATAAATCCCTACCTTTGCTGTCTAACATGATGAACGTTGCAACGAAAAACGCATTATGAACAACGACAAGGAACATCAGTTTGAACTTTTGGTGCGGCAGCACAAGCGGACCATCTACACGGTGTGCTACATGTTCTCGCGCAACAAGGCCGAAATCGACGACCTGTTTCAGGAAATCCTCATCAGGCTTTGGAACGGCTTCGACAATTACGAGGGACGAAGCACCGCGCAGACTTGGATCTATCGCGTCGCGCTCAATACGGCCATCAACCAGGACAAGAAGGAACGTAGGCGCATTGAGACCGTCCCGCTGACGGTGGATATCGACCCTTACGAGGCCGACGACCCCAAGACGCAGCAAATCCGCGAACTCTACGACCGCATCTCGCGCCTCGACCTTATCGACCGAAGCCTCATCCTGCTTTGGCTCGAAGGCATCAGCTACGACGAAATCGGGGCGATCATCGGCATCACGCCGAACAATGTGGGAGTGAGGCTGTCGCGCATTAAGGACAAATTGGTGAAAATGTCGAAAAACGAATGAAAGGAAATCATCATGGAAAATCAAGAAAACAATAATTTGAGCGAACTCGACCAACTGAAAGCGCAATACGAAACGCTGAAACAACAGTTTGACCAACAAGAAATCGTCAATGACAGGCTGATGAAGTCGGTTCTCCAAGCCAGCACGGGCTTTTTCAGGAAATACCGAAAGTCGATTATCATTGGCTATCCCATTCTTGCCATTTTGGGATTCGTGTTTTTATCGCATTTTGGCTATACATGGTCATTGGGGGTTGGCTTTGTCCTCTTGATAGCCATTTCGACTTTGGTCGAACTTTGGCTCACGCGCAATGTGCGGCAACAAGTGGTGGAAAACTCCGACTTGTTCACACTGTCCAAAAACATGCAGAAACTGAAGACCGGCTATGCCATTTATGTCGTTCTGCTGTTGATTGTGATGTTTCTGTTTGTTGCACTTTTCTGTTTCTTTACAATCATCACGCCTCATGCTGCATCTGTTGGTCCCGCTGTGATTTACAGGTTTTTGTGGACGGTGTGCATTTCGGGCGTGGCGATGCTGCTTATGGCCATTTTGGTCTATTATTACTTTGCCAGCCATTGCAACAATGTGCTTCGGCAAATCGATGCCATTGATGGAACGCAGCGTGCCCGAAACAACCGCTCGTTTTGGTGCTTCTTGGGTTCAGTGGCTTTAGTGTGTGCCATTGCCTTCGTGCTGGTTACCGGATGGTTTAATACAACCAACCATTACCGAGCAAAGGGTGATTTGTCAAGCGAAGGCAAACTGGAAATTTGGGAAATTTATGCCGACACAACGGTGCTTGAAAAGGATGTCCCAATCTTTATGGAGCGATGGCAAAACAATGATTCTCTTGTACTTATGAAAGGAAATGGTAGGCAAGTAACCATGGAAACTGACGGTATATCCGTCCACTCGTGGAACAAGGATGAAGAAGGACAAGTGAAACTCTATGCACTGAAAAAAACTACACCCGAAGGCCCTGCCATCAGTTCGGCGGTGCTTGGAGGCAAGCCAGTGGTGGAACGAGCGACGCATGGTCCGAAATACAGCAACCGAAGACCTGCACAATATGGGGTGTTTGTGGATATGACGCCAGAGGCTGCACAGCTTTGGTCGGAGTTTACGCGAAAAGCGGCAAATCGCCCAGGCTCCAACCGCGCAGCTTTCAGCCTCGACGGGGTGGTCTTTCAGGAATGGACGATTGTCGGGGAGGTTGCCACAGGTTCGTTATTTGTCATGAACGTTTGGACGAAAGACGATGTAAAGGCGTTCTGCAAGAGGATGGTGAAACAGTAACTTGTTGGTTCTGGCGGATTTGCAATCCGACAGCCTTGAGTGGGGGATTTCAAATCCCCGTTTTCAAGTCCGCTGGATTGCAAATCCAGCGGAACAAAACGAAAAATCGAATTGAAATATTTTTATAATCACTTGATTAAAAAGTAATTACAAAGTTTTTCAAAAATAATTCATTTTTTCCTTGACAGTATTAAAAAAAGCCGTACTTTTGCAGTGTTCTATTAAACTAATACACTAATGTTATATAGTACAACATACGGGTTGCCAAGCAAAAGAGAGGAGAGGGATTTATTTTTGTTTGGATGTAACAAAAGCGAGGTTTCTCCGTATTGTCTATGGCAATCTTATAAAAGACGCGAGACTGCGAGACGCGAGACGGTTGGGCTTTGTCCTACGTCCCGTGTCCCGAAGTCCCGTGTCAAAAAATAGTAGTTTGATTTTGAATAGTTAGTTATTACGGCGATGATTCGGTTAGAGAAAATAAACAAGACCTACTTCGGTGCCCAGCCCCTACACGTGCTGAAAGGCATCGACTTGGAGGTTACGGAGGGCGAGATGGTCAGCATCATGGGGGCCTCGGGCTCGGGAAAGTCCACCTTATTAAATATATTGGGCATCCTCGACAACTACGACTCGGGCGATTATTACCTCAACGGAAAATTGGTGAAAGACCTCAGCGAAAACGAGGCCGCTGACATGCGCAACCGCACCATCGGCTTCATCTTTCAGTCGTTCAACCTCATCCCCTTCAAGACGGCGATGGAGAACGTCGCACTGCCTTTGTATTACCAAAACGTGAGCCGCAAGAAGCGCAACGAGATGGCGATGGAGTATTTGGAACGCTTTGGCCTGAAGGAATGGGCCGACCACTACCCCAACGAACTCTCCGGCGGACAAAAACAGCGCGTTTCGATGGCCCGCGCCTTGGTAACGCAGCCCAAAGTCATCCTCGCCGACGAGCCTACGGGCGCTCTCGATAGCAAAACCTCCGCCGAGGTGATGCAAATCCTCCGCGAGGTGAACCAAAGCGGCATCACCATGGTCATCGTCACGCATGAAAAAGGTATTGCCTTGAGAACCAATAAAATAATTCACCTGAAAGACGGCGTGATTGAGAACATTGAAATCAACAATCCCGACAGTATCGATTTTAGCAAAGAGATCAAGTAATGGACTTCTGGCGCGAAATATTCATGGCTTTGGGCCGCAACAAGTTGAGGACTTTCCTCACGGGATTCGCCATCTCGTGGGGCATCTTTATCCTCATCGTGCTGCTCGCCGCTGGCAACGGCATCATGAATGGCATCAGCGCGGAGTTCAGCGACCAGTCCACAAACACCTATATGATTTATGGCGGCGAAACCTCAATACCTTTCAAAGGACATGGTACTAACCGCTCCATCTGGTTCAACGACAAGGATATACGTTTCTTGGAAACCGAGGTGAAGGAGGTGGACGAGGTGTCGCCTCGTATTTATCACAACGGTTTTGCCAACGTCGGCGACAAGTCGGGTAGCATCTTCATTCAAGGTGTGAGACCTGTTTTCAAGGACATCAATAACACCAAAATACTTGAAGGCCGTTTCATCAGCGAATTGGACGAGAAAAGCAGCGAGAAGTTCATTGTCATCGATGACAACCTGCGCAAAAAGCTCTTTGACGACGGGGTTCCGGCGCTCGGACAGTTTGTCATCGTCAGCGGCATTGCCTATAAAGTGATTGGCATTTGCGAAAGCGAAGGCCGTTCCGACGGCGGCATCGGCTATGTGCCTTTCTCCACTATGAAGAAAATCACGAGGCAAAGCCGGTACTGGATGCTGAATTTCACCGTTAATGGCTTGGAAACCAAGGAACAAAACGAAGCCTTCACCGAATACCTGCGCACCCAATTGGGCCGCCTGCACGAGTTTGACCCCGACGACCATTCGGCCATTTGGGTGCACAGCACCCAAGAGGAATACCTTCAGACCATGAAAATCTTCCGCACGTTCGAGCTTTTCATCTGGATCATCGGTTTTGCCATGCTCATTTCGGGCATCGTGGGCGTGAGCAACATCATGCGCATCACCGTGAAGGAGCGTACCAACGAGATTGGCATCCGTAAGGCCCTCGGCGCCAAGTCGCGCTCGATTTTGGCCTCCATCGTCACCGAGTCGTTGCTCATCACTTCAATCTTCGGCTACATCGGAATGTGGCTGGGAATGGTGGTGGCTGAAGTGGCCGGCAGTTTTTTGGGAGATGCGCAGTTGGGCGGTGAAGTCTCGCTGCACATCGTCCCCAGTATCGACATCCGCATTGTGCTGATGGCCACGGCACTCCTCATCGTGTGCGGCGTTTTGGCAGGATTCTTCCCTGCCCGCAACGCTGTGAAAATCAAACCTATAGAAGCAATGAATTACCGTTAAAACCCTGTGACCATGTTCGACTTCGACGGATTAAAAGAGATTTGGCAGACCATCACGCGCAACAAGACTCGCAGCTTGCTGACAGCCTTCGGCGTGTTTTGGGGCATTTTCCTGCTCGTCGTCCTATCCTCCACGGGCAACGGCTTCGAGAACGGCCTGATGAAACAGGTGGAAGGTGTGACGCCCAACACGGGTTTTTTCTTCGTCAATCAAACCAGTGAACCCTATAAAGGCTATCAAAAAGGTCGCGCTTGGACAATGCAACTGGCCGATATGGAGGCTATCAAAGAGGCTTTTCCTTGCGTCAAAGCTATCTCGCCCGAGGCCAGCCTGTGGTCGAGCGAGGATAAGAACGTGGTCTACAGCAGCCGCAGCGGCAGTTTCTCAGTGAAAGGTGTGATGCCCGAATACAACGATATACAGCGGTCAAAGATCCTGAAAGGCCGTTACATCAACGACACTGACATCGCAGCTAATCGCAAGGTGTGTCTGTTGGGTAAGAAGGTATATGAGACTATGTTTGAGAAAGGCGAAGACCCTCTTGGCAAGATGGTGAAAGTCAACGGCATCTATTTCCAAGTGGTGGGTGTGGTCCGTTCTTATACCGAGGACGTCAATATCAACGGCACCATCGACGAGTCGGTCATATTGCCTTTCACCACCATGCAGCAGGTGTATGCCTTGGGTGATAAGATCTATTTCTTTGCCATGGTTGCCGACGACGACACGCCGATTTCAGAGATTGAAGAGGACATCAAGCATTTCATCAAGGAACGGCACGACATCGCTCCTACCGACGACGATGCCTTCAACTCATTCAACCTTTCGGAGATTTTCAAAGCTTTCAAGGGACTGTTCTTCGGCATACACATTCTCATTTGGATTGTCGGGTTGGGAACGTTGATGTCGGGCATCATCGGGGTGAGTAACATCATGCTGGTGACCGTGAAGGAGCGTACCCGTGAAATCGGCGTAAGGCGTGCCCTCGGTGCCAAACCGAAGAACATCATCAGTCAGGTGCTGTCGGAGAGTCTGTTGCTCACCACCTTGGCGGGTCTCGTCGGACTTTGCATCGGCGTGGGTGTCATGGCAATTGTGGCCATGATTACCTCCAACATGCCTAGCGACAACGCCATGTTCCAAGACCCAAACATTGGTTTCGGTGCAGCCGTGGCCGCCACCGTCATCGTTATCATTTCGGGACTGTTGGCCGGTGTGTTGCCCGCTTGGCGAGCCATTCAGATTAAAGCCATTGACGCAATTAGAGAAGAATAACAATAAAACACAAATATCATGAAGAAATTCTTTAAAATTCTATTTTTCATCTTGTTAGGAATAGGAGTCATCTGGACTTTCGTGTATCTCTACAAGAAATCGAGGCCGCAGGAGGTCGTCTATGAAATCGAGACGGCCAAAATCGACACCATCCAGAAATCGACGGTGGTGACAGGCCAAATCGACCCGCGCGACGAGGTGGCCATGAAGCCTCAGGTGTCGGGCATCATCTCCGAAATCCTGAAAGAACCCGGGGAACAAGTCCAGCAGGGCGAAGTCATCGCTGTGGTGAAGGTTATCCCCGACGTGAGCAACCTCTCCGCAGCCGAGTCGCAGGTACGCGTGGCCAAGATGAACCTCGACAACGTGGAAAAGACCTACCAACGTCAGCAGAACCTGAAAGCTAAAGGCTTGATTTCCACCGAGGAATTCGAGAAGTCGCAACTCGAATACCAGCAGGCCAAGGAGAGCTACAACAACGCCAAAGACCAACTGAACATCATTAAGGAAGGCATCTCGAAGAGCGCGACGGGCTACAGCAACACGAAAATCAAGGCCACCATCTCGGGCATGATCCTCGACATCCCCGTGAAGGTGGGCAACTCGGTCATCAACTCCAACACCTTCAACGACGGCACCACCATCGCGACCATCGCCAACATGAAGGACATGATTTTCAAGGGCAAACTCGACGAGACCGAGGTGGGCAAAATTCACGAGGGTATGCCCATGACCTTGACTATTGGTGCCATGAACGACCGAAAGTTTGATGCTGTGTTGGAATACATCGCGCCCAAAGGCACACAGGAAAGCGGTGCCGTCTTCTTCGAGATGAAAGCCCGCGCTATCATGCCCGATGACGTCTTTGTGCGCGCCGGTTACTCCGCCAATGCCGAAATCATCCTTGACAAGGAAGAAGGCGTGGTGACCGTGCCCGAAAGCTGCATCAGCTATGAAGACGGTGAAGCCTTCGTGTATCGCTGCATCAAGGAAGACGCTCCGCAAGAGTTTGAGAAACAAGCTGTTAAAGTCGGCCTTTCCGACGGTGTGAACATTGTCATTAAGGAAGGGCTGAATGTTGGTGACAAAATCCGTGGAAACGAAAAAGCCGAATGACCATGAAACGCACATTTTTGATCATGCTGTTTGTTGCAAGCGTTTTCGCTGTCCAAGCACAAAAAGTTTGGACGCTCGACGAATGCATTAACTATGCTTTGGAACACAACCTCGACATCCGTAAAACCCAATTGGCACGACAACAGGCTGAATATCAACTGAAAACCAGTCAAAACGCTTGGCTTCCTACCTTGAGTGCCAATGCGGGCGAATACCTTGGCTTCGGACAATCGCCTTCCTATACAGGCGTTTACGTGTCCGACAATTCTTCCTCGGCGTCTTTCGGTGCCAATGTGTCCTTGCCATTGTTTCAGGGATTGAACCTCTATAACACCACCAAAGCCGATGTCTTGAACCTGCAAGCCGCTGAGATGGATCGGGAAGCGGCCATACTCAACCTCAAGCTCAACGTGATGGCCTTTTACATGCAGGTACTTTACGGCAAAGAACAGGTTGAAATCGCTCGCAGGCAAGTGGAACTCTCGTCCGAGCAACTGGAGAAAACACGACAGTTGTATGAAAGTGGTCACGTGGCTGAAGCCGATGTTTACGAAAGTCAAGCCCAACTTGCTTCCGACCAAGCTACACTTACCCAAGCTGAGACCGATTTGGAACTGAGCACGCTCACTCTAATGCAAGTCCTTGAAATCGAATATGATGAAAACTTTGAAGTGAGCGAACCTGAAGCCTTCTTTGCCGGTCAGGAGCAGGAAATCGGCACACCGCAAGCCACTATCGTGACTGCTTTGCTAAACCAACCCTCGATGGAGGCCGCCCGTCTGCGTCTGCAAAAGAGCCATTACGACCTGAAAGCCACCAAATCGGCGTGGTATCCTTCCTTGGATTTTTTTGCGGGCTATTCCAATGGCCTTTATCACTATTTCACTGAGAGTTATCCCAACACGCCCTTCGACGAACAGCTGAAACGCAATGGCAGGGCACAACTTGGTTTTTCGCTTAATATCCCGATTTTCAACGGAATGAAGACCAAATACCGCGTGAAGATGACCGAATTGTCTATCGCTGACCAACAGCTTGACCTTGAGAACACGGAGAAAGCCTTGCGCAAGGAAATCCAGCAAGCCTATGGCAACGCCAAGGCCGCACAGCAAAAGATGACCGCCATGGAGAATAGCCTGAATGCCTCGCGCGTCGCCTACGACTATGCCAAAGCCGGTTACGACATGGGCAAAAAGACACTTTTGGAGCTGAACGAGAGCAAAATCCGCTTCCACAAAGCCGAATCAGACCTGCTGCAAGCGCGTTACGAGTACTTGTATCGTTGCAAAATCATTGAGTTTTACAGGTGTGCGAAATAATTTAAAAAAAATCAATTCAATCAACAATAATTCAGTTTCACCCTCGTTATTTAGTCAATTAAACAGAAGTTTTTCACTTTTTAATCATTCAGCTATGAATAAACGTGCTTTTATCCTTTTTGCACTCATTGGGTGTTTTGTGATGCCGACATTGGCACAAAACAAGGTGACAGGAACCATCGTCGAAGAAGCCAACGGAAAGGCCATTCCCTTTGTCAATGTGGGGCTGTTCCGTCAGGCCGACAGTGTCTTTGTAAGCGGCGCTGCTTCCGACGACAAAGGTCGTTTTGAATTGTTGGCTCCCAATGGCGACTATCGTTTATCAGTTTCAGCTATTGGTTTCCAGACCTTCGAGCAGATGCTTACTGTAAAAGGCAATCAAGATCTGGGCAAGCTGCAACTCAAGGAAGGCTCCACCAAACTCAACGAGGTGGTCATCACTGAAAAGCGCCCCTTGTTTGCCGTGGAAGGGGAGAAGACCATGTACAACGTGGCCGAAGACAACAGCATTCAGACGGGCACGCTTTCGGATGCCTTGCAGAATGCCCCGGGCGTGAGCGTCGATGTGGAAGGCAACATCACCTTGCGAGGCACATCAAGCGTGG
>CAMYXV010000056.1 GCA_947303055.1 uncultured Bacteroidales bacterium
TGTCGAGTTTCGAGTTCAAACTCTGGTTGGTGATGCCGTCGAGTTCGAGACCCTCGCGGAAATATTCAAGGATTCTATAGATTTGATTCAACGTACGCTCCGAGATATAATCGAGGTTGATGCTTTGCACCACCTTCTCCATGAGTTGTGTGGCGACACGCTCCAAACGGAAAGTCAAACCCATGGCTTCAAACTTGTTCTCACGATAGGTGCCATACATCGACGGGATGCCAATGGCAATGTGCCGCTTATGATAGATGTTTTCCCAGCCTTCACTCTGCTCAGGATTGAAAATCACAGTCTTGAGCTTGTCCATGAAAGCGTAAATCAGGGTCAGTGACTTGCCGAAATCCTTGGCTTTGTACACCTTTTCGAACTCGTCAATCTGCTCATCGGGGATGAAGGGGAAGCTGCGTAGCGAGCTGAAGATGTTGACCGACTCGAAGCTGTATTTTTCTCTGAGATAAGCATACAGGTCGCGGATGTCCATCAAGCGGGCACGCTCGCGCTGGAAAAGCTCATCCTCCAACTCGATGCGTCGGGCAGCGGAACCGATGAGGTTCTCATAGTCGTCACGCGAAAGCATCAATACGTCCTCGGGGTTGAGGCAAGAAATCTCACACATCATCTGCACGAGGTTGTGGACATGCACAAACCAGGTGCTTTCCTTGTCGATGCTCTCGAAGACGTTGTTGGGCAGGATGGGCTTCAGCAAATCGAGGTTGCCATCGCTCCAGAACTTGAACACATCGAAAGTCAAGCCAATAAGTGTGTTGTTACTCTCGGTATGCACCTGTTTACGAAGGAAATGCACCAATTGGTCCTGACGGCCAGAGATTTCGTCCATGTTGGTGGTCACGTTGCGGATCTCACCTTCAGCGCCGATTTCGTTGAAATAGACAGGGAAAATACGCGTCAGCTGCTTCACCTTTTTATAATAAGGTGTGATGTTGGAGTTGAGCACCTTAGTGATTTCGCGCTGGAAAAGGTCGGTATCGCTCAGGAAGATGCCGCCCAATTTCAAGTTAACAATCAAAGCGGAGAGCAACTTGTCCATAGGTGTTTTGGAGTGCTCAATCAGGTCGAGCCACACACGGATGTTCTTGATATGGTTCTCGTCAACGGAAAGCTGCCAATCCTCACCGACAAACACATTGCCAGGGGTGACGAAACCGAAGTCAATCATTTTCTTCTCGAAATAGTTGACGATTTCCTTCTGCTCTGTCTGGTCGACATCGATGATTTTCAGTCCTAAAGTGAGTTGGAAATCAAGGACAGCCGACATATAGTCCTTGCGTAGTTCTTCTGCAAGGTCGAAAATCGTGTCGATGAAAGGTATCAACTGCTCTTGCTGCATCTCATCGATGGCGTCGCGCATCATGCGATCCATGTTCCAAATGAGGCGCTCGCGCTGGTTCTCCATGCCTGGCAAATGAAGCAGGAAAAACACAAAATGGAATTGGGTGATGAAATGTGAAAACGATCTGGCCGATTCAGTGAAGCGCTTGGCCACCTGCTCGAAGTTAGGCATCTCAGTAAGTTTTTCCCAAGTGTCGGTTGAAGCTAATTGGGCATTCAGCTGCTCGAAATAGGGCTTACCAACTTCATTGCACACCTCTTTGATTTCCTCGTCGGTCAACATCTGTCGTTTGCTCTCCACCCAATTCTCCACCTGTGAAGTCTCTTGCCAATAGCGGTAGTTCTCTTGCAACATCTTCCGCAACAAATCGCAAGCTTGGGCTTTAAATCGCTCATCTTGCGCTACCTTGTCAAGATAACGACCGGCGTGTTTGGTGGCTAAAATGAAGACGTCTTTATTGGCTTCGAAAGCATCATTTAGAATATTGAAAACCTTTGTTATAAGGTCATTGCGAGGAACGAAGCAATCTAGTGTACAAGCTTCATTACTGGATTGCTTCGTCGTTCCTCCTCGCAATGACGTAAACGTCTTGTCAGCGAACTCCATCAAGGTGATAATGATACTGAGCCTCAATTTGGCAGCCACTTCGGGCTTCAGCAAGCTGTGCATCATCTCCAAAGGAATGTTTAACGCATCGGCGGGAATATCGTCGCGAGTATAGAACCAGAAGTCATCCATGAGCATCTTACGTAGCTCTTCGGTGACGAAGGTGTGATTCGACAATGGGTGATGGTATTCGGTGATGCACTCCTTGGCGCGCTTGTTTATGCCGAAGTATTTGGCCGACAGGTTGATAAATTGTTGGTGTTCTTCGGGGATGAAGATATCTTTATATCTGGTTTGCTCCAGATTGGCCGCAAGGGCTTGTGATTTGAAAGGTTCTGACATGACTATTTTGATAGGAAATGCAAAAATAGACAAAAAACGACGAAGTTTCCTTTAGAAATCGTATTTTTGCAGCTTCATTTCAACGAACAACAACTAAACACATAACACAATGGAAAAGATTAAAGTAGGTATCAATGGTTTCGGCCGTATTGGCCGCAACGTGTTCCGCATCATCTGCGAACGTCCGAATCTGGAAATCGTGGGCGTCAACGACCTGACAAGCACCAAGGTGCTGGCCCACCTGTTGAAATACGACTCCACCCAGGGCAAGTTCCCCGGCACGGTGGAATATGACGAGACCGCACTCATCGTCAACGGTGTGCGCATCCCTGTCACGGCTGAGCGCGCTCCTCTGAACATCAAGTGGAGCAAGACTCCCGATGTAGTGGTTGAATCCACCGGTGTGTTCCGCTCGAAGGAAAGCAGCAAAGGCGGCTATGGCGACCACTTGAAGGCTGGTGCCAAGAAGGTCATCCTCTCGGCTCCCTCAAAGGACGCCATCGATGCCACCGTCGTGGTCGGTGTGAACAACAACGACCTGACCGATGAGGTGGAATGCGTCAGCAACGCCTCCTGCACCACCAACTGCCTGGCTCCCGTGGCCAAGGTCTTGAACGACCGCTTCGGCATCGAGCAGGGTTACATCACCACCATCCACAGCTACACCAACGACCAGGTCATCCTCGACGGTCCGCACAGCGACCTGCGCCGTGCCCGTTCGGCCGCCATGTCGCAGATCCCGACCACCACTGGTGCCGCCAAGGCCGTGGGTATTGTCATCCCCGAACTGAATGGCAAACTCGACGGCATTGCCGTCCGTGTTCCTACGCCGACCGGTTCCTTGGTTGACCTCGTCTGCACGCTGAAGACCGAAGCCACGAAGGAAGAGATCAACGCTGCCATGAAGGAAGCCGCTGAAGGCCCGATGAAGGGTGTGCTCGAATACACCGAGGACCCGATTGTGAGCTGCGACGTCATCCACAACCCGCACAGCAGCATCTTCGATGCCCAAAGCACCATGGTGATGGGCAAGATGGTGAAGATCATGTCGTGGTATGACAACGAATGGGGTTATTCCAACCGCATGGTCGACCTCATTGAGATGATGAAATACTAATCGATATTTATATCGGAATCCATTGTAGAGACGTAGCGCGCTACGTCTCTACTTTTTTATCGAATGAGGGTAACTGATCCCTGCAAATGAAGTTGTTCCTCCGCTGTCGTGCCAATGTACGTGATGTCGGTGACAAAGAAATAGGTGCCAGCGGGGCAGTCCATTTTGGTCTGCTTGCTCTTGCCGTCCCAGCGGATGAGGGGATCGTCGGTATCGCAGAGGATGTTGCCCCAACGGTTGAAGATGACGGTCTTGGCACTGGTAATCAAAGAGAGGCCCGTCACCTTGGGCTCAAACAGGTCGTTGTAGCCGTCGCCATTAGGTGTGATGACATTGGGCAACACGTAGGAGAACTCCTCAACGGGCTCTTCATGCCCGATGCGCACCGTCTTGATGGCGGAATAGTTCACCAAAGGCTGCAGGATGCCTTCCATGGTGTAGTGCCCGAAGGTGCGGACATAGTAGCGATAGGTCTCGTCGCTCTCCACATCGGTATCGGCGTAAGCCATACTCGTCACCGAGGCCACCTTAACAAAGTGATTATCCACTTCCTTGAAGACCTGGGTGCTATCGACGAGCCAAGGCACGGCTTCGGTCCACGAAAGGTTGGCCGCATCATAAGAACCGTTGGCCGTGAGCATGACGGCAGAGGCTGTGGTACTCGTGCCCATCAGCTGTTGCCCGGCGTCACGCATCTCCACCTTATATATTAATAAGGTGTACTCCGCCATATCCACCGTTGCATCGAGGAAGGTCGTGTCTGTACCTTCATAAACTATTGAAGTCTCGTCACCAAGAATGCGAGTCAAGGCATAGCTGTAGGGCGCAACATACTGTTCGTCAATCTCTTTCGGCCTTGCCCAACAAGCGATGACATGCCCCGAGACAAGGTCGATGCTGTCGTTGCTGACGTGGGTCATCAGCGGACTGTCGTTCTTCAGTCTCACGCAGGCCGCATCGCTAACGATGCTCAAAGCACCGTCGGGGAACTGCGCCACGATACGGTATTCGTATTCTACACCTTGCGGGAGGTCGGGGTCGATATAGGAGGTCGTGGAGACATCATTTAATGTCGCCATCAATTGATACCCTTCTCGGATGCCTGTCTCACAGGCATCGGGCTCGTAGCCATCGCAGCCTGCCTTGCGATAGATGAACAATGCCGAGGCATTGGGGCAAGGATAGGTTGTCCAAGTCAGTGCGACGTCATGGCCCTGCACCTCAGCAGCGAAGTTCTGCATCTTGGGAGCCATCACGTTGATGGTCACGGTCTTGAGGTTGGTCAAGCTGACAGGAACGTCATCATCCTTGGCGCGAATCACCACTTGATAGGGTGTATTGCGGATGTGGGCGTAGGTAGTGTTCCAAAGGAACTCCATCTGGGGTTGCAGGCCGAAAGTTGTCTCTGGGTTGAGTATGGCAGGACTGATAGGCAACTCAAGTGGCGCGCCCGAGGCAGTCAGACTGACGTTGTTGCCATTGGGGTCGGAGGCCGATATGACGAAGCTGAGCTGCTCGCCTGCCACGAGGCAGTATGGGTCGTCGCATTGTATCTGAGGCAGGTCGTTGTTGCACGACGAAATCAGGATCTGCATGTCGCGGACCACGGAGCTGATTTTCACCCCATGGCGCCACTCCTCCACCATGATGGCCACGTTGTATTCACCTTGCAGCACAGGGACATCCCAGCGTAGCTCGCCTGTAATAGGATCAATGTCAAAGGATTGCGAGGCTTGAGGCAAGGTGTAGCCCGCTATTTCCATGCCGTCCTGCCCCTTGCAGGTGACTAAGCGGTAGCTGAGGCTGTCGCCGTCGGGGTCGTAAGCTGAAGGATTGTGTAGGTATAGCTTGCCCACGCAGCCTTTGTCGACTGGCGCATTGAGGAGCTGCACTGAGTTATTGTAGCCCAAGAAAGGGTTGATGACCAGTTCCGTCTCGATGTGCATGGGCACCATCACCGAATTGGGTACGTTGATGACGCCGTAGTTGCGGTTGGCGTCCTCCATGCTGATAGTGTAAGTGCCCGACGAGGTGAAGTTATGGATTTGTTTATAAATGTTGAGCGTGTAGTTGTCGCCAAGGTTTTGCAGCACCACGCGGGGGATATATTCCTCCATACCGTCGCCCCACTGCACGAGGAGCGAGTCGCGCTGCAGACCAGCAGGACTAGGAGTGTAAGTGTAGCACGTCAGCGTAAATTCGTAGGCATTGCCGCCAAGCCAGGTGTAGGTGATTTCGGCTGCACGCTGGTGGGTCGCCTTTGCGGTGAAGACGAAGCAAAGAAACAAAACACTGAAGAGTAATAGTTTACGCCACATCATTCCAAAATCGGCACACCATATTCATATATGGTATCGCTCGGTAAATCAATTCGTTCGTTCCAGGAAATACAAGTACGGCTGCTGTCCAACTGTGCCAAAGGCCACAATCCAATTTCAGTAGTCAAGCTTTTGAAATCGTCTATGGTGTCAATGTCGTCCTTCACATCATAACACACACAAAATCCATCATCGAAAGTCACCAACAACTTCCAATCATCACTCACTTCAAACGACTTGATTCTCGGTATCATTACGGTTCTACCCATATTATGATGCAAAAATACGAAAAAAAACAATATAAGAATAGGGCGTACTTTAAAAACAAGTACACCCTATCATTTTCAATCTGCCTAAAAGCAATTATTTGTTCTTCAGCAGATCGCGAATCTCGGCAAGGAGTTCCTCTTGGGTCGGGCCTGCGGGAGCGGCGGGGGCAGGTTCTTCTTTCTTCTTTGTTTTGTTGATTGCCTTCACCATCAAGAAGATGCAGAGCGCTATGATCAGAAAATCAATAATGTTCTGAACAAACTGGCCCCATGCAAACACGGAAACACCGGCTTCTTGTGCCGCTTTAAGCGTAGCGAATTTTTCATCACTGGAAAGGTTGACAAAGAGATCGGTAAAGCTAACATTACCAACGGCCTTGCCCACTAACGGCATGATGATGTCATTTACCAAAGAAGAAACAATCTTGCCAAATGCGCCGCCGATGATGACACCGACAGCCATGTCCATGACGTTGCCCTTCATGGCAAACTCCTTGAATTCTTGCATAAATTTACCCATAGTACAATTGTTTAAAGGTTAAACATTGGCACAAAGGTAAGGATAAATCAATTTGGTGCAAGAAAAATTTTCAGAAAAAGAATCTTTTCGCACATAGATTCCCGCCCTCGCAATGCCTAAGCTGGAATGACATGCACGAAAAGATTCTTCAAACGATTAAAACTCCGAAGTGAAATGGAACTCGATGTCGGGATATTTCTCCATGGCCATTTGAAGGGCGTAGGGCGACTCGGCCAAGAAGACATCGCGGCCTTCCTTGTCCTCAGCCAGATTCAAGGCCTTGCGCATCTTGAAGTCGGCAAGTTGGGCTTCGTTAGTGCTAGTAATCCAGGCGGTCTTGTAAAGTGAAATCGGTTCGTAACGGCAAGAGGCGTTGTACTCATGCAGCAGACGATATTGGATGACCTCAAACTGCAGCTCACCCACCGTACCAATAATCTTACGGCCCGTCATCTTGCCTGTAAAGAGCTGTGCCACACCTTCATCCGTGAGCTGCTCCAAACCTTTGGCCAGCTGCTTCGACTTCATCGGGTCGGCATTCTCCACATAGCGGAACTGCTCGGGCGAGAAACTCGGAATGCCTTTGTAGTTCAAGATTTCGCCTTCAGTCAAAGTGTCACCGATTTTGAAGTTACCAGCATCATAAAGACCCACGATGTCGCCTGGATAAGCCTCGTCCAAGACCGATTTCTTCTGTGCCATGAAAGCCGTGGGGTTGGAGAACTTCAGCTCACGGCGTTGGCGCACATGGAAGTAGTTCTTGTTACGCTCGAAACGGCCCGACACCACACGCACAAATGCGATACGATCGCGATGGTTGGGGTCCATGTTGGCGTGAATCTTGAAAACGAAGCCCGTAAACTTCTCCTCCGTCGGCTCAATGCGGCGTTCCACCGTGTCGCGACCGATGGGCGTAGGTGCAATCTCGATGAAGCAGTCCAGCAACTCCTTCACACCGAAGTTATTCAAGGCCGAGCCAAAGAAAACGGGGCAGATATCACCGTTCAGATAGGCCTCGCGGGAGAAGTCATCGTAAACGCCTTGTACTAATTCCGTCTCATTGCGCAAGGTCTCGGCATCCTCACCCAGCATCTTGTCTAATTCGGGATTGTTGAGATCGTCGAAAGCAATGCCTTCCGTGATATGCTGTTTGTCGGAGTTGAAGAGATAGAGGCTCTTGTCGTAGATGCTATACACGCCCTTGAACTTCGGTCCCATGTTGATGGGCCAGCTCAGCGGGGTGAGGCGGATGTTCAGCTTCTGCTCGATTTCGTCCAACAGTTCGAAGGCATCCTTACCCGGACGGTCCATCTTATTGATGAAAACGATGATGGGGGTATTCCTCATGCGGCACACCTCAACCAGTTTCTCCGTTTGCGACTCGACACCCTTTGCTGCATCGATGACCACGATAACGCTATCCACTGCGGTTAATGTACGGAATGTGTCTTCAGCGAAGTCCTTGTGGCCAGGGGTATCCAGGATATTGATTTTGATATTTTTATAATCAAAGCCCATGACGGAGGTAGCCACCGAGATGCCACGCTGCCGCTCGATTTCCATCCAGTCGGAAGTGGCGGTCTTGCGGATCTTGTTCGACTTCACAGCGCCGGCCACCTGAATGGCACCGCCGTATAGCAGTAACTTCTCGGTCAAAGTGGTCTTACCTGCGTCGGGGTGGCTGACGATGGCGAAGGTGCGTCGTCTGTTGATTTCATCTATGAATGACATATCGCTTCGTTTTCAACAATCTGTTTATAAAACAAAAGCGCAGGTCTTTGTGACTTGCGCTCTTGCGGTCCGGACGAGACTCGAACTCGCGACCTCCTGCGTGACAGGCAGGCATTCTAACCAAGCTGAACTACCGGACCAGCCTGAAAAAGAACTCTATTGCTTTGCTTTGCGGGTGCAAAAGTACAACCTTTTCCGAAACTGACAATATTTTTTTCTTATTTTTTTGAACTTTTTTCTTTGAAAAAACATAACACGATGATTCTTAGCATAATACATTTACAAAATTACTTTGTGACATACCCCACTTCGAAAGCGCCATCCCCTATATTATAATAAGGTATGCCCATAGTCTGTGCCTGTCTTATCCACTTCTCGGCCAAATAACGCGGCACGGAGCCGTCAACGAGAAGCATTATGGCATTATAACCATTTACAATCGACTGCATGTCAGGATTTTGTCTACCAAAAACCATAAGATAATCCACGGGAAGACGGTATTCAAGGCTGTCATCGCTTTGATATGCGTCATCCCAAAGTGCCAATAACTTTCCATCGAACGAAATCAAATTGGACTTCTTGCAAAGATATTCATTCGCAAAATCCTCCTCAAAACCAATCACTTGCGGATGCAGGGACAGATTTCTTTTGCTCCAAGCGCCTTTAAGGCTGTAGTCGAGGGTGGACTCGTCGGCCATCAGCATGGTATCGGCCAAAAGAAGGTGCTCCCCTCCACTGACGAAGTCGACGGCAGTATGTTTGCGCAGGCTAAAAACTGTCATGCCACGCTGGTTTTCCGAACCATATATCCGAATCGTGACCGAAACCATCATAATCAGTATGGTTGCCAACATGGCGATGAATAAACGTCGCTTCTGTAACAAGAACGTCAGTAAAAGCAGCAACAATGCTACCAATAATACAGCAAACTCAAAATCATTGATATACAATCCTTTAATAATGGAACCAGGAATGCTCTCAATCTTTTCGACCACCCAATTCATCACATACACTGCACCCCAAACCAGATAACCGACCAGCGTGTTGAGATAAGGAATCCACGACACCAAGAGCAAAACCATCCCGCTGATGACCACAATGAACGAAATCGGCGTCATGAACAGGTTGCTGAGCACGAAATAGGTGGAGAACTGATTGAAATAGAACAGTGTGAACGGAATCGTTCCGGCTTGTGCAGCCAGCGCCACCGCCGTAATGCCCCAAGCCTTGTCGAGCAGTTTGTTTTTGATAACAAACCAACTATAAATCGGCCTTTGCAGCACTACGATGCCAATAACGGCGGCATATGATAACAGGAATCCGATTTCGAACAAATTATTCGGGTTGATACAAAGCAAAATAAAAGCGGATGCCGCTATCGAGTTAATGATAAATCCTTTACGATGAATCATTTCGCCAATAATAACGAAAGAAATCATCAAAGAGGCTCGCAAAATCGAAGGCGACAAACCCGCGATGAGGGCATAAAACCATATCAAGGCCAACAAAAGCACTTGTTTCAAGGTCTTCTGCCACTTCTTGCGGTTGAGGAAACCCAGCAGGAAACTCGCCAACAGATAGATGATGCCGACGTGCATGCCCGAGACGCATAAGATATGCATCGAGCCCGCAGCCACATAGTTCTTGCGCACCTCGTCGGCAAGGTTGTCATCATAACCCAACAAGATGGCTGCGGCCACACCATACTCATTGTCGTTCAACCCACTGCGCTTGAGCGAAGCCAACAGGATGTCACGAAACCGATAGGAAAAAGCATATAACGGATTGGCATTGTTCACTTGCAAATCAATCCAGTCCTCGTCTCTCAGATAGATTTGCCCAGTGACGCCTTTACGCGCAAGATAGGCTCGATAGTCAAACTCCTCGGGATTTAAAGGCGGTGTCACCTCACGAATAAGCGCTGGTAGGGCAATCAAGTCGCCATAATGCAAAGCAAAAGCCGAGTCCGACTTGGGAAAATAAGCCATCACCTTACCTGTAACTATGCATGAAGGCAGACTGTCGCCGAACTGGTACTCCAAGTCCAACACCGTTCTGATGGAATTGGTACGTTCCGATGGATAATCGTAAACACGTGCCACATAATAGTTCGCATCGGCCTCGAAGTTGCGGAAGTAGTTTCTTTGTACCTCCGCCTCATGCACTTTGGCCAAAGTATAACCCGTCAAAGCCAAGTAACAGCCCATGACCGCGCCAAAGACCCAGTTGTTCCGATAGCTTTTCAAGACAAAGGCTGTCACCGAAGCCAAAGCGAAAAGGACAAGTGCGAAGATTATGGTCGTCGAGGGCGACAAACGAAAAGCAGGCAGACAAACACAACACCAAATACCCAAAGCGAAGGGAATCAGCATCCTGA
>CAMYXV010000057.1 GCA_947303055.1 uncultured Bacteroidales bacterium
CCGAAATCAAGAAAGCCAACGTCAACGAAGGCGGTGGCGGCATGGGCGGCATGAGTACCGTGCAGGTGGAAGTCTACGGTTATGACTTCACTACCACCGACAATGTGGCTAACGAAATCGCCCAAAAGCTCCGTGACCGCGGCATCCTGCAAGTCATTGTAGGCCGTGACGCTTACACACCCGAATATCAAGTTGATTTCGACCGCGAGAAACTGGCGCTCAACGGCTTGAACAGCACTACGGCAGCCACCTATGTCAAGAACCGCATCAACGGCTCGGTGGGTTCCTACTATCGCGAAGATGGTGAGGAATATGACATCCGCGTACGTTATGCCCCTGAGTTCCGCAAGAGCGTGGAGGACATTGAAGACATCAAGATCTACAACAGCTACGGACAGCCCGTCCGCGTGGGCGACCTCGGTGTGGTAGTCGAATCACTGACCCCACCTCAGATCCAACGCAAGGACCGTGAGCGTATGGTCAGCGTCACCGCCGTCGTGGGTAAGGGACAAGTGCTGAGTGATGTGGTGAAAATGTGTGAAGAAGTTATAAGCGAGACTGCCATCCCGCCTGAGATTATGACCAAAATCGCCGGTGACTACGAGACCCAACAGGAGATGTTCGGTGATCTGCTCACCCTGCTCATCCTCATCATCATTTTGGTATACATCGTGATGGCCTCGCAGTTCGAGAACCTGATGAAACCTTTCGTCATCATGTTCTCTGTGCCGTTCACCTTCACTGGTGTATTGCTCGGCCTGTGGGCCACCAACACGGCCTTAGGTGCCATGGCCTTCGTCGGCGTCTTGATTCTGATGGGTATCGTCGTGAAGAACGGTATCGTGCTCATCGACTACACTACCCTCTTAGAAGAACGTGGCGTAGAAGTCACGGAAGCCACCGTGAAGGCCGCCCGTTCGCGTCTGCGTCCCATCTTGATGACCACGCTGACCACCGTTTTGGGTATGATTCCGTTGGCCATCGGTCGTGGTGAAGGTGCCGAGATGTGGAACGCCTTGGGTATCACCGTCGCCTGGGGCTTGACAGTCTCGACGTTGATTACGTTGTTGCTGATTCCTGCGCTGTATTGCTCGTTAGAGACTCGTGCTGTACGAAGAAAGAAGAGAAAAGCAGAGGAAGCCTTAACCAAAACTGAAAACATCCGTTAACCATGAAAGCAATACTCATCACATACAACCAAGCCTACTACGACGAAATCGCCAAAGTGCTGAACGACAACGGCACGAAGGGCTTCACCGAATGGAACGAAATCAAAGGCCACGGCAGCAACACGGGTGAGCCGCACTACGGCACCCATGCCTGGCCGACCTTGAACAACGCCATCATCAGTATCGTCGACGACGACAAGGTGGACGCCATCCTCAACCAACTGCACGAAAAAGACCTCAAAACCCCGGATTTGGGTTTGAGGGCTTTTAGCTGGAATATCGAGAAAATGATCTGATGAGCCGCATGAAACGAGGAATCGTTTTGGCATTGATGCTGTGGGGCATCACGCTGACCGTCCTTGGACAGGACACACTGAAGGTGATGACCTATAATGTGCGCCATTGTGCGGGCATGGACCTTGTATTGGACTACGACCGCACCGCCGCCGTGATTGCCCAGCAACAGCCCGATGTAGTAGCGCTTCAGGAGTTGGACAGCATGACAAGCCGAAGCGAACAGCGATACCAGTTGGGCGAATTGGCTAACCGCACAGGGTATCATCCCGTCTTCGGTGCCGCCATCGATTACGACGGAGGAAAGTATGGTGTGGGTATCCTCACTCAAGAAATACCTTTGAGCACCAAGCGCATCCCCTTGCCTGGCGATGAGCCTCGTGTGCTGTTGGTGGTGGAGTTACAAGATTACGTGATGGCTTGCACTCACTTAGACCTCGAAAAAGAGCCGCGACTGGTATCCATTCCGCTCATCGTGGAAGAAGCCCAGCGCTGGCAAAAACCATTCCTCCTTGCCGGCGACTGGAACGACACCCCAGACTCAGAGCTGTTGCAAGAGATGATGAAGTATTTCACCATCCTTTCCGTCAGCGAAGCCTCCTACCCTGCCGACGAACCACAGGAGTGCCTTGATTATGTTGCTATATTCAAAGGCAAGTCTGTAGAGGTGCTTGAATCAACTGTAATTGATGAGCCTGCGGCTTCTGACCATCGGCCGGTGGTGGTGAGGGTGGTGTTGCGTTGAGGAATGGAGGGCAAACCTTTCGACCTTTCGATTAGTTCAAAACCAAGGGACCTTTGCTTTTACTTTGTTTTGAAATCGCTCTGATACTTGAACAATATAAACTTGTCCGCATTCATGTCATAATCAATGGTGTGAACACAGAAACGGCAATACTCGTAGGTGCCGTCGTTCAAAAGCAGGCGACCGACATAGCCGTCCTGTAGGTTGATGTGCTCAATGGTATCGGTCCAGCCGTTCTTGGGAATCTTGTTGACCATACTCAAGCGGTACACCAAATCCTTCACAAAAGCAAATTCCACCTGGTCTGAGCCCGAGTTCGTAATATTGAAGTTATTGTCGGCAACGAGGTTCACATCACCTTGGGAGAAGAAGTTGCTGCCCTCAGTTTGGCCCAAATAGATCCATGCAACTTCGAAATCTGTCTCGCGGCTGTCGCAAGCGAACAAGCCTAAGCACAGGGCAAAAACAATAAGTAAATTTCTGAATTTTATCATATTATCCTCCAATTTCATCCAATTCGAGCCAACGCAGCTCTTTTTCGTCCAACAAGTCCTTGATTTCTTGCAAGCGGTTGCCCATCTCATGCAGTTTCTGATAGTCGGTTTCATTGTTCAAGGCCTCTGTCAGGCTTATCTTCTCCTTTTCAAGGGCTTCCATCTCTTGCGCAAGCATTTCGTATTCACGCTGTTCCTTGAAAGAACGCTTCACCTTCTCGCGCTGTTTCACAGGTCGCGGATCTTCCTTCTTTTGCGCTGATTTTTCCTTACGTTCCTCGCGCTGTTTGGCATCAAGCCAATCCTTGTACTGGCTGTAGTTGCCCATGAAGCCTTTCACCATGCCATCGCCTTGGAAGACGAAGAGCTGGTCGACGACCTGGTCCATGAAGAAACGGTCGTGCGAGACCACCAAGAGGCAGCCTTTGTAACCTTGCAAGAAGTCCTCTAACTTTTGTAAAGTCAACAAATCCAAGTCGTTGGTGGGCTCGTCAAGGATGAGGAAGTTGGGATTCTGCACCAATATGGTCAGCAGGTAAAGTCTTCGTTTCTCGCCACCACTGAGCAATGCCACAGGTTGGCGGTGCATCTTATAAGGAAACATGAAATGCGCCAAAAGTTGGTCGGCGGTGTACACTTTGTCCTTGCCGTAGGTCATCACTTCGGCAATGTCGCGCACGGTGCTTATTACGGTCTTGCTCTCATCGAACTGTATGCCTTCCTGACGGTAATAGCCGTAAGTGACGGTTTCTCCAGTCTTCACTCGGCCTCGGTCGGGCAAGACGGAACCCGTGATAAGGTTCAAAAATGTGGATTTTCCCACTCCGTTCTTGCCAATCAGGCCGATGCGCTCGCCGCGTTTGAAGACATAGTCAAAGTCCTTGAGCACCGTGAGGTCGTCAAACGACTTCGACACATTGCTGAGCTCCAGTATCTTGCCACCCAAACGTTGCATCTGCAGGCCAAACTCAAGGTGCTCATCCTGTTCCTGGTATTTCGAGCGTTCCTTCAAGTCATAGAACGCGTCAATGCGACTCTTCGACTTGCCTGTACGAGCCTGCGGTGTGCTTCGCATCCATTCCAGCTCATATTTCAGCAGTTGGCTGTTGCGCTCTGCTGTGGCACGTTTCACCTCCTCACGCTCGCGGCTCTTCCGCACGTAATAGTCGAAGTTGCCGTTGTGGGTGTACATCACACCTTGGTAAAGCTCGAAAATCTTATTGCACACACGGTCAAGAAAATAGCGATCGTGGGTGACCATTAGCAGGGTCATACTTGACTGGGTGAGGAACTTCTCCAACCACTCTACCATCTCCACGTCAAGGTGGTTGGTGGGCTCGTCAAGAATCAGGAAATCAGGTTCATGCAGTAGCACCAAGGCCAAAGCCAAACGTTTTACCTGTCCACCCGAGAGCTCATCAACCGACTGCTCCAAATTAGTGATGGCAAAACGGGTCAGATATTGCCTCGCTTTGAGGTGTTGCTCATCGTTGAGGTCGGCCAACAGGTCGGAAATCCGTGTCCCCAAAGGATACACAGGCAGTTGTTCCAAGTAACCGATTTTGATGTCGTTGGCATAAGTGATGGTTCCCGAGTCGGGCGACTCCTGTCCCACCAAAATCTTCAGCATCGTCGACTTGCCCGAACCGTTAGTGGCAATCAGCGCCGTCTTGTCGCCTTTCTCGATGCCAAAGGTGACGTCCTCAAACAGCGTCTTGATGCCGTACGACTTGGATATCGCGTTGACCGACAGATAGTTCATTTCGCGAAACGCTTGACGTACTCGATGGGATACTGCGACTTCTCCGACACCTGCTCCACCGTCATGCCCGATTCGAACAACCGTTTGATGACGGCATCCATCGGCTCACCGACTTCGATGATATGGAAATCGGGGTCATAGAAACGAACGATGCGCTGACCCCAAGGTGCCTCCTCAACAGGATGGACATACTGAATCTCAGGGAACTCCTTCAGGTATTCAAGGAATTTGTCAAAGTCCTTCTCCTCGAAATACAGCTCGGCGTTATTCGACTTCCTACGGACCGTATTCGTATGGATCATCGCCTTCCATTTCTTCACCTCTTGCAGGGCAAAACCGCCTTCAAATTGGACGTTCTCTCCAAAGTTAAAGGCAACACGGTCACCTATCACCTCTTCATAGAAAGTGATGGCTTTTTTCATATCGGTAACTACCAACAGCGGGCATTTGAATTTCAGCATAGCTCTTAGTTTTGATACCGCAAAAATAAGAAAAGCCTCGCATCTTCAGACACGAGGCTTCAACTTTTTATCAATTATGCATTATTTCTTCTGCTTAGGCAGTACGGCAAACTTGTAGATGCAGAGCTGATGGTATTCTTCTCCAGGTCTCAGAATCGGCATAGGAGCCAAAGCCTCATGGTTGATGGCATCGGGGAAGAACTGAGGCTCGAGTGCAAGGCCTTCACGGAAGCTCAGCGGCTTGCCCCATTTACCCTTTTCCTTACCGTTGAAGAAATTACCGCTATAGAATTGCAGACCCACTTGGTCGCTCCAAAGCTGCATCTCACGACCGCTTTGGGGTTCGGTCAGCGTAGCATTCCAAGTGTACGACTTGACATCGGTCTTGTCGATAATCCAGTTGTGGTCGTAGCCCTTGGCGTTTCTAATCTGTTCATCATCGGCAGCAATGTTTTCGCCAATGCGGTGTTTCTCGCGGAAATCAAACGGGGTCTCTTTCACGCCTGAGAACTTGCCATTGGGAATCAAATGCTCATCGATGGTGGTCATATAACGTGAGTTGATTTGCAGTTCATGGTCAAGGACGGTTCCATTACCCTCACCCTTCAAGTTGAAGAAGGAATGATGAGAGAAGTTACACAAGGTCGGAGCATCGGTTGTGGCAGCATAACGGACTTGGAACTGGTTGTCATGCGTCAGCGTATAGCTCATCGTCACGTCGAGATTGCCAGGGAAGCCGTCTTCGCCATCGGCAAACACGGTATGCATGGTAATAACGCTGTCGTTGACCGAAGTCACGTCCCAAACACGCTTGTCAGCACCGATAAGACCACCATGAAGCGTGTTCTCGCCATCGTTCTTAGGCAACTGATACACAACGCTATCCAAAGTGAATGTAGCATTCGAAATGCGATTGGCGCAACGGCCCACCACAGCACCAAGATAGCGCTCGCCATTGTTGTTCAGATATTTGTCGATATGGTCGTAACCGAGAACGATGTCCTCATAGCTGCCACGATTGTCGGGCATCCAAAGGGCCACCACGCGACCACCATAATTGGTGACCTGCATTGTCATAAAACCATTGTGCAAAGTATAAAGCGAGACATTCTTGCCTTCCACTACAGTGTTGAAGTTTTCGGCAGGAATCAACTTGACTTCTTTCTTGTGGTTGCAACTGACTAATAACAAAGCCATTGCAAAAATCGATAACGCTTTTTTCATCTCTTTCGATTACAATCTTCAAAAATTGGCTGCAAAAGTACAAAAACTCTTTTTTCCGTGCAAACACATTTTTTCACTTCGACTTATTCCGTACCTTAACGCGTTCTAACTACACCTTGATAATCAACCTCTTTATGTTTGCGCAAAAACTCAATCATCATCTCCTCCGAAGTCATGAACATACTCTGGCCATCGTCCTCACTCTCAATGGTAACCGTGGAAGCCATATAGCTGTTCATCGCCACCTTATACACCTTTTTCGTCGAGAATTCCTCTCCTTTCGTGTTGACCCACACCGTCTTACCATCGTCGCTTACGGAATAGGTCATACCCGAAACGTAAGAAGGATAGCCGCCATTTTTGCGATAGGTATTCAGGATGTACTTCTTCACCTGCGCGCCTGTCATTTGATACACCACCACCTCGTTGTTGAAGGGGTCGATGCTGTAGACGTCCTTCACCGTAATGGGCCCTTTTTTCAAATAATTGACGCGCACACCACCTGTATTTTGGAAGGCGAAATCGGCACCACTTATCTCGCATATCGCATCCGTAATCAGGCAGCCCAATTCTTCTGGATTTTCAAACTTCGTTTTTGCTATGGCGATAGGCTCGTTCAAGGCTGGCGCATCGTTGAACTCGTTCACCAACTTCTTGATTTCGGGCTTTTCCTTACGCACTTTGTTGACATCCAGTACGACTGCTTCCTTACCAACGACTTTATGGTTCTTCACTCTCAGTTTCACCAAGGTGGCATATTTCAGATGTGAACCCGACTGGGTAATCAGCACGCCATTGGTCTCAGATGGGTTTTCTATCAAGGTATGGGAATGCCCACCGATGATGGCATCCAACCAAGGATTGGCTTGAGCCAGCTCCAAATCGTCTTCAAAGCCACAATGCGAGAGCAAAATCACCACATCATTCTGGTTTTTAAGGTATTTGTAATCAGGCAACACCAATTCGGGACGTTTGAAGCTTACTTCTTTCAGTTTGTCGGGATGCGCCCCAGGGATGCCGTCATGTCGGACTTCAATCATCCCGACCACTGCCGTCTTCACGCCTTGATGCTCCATGGTCACAAAAGGCTTGATGTCAAGGTTCACCTTATTGGGAATGAGAACATTGGCACAAAGGAAAGGAAACTTGGCCCGTTCGATGTCGTTCTGGAAGTTGATGATGTCACCGTCCCACTCATGGTTGCCCACAGCACAAAGGTCGAAGCCCGTCTCATTCATCAAAGTAATCATAGGATAATTGACGGGATCGTACTGGTCATTGACAGGGTTGCCGGTACGGTTGTCGCCCGCCGAAAACAGCAGCATGTCGGGATAAATGGCCCGCAAGCTGTCGACCATCGTGGCGAATTTCGGGAACAAGTCGATGTTGGCATGCATGTCATTGACCGAAAGGATGACCAATTCGGTTTCGTCAGCATCAAGCGACGTTTGCTCTTGTTTGTTTTCGGTTTGTGGTTGATAACGAAGAACCAAATACAAGACTACCGCCACTAGGGCAAGCACCAATAACAACTTCTTTTTATTCATAGGTAAGAGGTTTGAATTTGCGGCAAATTTAGGAAAAAGTTCTATCTTTGCACCATCATGTCGAAGAAAAGCCAAAACGAATACCCCAGCGGGAGCAGGACGAGTTGGAAGGTGGTCATCACCTACCTGTTCGTCATGGCCTTGTGTGCGGCTTTGTTTTACTATATGTCCAACCTGCGCCAAAGTATCGAAAACCAACGCTCCAACATCGACACCCAGCACAATGCGCTCAATTGGGTCAACGAGTTCACCAAAAACGTGCATGCCGCCCAAAACGCCGCCAACCTTTACGCCTTCACCGAACAAGCCCAATACAAGCGCGAATTCAATGCCTATTGTAATGCCATCAATGCCCAAACCGACTCATTATTGTTGTTTGAAATCAGCGAAGACAACAAATTGATGGTAAACAAGATAGAAAGCCTTATTAAAAGTAAAGGTCGAATCAGCAACGAACTGTCGAAGCAATTCCACGACTTCAATCCCTTGGCAGAATTTGACCGCACTATCGACGACTACAGGCCTCCCAAACCCGAGGAAGAGATTGTGGTAACCACCATCTCGAAAGACACCCTCATCCATGTACCGAAAAAGGCAGAGAAGAAAGGGTTTTGGCAACGTGTGGGCAAGGTGTTCAGCCCAGGCGAGGAACCAGGTGACAGCATTGTCCGAGTCTCCATTGAACAAACCGACACGCTGCATATCCAACGACAACAAACCGATACAGTCAATATCCTTGCCGACCTACGCATACTTTCCGACAGGGCCAAAAAAGAGTATTGGAAAAAAATCAAGGACTATGAGAAAAAGACTCAGGAACTGGTGAAAGCCGACAACCAACTCTCCGAACAGATTTCCTCCTTATTGATACGACTCAACCAAGAAATCCTTGACTCCACCGTCACTGAAATCGGCAAAAGCGAAGAGATCATCCACGAAAACACTCGTACCTCCTTGCTCATCGGAGCGGTTACACTCCTCCTCATCATCATCTTCATCATTTTGATTATCAGCGATGTGAACAAAGGTTACCGTGCCCGACGTGCCGCAGAAGAAGCCAAGAAAAAGACTGAGGAAATCATGGAAAGCCGCCACAAGCTGCTGCTCTCGGTCTCACATGATATCAAGGCACCACTCAGTTCCATCATGGGTCACGTGGAGCTCATGGACAAGAGCGGCAACGAAAAGGAAATCAACTCGATACAGCAGTCTGCCGACCATATCCTCAACCTGCTGAACAACCTATTGGAGTTCTCGAGCCTTGAGCAAGGCAAGCTGCAAGTCAGCCACGACACCTTCAACCTCCGTCAGCTCTGTGACGAGACCGCCGAGATGTTTGAACCCATTGCACGCCACAAAAACCTGCAATTCAACTATGAGCCTACTTTGGAAGATGAGTGTATGGTCCTTACCGATAGACTGAAAATCAAGCAGATACTGAGCAACTTGATTTCCAATGGAGTCAAATACACCTTGGAAGGTAGCGTCACCTTCAAGGCGCGTATGGGTCGCAACCTGGTCGTTTTCGACATCATCGACACGGGCGTGGGCATCCCGCAAGACAAGTTGGAGGAGGTGTTCAAGCCCTTCGTGCGCATCGAGACCTACAACCAGTTTGCTGAAGGCAGTGGCTACGGCATGTCGGTCGTCAAAGGTCTTGTTGACTTGCTCGGTGGCGAGATTCATATCGAATCCGAAGTGGGCAAAGGTTCGCATTTCGAGGTCAGAATACCCGTCGAAGAGGTGGAACAAGAAGATGAAGCAAAGGATGAGGTAACAGATAACAACAAAAAGAGCCTCAATATCTTAATCATTGACGATGACAACACTTTGCTTTCCGTCGTCGACACCATGTTGCACCGCTTAGGCCACCAAGCCATCCCTTGTCGTTCGATGAGCGACCTCGACAATGCGCTGCTGCAAATCCAAGACTACGACTACATCCTCACCGACCGTGAGATGGGTGCCGTGACGGGCAACGACATTCTCTTCCTTGTGAAAGAGGTTGACCCCGACAAACCCGTCATCCTGATGACCGCAAGGATGGAATACACGACCGATATGGCCAAGGCGGAGGGCTTCTACGGATTCTTGCCGAAACCGTTTAATTTAAAACAATTAGAAAGCTTCTTTGGAAGCGTTGCTTTAAGTGAAAACGAAGCCGAAACCGCTTATCCGGACTTCCCTGCTTTCAGTGAAATGATGGGTAACGACAAGGAGGCCATGACGGACATCCTCCGCGTCTTTGTGCAATCGACCGCCGATGATTTGGTTTCGATGAATACTTTAATTGAACAATCGGATTTCGTTGAAATGCAGAGTCTTTGCCATAAGATGTTACCCATGTTCACCCAACTGGAGCGCGACACAACCTTCTTGGCTAAGATGAACGCCCTGCGTGGTAAGGACGAAACGGAAGCCGACTATCCGAATTGGAAAGACGATGCAGCCCAATTCATGGCACAGGCCGATGAATTGATGGATCTGCTGGCGGAAAAATATGGGATTGGATAGGCTAAAGCTCTATCCCGTAAAGATGCATCTTGTTATACAAGGTCTTGCGGTCGATTTGCAGCAGTTTGGCAGCCACGGTCTTGTTGCCCCTCGCCTTCTGTAAGGCAGCTTCGATCTGCTCCTTCTCGTGCTCGGGACGCAAGGCCCAGTCGTCCTCATCGGTGGCGATGACGGTCTTCTTGTTGGGCGCACTGAACACCGGCAGGTCGTCCATCTCGATGTTCTCGCCTTCGGCAAACAGCACGCAGCGACGCACCACATTGCGCAAC
>CAMYXV010000058.1 GCA_947303055.1 uncultured Bacteroidales bacterium
CAGGTGCCACTTTGGAATCGTGTGCGCACCAATTGGAGAATATTCCTGGGATTACAATTAGCGCGGCTACGGCGGCTTGTGCTGGGAATTAATGCTTGTAGGGCTGTCGTACCACGGCAGCCGCATTGAATGAACCCTGCGGCTGCCACGATGTGACAGCCCTACAATTTCTAATACAACCAATTAGGCTTGGTAAACCTTCGGGGAATCCTCGCCATTGAGGACACGCAGGCCATTAAACGCCAAAGCCTTCATTTCGTCCTCACCAGGATAGACATATACGGGAGCTATCTTCTCCACATGTTCCTTGACAATGCCACAGAAGGTCTTGTCGTAGGCCATGCCACCAGTGATGAAGATGCCGTCAACATCCATGTCGAGGGCCGAGGCTGCCAGACCGCCAATCTCCTTGGCGACCTGGTAAGCCATGGCGCGATACACTTTCTCCCATTCCTTGTTACCAGCCTTCACGGCGTTCTCTACCTCAAGGGCATCGTTAGTGCCGAGGTAAGCCACAAAGCCGCCTTGTCCCTTCAGCATGAGATCCACGTCCTTCTTAGTGTATTGACCGCTGAAGCAGGCCTTCATCAGAGGACCTGACGGCAAAGCACCAGAGCGTTCGGGAGTGAAAGGACCGTCGCCGTTCAATGCGTTGTTGACATCGACCACACGGCCTTTTTTGTGAGCACCCACCGAGATACCACCACCGAGGTGCACACCGATGAGGTTGAGGTCTTCGTATTTCTTGCCGACAGCCTCAGCGTGCTGACGGGCAATCATCTTTTGGTTCAAGGCGTGGAAGATGGAGATACGCGGGAAGAGCGGGTGACCAGAATAACGAGCCACGTCTTCCATCTCGTCGACGACGACGGGGTCAGCGATATAGGCCTTCACACCATATTCCTTAGCGATGTCGTTGGCAATCAAGCCACCGAGATTGCAGGCATGTTCTCCGTAGGAAGCGGCAGTAAGGTCTTTAATCATGGCATCGTTCACCTCGTAAACGCCAGAAGTGAGCGGATGCAGCAGACCGCCACGACCCACGACGGCACTGAGACCGTCCAAGGAGATGCCTTCGTTTTTCAACTCGTTCAGGATCATATCTTTACGATAGCCAAATTGGTCGGCAATCCTGTCGAATTTGGCAATCTCCTCAACAGAATGCTTGATGTTCTTCTTGAACACCTGTTCTTTATCTTGGAAAACAGCAACTTTTGTTGATGTCGAACCCGGGTTGATGATTAAAAGTTTATACATGTTGTTGAATTGTTAATTGTTTAATCGTTTAATTGTTGTGGAGATTCCCTTCGGGAATGGAAACCATTGTTTATGTTTCCTGCGGCGGTATTAGCCACTTACCAGCTTGTAACATCTTTCACCGCCGCCGTATAACTATAACGTGAACTCCATTCCCGAAAGGGAATCTCATCTATTATGCCATTAAAGCAGCAAGGGCGATGGAATAGAGCTTGGTCTTGGAGGTGTCGCCGCGCGAGCTAAGCACGCAAGGTACCTTGGCACCCATCAGCATGGCACCCACTTCGCTCTTGTCGAACTTGGTGCAGCACTTATAGAACACATTCGAGCTCTCCAGGTTGGGGAACACGAGGCAGTCGGCATCGCCAGCCACAGGGTTCTTCATGCCCTTGATGGCAGCGGTCTCGGCATCCAAAGCGAGGTCGAGAGAGATAGGACCTTCCACCATGCATCCCTTGATTTGGCCACGCTCAGCCATCTTGGCGATGATGGCGGCGTCAACGCAAGCGGGGATACCAGCGCTCATCTGCTCGGTGGCGGTCACCATGGCGACCTTCGGGCAGCTCACACCCAGTTTCTTGGAAACGGAGGTGACATACTTCAGCAGCTGTTGCTTCTGCTTGATGTCGGGCAGCGGGATAATGGCGCAGTCGGAAGCCACCATCAGCTTGTGGTAGTTGGGGTTCTCGATGACAGCGACATGGGCCAGCGTCACGTTGGGCGGGCAGAGGCCACGTTCCTTGTTGAGGATGGCGCGCATGTACTTGTCGGTGGGGAGCAAGCCCTTCATCAAGATGTCGGCTTCGCCAGCGTTGATGATGTCGCAAGCCCTGGCAGCGGCCTTCACGTCTTCAGGCTCGTGGATGATGGTGAAGTTGTTGGGGTCGATGTTCTCGGCTTTGCACACTTCTTTGATGACGTTTTCATCACCAAGGAGGGTGGCTTCGATGAGACCTTCCTTAACGGCAGCGTTCACTGCACAAATCGTGTGATCATCATTGGCATAGGCAGCCACAAGGCGTTTTTTGGGTTTGCTGCGCAAAACCTCGAACATTTGTTCTAATTTTCTGATTTCCATAATTCTATATTTAATGATTCAAAATTTAAAATTCAAAATTGAATATATTTCCCGCAAAAATACAAAATAAAAGCGTTTCCACAAAAGAAAACGCTTTTATCTAAAAAGATTTCAAAATATCTTAATCATCAATAATAGATGATATTCAAATCCAGTCGTTTTTCCTGCAACTGTTCAACGGCGCGTTTCTTTACCTTGGTGTTGTAAACCTTCAACTGCTTCAGCGACGGCATGTTCTCCACGGGTGAAATGCTACGCACGTTGGTGTTGTTGACAAACAAATTCTCCAACTTTTGCAGATTCGACAACGGTTTCAGCGACTTTACAATAGTACCACTGGCGTTCAAAGTTACCAAATTGTTCATTTTCGAAAGCGCTCCCAAGTCTTTGATCTGGGTGTTCTCGATATTAAGCAACTCCAACAAGGTGCTACTCTCAATGGGCGATAAGCTACTGATGGGATTGTTTTGTGCGTTGAGTTCCAACAAAAACTCCTTGTTGGCCAAAGGCTTTAAATCGCTCACACCTTGGTTGTTGATGGTAAGCCTTTCCAACCACATCAAATCTGTAAGAGGCTCGATAGAGATGATAGGAAGTTCTGGGGTAATTTCAAGCTCTCTCAAATCCAGAATTTGTTGCAATTCCAAGGCATTAGGCGTTTCCGATTGGGAGCCAATGGCGTTACGGAAAATCGCTTGCCAAATCGGGTCAAGACCATTCCACCAGGCTTGCAAGGCTTCAGTTTGATACACTACCGTCACTTGTCGCTGGCTCTCCTTCAGCGCCACAACCTGACTCTTGCCAATGGTAGTACTGTCGGCCTCAATCACCTCGATGTTGCCATCGTTGACCAACGCTGAAAGGTCTTTGACAGGCGTATTCATGATATTGAGATACTTCAGATTACTCATGTCATGCAAGGGTTTGAGGTCACTGATATAGGTGTGCGAAATGTTGAGCGACTCCAAGTTGGCCAATCCCTGAATGGGTTCCAGGTAGCCTATCTCGGTATTTGAGATATTCAGCGAACGGAGGTTGGTCAAGCGACTAACGGGCATCAAGTTTTGCATGAAAGTGTTGCCCGAAAGGTCGAGCTCCTGCATGTTGATGATTTGGTGCAACTGTTCAGTGGTCGGGTCTGAGTCGACTTGTATCTGCTTGGAAAACACGGCCTTCCAATAGATAGGAAGCTCGCGCCACCAGGTTTTCAACGCTTCGGTGTCAAAGATGACCAAAGCGAAAGGATTGGTTTGAGTGAAAGCGCTTGCTTCTGCATCATGGATGCCGGAGTGGTCACAATAGATTTTACTCAGACGGCGGTTGCCCTTCAAAGGCGTAAGATCGCTGATGGAAGTGTTGCTGCAATAGAGTTCGCGCAAGTTCTCCATCTCGCTCAAAACTTGCAAATTGCTGACAGCAGAACCCGAGATGTTGAGACTTTGCAAATCTTTAAGGTTGCTGATGGGTCCGAGGTCACGAACAGAAGTGTTGCTGATGTCCAATGATTTCAGCTGGGTCAAATCCTGCAATACACCAACGTTGGCAATGCGGGTACTACCTAAGTTAAGCGAAGTAAGATTGGAACAGCTCTTCAAATTAGAGATGCGGTTCACCTGTGTGTTGTTGAGGTTAAGTTTCAACAGGTTCCTCAAAGAAGCAAGCACGCTAAGGTCTTCGATGGTGGTGTTGGCTACTTCAAGTTCCTCAAGGGTGATGTTATATTTCAACGCTGCAAGGTCTTCGATTAATGAGGAATTAGCACGTAACACTTTCAATTTATTGAGATTACGTACAGGTGAAAGATCTTCTATGGACGTACCCGAAATGTCTAACCAATTGAGGTCCGACAACTCACTGAGTGGCTCAAGGGAAATGATTTCGCGGATACCAGAGATATCAACGCGTTGTTTTTGGGTGACAAGCTTCAGTTTGGCATCGAATTCAGAAAAATCCGAGAGGGAACTGGTGTTGAGTTCGGCCAAAGTTGTACTATCATCAAGAATGACATCGCTGCCTAAACGGGTCTTCCAGTTTTGTGACAGACCATTCCACCAATTGCGCAATGCCTCTTTTTCATTGATTTTGGTGGTATAGATGCTGGCGATCTTGAGGCTGTTGTTCTGTCGGTCAAGGTTGATTTCGACAAAACGGTTTTTCATGTTGTCGATAGCTTCGTCAGTGATAGTCTTTGCAGTCAGATGCCTTGTCAAAGTTGCCTTGAAGAAGATGCTACCATCGTCTCTTGTGCTGTTCGCGATGCTTTGCAAGTCAAGTTTGAAATTGGCCCACTTGAAGAAGAAGTCAATGTCTTTCAGATAGGCCTGCACGTCCTTATTAATGGGCGTATTGCGGTTCACGTCAAGGTCGTCCTCGATTTGCACCTTGTCGTCGATAAAGATTTTGCTCCAGCTTTCCGTAAACACGATTTCCTTTTCCAAGGCAGAAGTGGTACTGTCGCCGAGGAAGTTCATCGTTTCCTCCAAATACGAGATCATGCTGTTGATTTCGTTTTCATATTTCACGACTTCGTCTTTGGAGAGCTTCTGTGCCTGACTGCCAAAGGCCATGCCAAACAACAATATGGAGAGTATGGCTATCTTTTTCATGGTTGATAAAATTTGATGAGGTTGGTTTTTTCCTTTTCCGGCATGTAGATGACGTTCGACATGAGCCAGCCGGAGTTGAGGCCTGAGCGGTTGAACCACGACACTTCAAAATACCAGTCCTTGATTTGCAGGACGTGGAATTTGACAGAGTCGACATGTTGGAATACCAGTTTGCCTTGTTTGATTTCGTAGAAAAACAAGGTCAGATAATCGGGTTGGAATTCTTTTGAGGCGTAATATTCTATGATTTCTGGGGTTTGGAAGGCCTTGTAGATGTTCATGAAGTCAAGTTCGTGGCTCATGGGGTGTAAGAAATGCTTCTCTTTTTCGGTCATCTCGCCAGTGGGGAAGAGTTTGTTGAACTCAGAGAAATAGACATTGGTCAACACCCATTTTGAGCCCAACCCATCCTTCTCAACAGCCAAAAAGAGCATCACATTGACGTCTTTACCATTATACTTGAAGGTGGTGGAGACCTCAGAATACCAGCGTCCACCGAGGAAAGTCATATAGGTGGAGTCGCCCTTGGTGACATCCTCTATGAAATAACGCTGCAATTCTGTCTGGGTGCCATATTTCTCCTGATCGAAGAGGATAGGCAACGATTTGCGACGCATCTCGTTGTTGCGGTATTTGGGGTCTTTAGGGTTGAGTTGATAACCGAACTGGTCTTCCTCATAGTTGAATCGGCGCATGAACTGACCCATCTGCTTGGTCATGGCATAGAGTTCGGTCTCGTCCATCTTAAAATCGCCAATCGTCTGACCTGCAACAGGCCAGACGATGGCGATAGTAAGTGCCAATAAGACAATGTTTCTTACGATTCTCATCTATTCGTCGTTTCCTTGACGCGCATGTCGCCGAGCAACACATCCCAGAAGCCGATGGTGCGGCCACCGATTTGGGTCTCTTTGCGCTTCACATAGACGGTAATGTCTTTCTTGGTAGTGTCCTTGTAGGCCAGGTTACCTTCCTTGTCATAACCTCTAAAGGTCTGGAAGATGGTGATGACACCTACGTAGGTTCCGTCGGGCTGACGCTGCAAGTCACTGACGTATTCAATGTTGTACCATTCAATCTCAACGCGGTCATAGTTGAGGCGCATCAAGTGTTCCATGTACTTGCGAACACGGTAATAGGTGATTTGGTTGGAACCCAGCGAAGAGACACCAATTTCGGCATCGCTCATAAAGAGTTCCTCGGCACGGTCGATGACGCGGTTGGCCTCGCTGAAAGGCGTTTCCTTCGAACCTACGATTTTGATGTATTTGCTCAGGTCTCTCACCTTCTCCAAGGCAAGGCTATCGATGGCCTGTTTGCGTTCGAAACTCAGTTCATCTTGTGCCATGGCGCTACCCACAACGCACAAGGCAATCACTAATGTGGCTATGATCTTTTTCATTTCTTTATCAGTTCAAGTTCGTTAATCTTTCCGTTGGCGTTGTATTTGATTTGGTGCACCTTCTCAGTGGCCTTCTTTTGGTCCTTGACGTAGTTGAGGTACTGCTCAATGGTCGTCGGACGGTCGTAGTCATTGAAACCTGCATTCTGCTTGATGATAATGAGCACCGGCACGTTGGGGGATTCAAACATACCCAAAGTCTCGTTGATGACGCGGTTGGCCTGATTGACACTGCTGGCGTTGGCGATGCTGTTGAAGTTGCGACCCAACACGGCATCAGCGGCATTGGCTTTTTCGCGTTCCTCAGCGGCACGACGTTCTTCTTCATCTTTCTGGGCACGCTCACGAGCCAATTTCTTCTCAACCTGGAAGAGCAGATCGTCGACTTCAGCGTTTTGCAGATTCCAGTCCTTGATGGTCTGCACACGGGCTTCCTTCTCTTCGAGGCTCCACAGGGTCTCGTCGTCGAGGAAGGCATTCAGGTCCTTCACGGCTTGTTCAACTCTTGATTTGTACTCAGCTTCAGCGGCTTCCTTAGCAAGTCTCTTCTTGCTTTTGCAACTGGTGGTGCCTCCCAGCGTGATGAAAGCAGCCAGAAGAACCATCATGATGGTTGTGATTTTACTTTTCATTTTTTATCGAATTTTTCCTAATAACTCCAATAAACACAAATAAATTGCAAAAGTAGTGCTTTTTTTTGTCGGTTGGGTGATTTGAAGGCAAAATTAGTGCCAAAAAAGCCTTTAGCCCAGCGGGATTTTCTTCAGAACCTTATAAATCGGTCCGGAGGGCTGCAGGAAACTCTGAAAATACACCAATTCTTTCACGTCCGCATGGAGATAGGTCTTTTGCTCGATGGAGTTGCAAATCTGAAGGAAGAACTGCTTGTCGACCAACTGTTTGATGCGACAAACGGTGAGATGGGGTACGAAATTCTGCCTGTCACGGAGGTAGCCCAAGTCATCGAAAGCGTCTAATAGGTCTTTCTCAAGATCGAACAAGGCCTTAGGTTGGTTGTTCATGCCAAGCCAAAGCACGCGCGGCACGTTGTTACTGCCAAAGAAACCCGTGCGGTCAAAGTCCATTGTGAAAGGCTGATGTTTTTTCGCCACTTTTTGACAAGCATCGATAATAGCTGGAATGTCCTCTTCGGGGGTATCGCCAACAAACTTCAATGTCAGATGTATCTGATTGGTTTTCACATAATTGATATAATGCTCATGCTGTAGGTTTTTCTTCAGTCTCTCGACCATAGCTGGAAACTCTGTACTGCATGGAATGGAAATGGCTAAAAAAGTTCGTTTGGTTTTCATTGATTTACAATTTGTTTCAAAAAATGGCTTTTCATTGCTTTTACCTCACCATCCCCACCGGATAAATCAAATAATTCTTGTCGCAATAGGGAGAACGCTCGTAAAACCAGTTCAGGATGGAATATTGCGAGGGTTGTTTGTCTTTCGGGAACGTGGCCTTCCATTGCTTGAATTGTTCTTCAAGGAAGGGGTCGGCGGCGAGCATCGCTTTGGCCATGGGTTCCATCTTATAGACCTCGAAATACTCCACCCGCTGCAACACATTATTGAAAAAGCCCCACTCAAATAGCGAGCCATCCATTTCGGGTTCAAGCAGGTTCATCAGTAGACGGATGCCGTTTTGCGAGGTTTTCACCACCGCCGAGCCTTTCGGGAAAGTGACTTCCTTGGTGATTTCTTCCGTGTCGAAATGGGCTAAACGACTATGACCCTCAGAGGGCATAGGCATAAACTCAACATTGCTGAAACGGTATGTATTTACTTGCAATGTCTTCTCACCCTTCAAAAGATTCATCTCGAAGCCATGCGCCTTGACAATGTCTATGACATCTTGGTATTGCGCAGGTATAATGTATTCCTTAGGCACGGAAAGGGTCTTTTCGGGACGAGTGGAAAACACCCGACGCACTTTGCGCGTTTCAGGACGCATCGTATCGTAAGCATAGTACCAACCACCTGTGACGTCACTCTCTACCGTGTCGAAATGATAGCCTAAGAAGTCTTCCCAAATGGTATCGTTAAGTTGAGGTTGCATATTGATGGGCAATTCGCTGATTTTCAAGTCATTCTTCTTGGCTTGAGCAAGGGCATTATTAAAGCCTTCTTTATCATTTTGGATGATTCTCAGCGTTTCGACAATCATCTGATAAGTGGAAAGTACACGGTCTTTGTAGGGTTTCAGCATGTGGGTCTCAAGCAAGATACCTGGACAATTGCGAGCCGTGGTATAAGCTTCCGAAAACATGGCTGAGAAACTCTCGTCGTAAAGCGATGCCGTCGGATCACCCCAAGGATGGAACTCAATGTAACGCGTCACGGGCATATTTTGTTTGAACATGGCCGTTTTGATTTTCGGTTCCCAAACCTCGCTCAGCCAACGGGTAATACCTTCATCATAATTACCAAAGTTTTCAACGGAATAGGTGGTTACATATTGGTAATCAGCGCCATCTGTGGCATGGGTATCGAAGAACAAATCGGGCTGCCACTGGTTGAAAAGGGCGGCAAAAGCTTGTATTTCAGGGGTGTCGAGTTTGGTGAAGTCGCGGTTGAGGTTCAAGCCTTGAGCGTTCACGCGCCAGCCCATCTGTTTGGGTCCGTTTTGGTTGATGCGGTTGTAAGGCGAGAAATTGGCCAATCCATCGGGACTTAAAACGGGGATAAAGACAAAAGAAAAGTCCTTCAACAAATCAGCGTTATAGTTGTCTTTCAACATGTTGCGTATGAGCACAAACATGGCATCCTTACCGTTGGGCTCGCCTGGATGGATGCACGACTGGACAAGGATGATGTTTTTCCCGCTTTTGCGAATTTTTTTTGGTTTGGTATAGCCGTTCTCGTCAACGATTAATAAAGGAATGTCACGCCCCATTGCGGTGGTGCCAATGCTCTGGTAATGCACTTCCTTGAATTGTTTGGCAAGCATTTTCGCATAGGCGACAGCGCCCTCGTAATCATCTGTCTCCAAGTAGTTTGACTTCTCAAAAGTGGTAGTGAGATCAGGGTCTGACTTGCTGCAAGCGAGCATTAGGAATAAACCTAAGATGGATAAAAAAGTATATTTTTTCATAATTCAAGAATTGACGTACAAAAGTAAAACTATTTCTCATAAGGAACAAAAAAAGCGCACGATAAGATTACCGTACGCTCATTATTATGAACAATTATCCTTCGTTAATGCGTAACGACCAATTTTTGGGTCGTGATATTTCCGTCTGAATAAATAGCTTGCAGGAAATAGATTCCAGCGTCTAAATCTTTGACATCCAATTCTGTAGTAGTGCCACAAATCGTAATGTGACGAATCAAATGACCTGCGATGTCGTAAAACTTGATGGCTTGCAAATCAGCATCAGACGCGACAAACACGCTTTCATCGGATGGATTGGGATACAATCTGACAACTTGGGCGACCTGTTCGCTGACCGTCTGAGGAATAAACAAACCAGTGACAGCTTTCACTGAGGTTTTTTCACCCTCATAGACGGCACATACTTCAACGACATTGTAATCGTTTTCATTCGGAATGAAGGTATAAGTCAGGGCCGGATGGTTTTCGACGACCAATTCGCCATTGACAATCACGTTATAGCCCGTTGGACTGCCTTCAGCCGGAGCTTCCCATGTGGCGGTTACCGTGTTTCCATTCGCTGAAAGCAGCAAATTCTCAATGGGATAAGGATGAGTCGTGTACTCATACAGAAAATGGCTGTTATACACCTCTTTTGTGTTGTATCGTTGCAGCCACACCGCTACTTCGAGGTCGTCCATCTCTTCGACATGGGTTGAAGACAAGTCAACATCGAAATCCAAGCGCTCATATTCGCCCGCATTGATGGTGACGGTGTTTCCATTGGCGTTGGGCAACATCTTCATGAGAATGTGATGGAATGAGGTCTCGCCATTGGTTCCCACATTTCCTGTTGTGGTCTTTTCGTTCACCGTCACATAGGCAATGACGTTTTCAAGCTTGGCGTAGG
>CAMYXV010000059.1 GCA_947303055.1 uncultured Bacteroidales bacterium
CACATCTTCAACCCGCAGGTCTGGGCCGACACGGTGGAAGCCAATCTGGCCACCCGCAAGTCCATCACCTTGCGCCATCAGCCTGCCGAGAAATACACTTACGAAGGAGCACCGTTGCTCAACGACGGAAACTTAGGTAGGGGAGCCTACAACTCGGGGCGCTGGCTGGGCTTTTGCGGCTATCCTCTTGATGCCGTTATCGACTTGGAACAACCTGCTGAGATGCAGCATGTCCGATTCCATGCCTTGGTGAACAAAGGCGCGTGGATCTACAACCCGAGCCAGGTCAAGGTGTTGGTTTCCGATGATGGTGAGACCTTCCGCGAGGTGGCGCAAAAAGACATTCCCATCTCCACTTGGGCCGATAAAGACGGGTTCTTTCCATACGAATTGGAGTTTGAGCCTGTAACGGCAAGATATGTTGAAGTCGTCATTGCTGGCTACGACCTGCCCGAAGACCATAGCGGATATGGCAATCCGGCTTGGATTTTCGTGGATGAGATAGAGGTGAGATAAGTGTTGAGTTTCCCATCGGGAATGGAGTAAAAGGTCAATTAATTAAGCGGCGGCTTGTAGTGTTTACTTTGGTAGACCCTATTAGCCGCCGCCTGTTTACTTAAGGAAGCACACCATTCCCGAAGGGAATCTCATTTAGCTTTTACGCTTTCTTCAGCAAAATCACATATACCGGGAAGTGGTCGCTATAACCGCCCATCCATACACCGCTGCCGAAGGTGCGGAAAGGATAGCCGTTGTATTTGCCACCGTGTTGCTTCAGGAACTCTTTGTTGTGGACCTTCACGTTCTTGAACTGGTAAGTGCTGTAGTCGGTGGGCAGCAGGCCAGGGGTGATGATGGTCTGGTCGAGGACGGCGGGCACGTCGCGGTAGTAGTTGGTGCCATAGCCTTTCTTGTGCAGTTCATACATGGGGTTGAAGAACTCGCCGTCGCGCAGGTCTTTCATGTCACCCGAGGCGCGCAGGTATTCCGTCACGCTCTTGTTGTCAGGGTAGTCGTTGTAGTCGCCCATCATGATGATCTTGGCGTTTTGGTCCTCGCGCATGATGGAGTCGGCAATGTGACGGCAGAGGGTGGCTGCAGCAATACGGCCAGGCATGGAACGTTTCTCGCCACCTGCACGTGAAGGCCAGTGCATGACGATGAAGTGCATCATCTCACCATCGAACAGTCCACTGACCAACAACTGGTCACGGGTGTAATGGTCGGGTTCGTTGGGTATTACAGTGCGGTACGATTTGCTACTCAATAACTTGAAATACTTAGGGTTATAAATCAATCCCACATCCACGCCACGGCGGTCGGGAGAGTCGTAATGCACCACCTGATAATTGCGGTCCTTAATCTCGGGCTGGGCGACCAGGTCTTCAACCACTTGGCGGTTTTCAATTTCTGACAAGCCTAAAACAGCCACGCCGTCTGGCGACCAGTCGGTGCCAATGGTGGAGATGGCGTATGCCATGTTATGGAGCTTGGCCATATATTTCTCGGTGTTCCACTGGTTGGTGCCTTGGGGCAGAAACTCCTCGTCGTTCTTGTTCGGGTCGTTGATGGTGTCGAAGAGGTTTTCCAGGTTGTAGAAGCCGACCAAGCCGACCTTATAGGCTTGTTGCTCTTGGGCGGAAACGCGATTCATTCCAAGGCTGAAGGCCAAAAGTGCCCATATGAAAACGATGTGCTTGTTCATGGTGAGAATGCAATTTGGGTTGATAATGCGGCAAAAGTAGCAAAAAAAACCATAATTATACCATCAAGATAAAAGAACTTTTCCTATTTTTGTCCGTTAGTTTCTTTCAAAATCCAACGCAAATCATAACATTTTCAATATGAAGAAATTCCTACTATTATTGGCGGTTCCCTTGTTGATGGTGTCGCGGCTTGCAGCCCAAGTCATTGACTCCACCGACCTGAACCAAAACGACTTGCCGACGGTGATCCTCATGGATTCCGACTTCGAGGAGTCCTCCACCTCGGTCAATGATGCCTCGACTTTGCTGAACTCGTCGCGCGACGTGTTCAACAGCATCGCGGCCTACAACTTCGGCTCGCTGCGCTATCGTGTGCGCGGTAACGACTCGAAGTACAGCGACGTGATGATTAACGGCATCTTGATGAACGACCCTGAGACGGGACGTCCTGTCTTTAGCAATTGGGGCGGCCTCAACGATGCCTTTCGCAACTCGGTGCTTGTAGAAGGCCTTGGCAAGACAGATGCCGGCTTCGGTAACTTGGGTGGCCTCACGGCTTATTCAACGCGAGCCTCGCAGTACCGCAAACAGATTTCGCTGAGCTATGCTCTCAGCAACCGTTCCTACAACCACCGCGTCATGGCCTCTATCGGTACGGGTGAGATTGGGAAGGGCTGGTATCTGATGGCTGCCGCAAGCGGTCGCTATGCGGGTAAGGGCTATACAGAGGGCACTTTCTATCAGGCTTACAGTTACTTCCTCTCTGTGGAGAAGAAGATTAACGACAAGCACAGCCTCGACCTTACCGTGTTTGGTGCGCCCTCGCAGCGCGGCGGCTCGGCACCCGTGGTGCAGGAAGCATACGACCTTGTCGGGTCCAACTACTACAATCCCAACTGGGGCTATCAGACTATCGACGCCAACGGCACGCAAGTGGTTCGCAACTCACGTGTGAGTACTTATCACCAACCTTTCGCCAACCTCACTTGGTATTGGACGCCGAACAGGAAGACCTCCTTCCAGACTTCGGCCTACTTTTTTGCTGGCAAGGCTGGTCAGACCTCGTTGGAATGGGGTGAAGCGCCCGACCCGCGTCCCGACTATTACAAGAACTTGCCGAGCTATTACATGACCAATGCCCATAGCACGGCTGAAATCGAGGCCCAGTTTGAGGCTTGGCGTAACTGCGACCCGAAAGTCACCCAAATCGACTGGGACGGTCTCTACATGGCTAACCGCAACCACCTCTTCACTGTACAGAACGCCAACAACGGAAAAGACGGCACGGTGACGGGAAGTTTCTCGAAATATATCCTCGCAGAACGTCACTACGACAAAATGCAGACAGGTGGTGCCTCCCACTTCAAGCATGAGTTCGCGCCCAACCTCATCATGACAGGCGGTTTGGCAGTCAATGTCTCGAGAACGCATTATTACGAGTGCGTCAACGACCTCCTTGGCGGCGATTACTACTATGATATTAATAAGTATGCCGAAAACCTTGAAACCGATGCGTGTCAGACCAACCTGCTCAACACGAACCATGTGGCCAAGGTCGGCGATATCATAAATTATAACTATTATGCCAACCGCAACTATGGCCGCATCTGGGACCAAGTGAACTGGCTTGTAGGCAACTTCGACTTGTATCTTGGCTTGCAGCTTTCATTCACTCAAATCTGGCGTACTGGCCTCTTCCAGAATGGTGAGTTTGCCGACAGATCTTACGGTGAAGACGAGAAGCACAATTTCTTGGATCCAGGTGTGAAGGCCGGCGTTTCCTACGCTATCAATGGTCGTAATCATATCGTGGTCAATTGGGCCTACATGTTACAGTCTCCCCAATTCCGCGACATCTATGTGTCGCCGCGTACGCGTCACACCGTCGTGGAGGGCGACCTGAAGAGCGAGCGCATCAACGCTCTCGATTTGAGCTACATGTACCGTTCGCCCGAGTTCAAGTTCCGTCTGACGGGTTATTACAACACCTATAACAACATCATCTGGAACCGTAGCTTCTATTGCGAGAACGTCTATCAGAATACTACCACCAGCGCCAACTCCTACACCAGTGAGTTCATCAACTTTATCATGACGGGCACCAAACAACGCTGCGTCGGTTTGGAGATGGGAGCTGAGTATAACGTCTCGCCAACGGTCACCCTGCAGGCTGCTGCCGCCAATGGCATCCATGTCTACGCCAACAATCCGTTGTTCTCGGTGTATGACGACAATAACGACATCGCCTACATCGATGGTCATACGGCTTATCTGAAAAACTATCACGTTTCTTCGGGTCCCGAGACGGTGGCTTCGTTAGGTATCAAGTACAACTCGCCTAAGTATTGGTGGGTGAGCCTCAACGGTAACTATATGGCCAATATGTACTTCGATGTGAACCCTTATAACCACACGAAACACGGTATGGACCACTACGCCGTGGGCGACATCCGCATCGAGGACGTTTTGAACCAAACCCCGTTGAAACCCGCCTTTACGCTTGACTTCTACGGCGGTTTCTCGAAGCGTTACAAAGGCTACTATTTCCTCGTGAACGTGAGCATCAACAACTTGCTCAACAACAAGAGCGCCATCCTTTACGGTTACGAGCAACTGCGTTTCAATGCCAACAACCCAGACATGTTCCCCGACAAGTATTCCTACATGTACGGTCTCAATTACTTCATCAGCTTGACAGTTAGAAAGTAAGCCATCAGCTATCAGCTGTCAGCCAGCTTGCTGATTGCTGATAGCCCAACAATTCAACGATTCAACGATCAACAATTCAACATCAAATAAAATGAAAAACAAAGTATTAAACATCTTTACGCTTCTTGCCATGGTGGGCATGATGTTCACCGCCTGCAAGAAAGAGTATCCCGAGCCGCCTATCCAAGACCTGCCGATAGGAAGGGTTTACACGATCAGTGAAATTCTTGACTTGGAGCCGGGTACCGTTTTCAATGAAGACGCTTCGGTGTATGGCATCATCACTGCTGACGAAGTGTCTGGTAACCTCTACAAGGCTGCCTTCATGCAAGACCGTGCCACGGGTGCTGCCATCGAGTTGTACCTCAATGCCGTCAGCGGTGTTCGCATCGGCGACTCCGTCCGTGTCTATTTGAAAGATGTCACGTATGCCATGTACAACAACTTGCCTCAGTTGAGCAACTTCGTGGCCGACGGACACATCGTCATTTTGGCCAATAACAAGCCCATCCAGCCCGCCAAGGCCACCATCGCTGAGATTAACCAAGGCAAATACCTCGCAGGCTTGGTGCGCTTGGAGAATGTGAGATTCACCGAACAAAACACCTTCGCCGACCCAACCACATACGGTAACCGCACTTTGGCTGACCCGACCGACTACTCACAGACCGTCATCGTGCGCACAAGCAACTACGCCAACTTTGCTAATGACTCGCTGCCGCAAGGTACAGGTAATTTGACTGCCATCGCCACGGTTTACAACAGCACATGGCAACTTTTGCTGCGTTCGGCCAGTGAGTTGGAGTTTGACGGCTATGTGCCTGGAGGCGATGCTGACCTGCCATATTATCAGGACTTTGCCTCCTCGTTTGGCACTTATACGACTTACGATGTGACTGGTCCTCAGTCTTGGGAAATTGACTACAACACGGCAAAGATGACGGGTTATGCCAACAGCACCAACTATGAGAATGAGGACTGGCTGATTTCGAAGAGGTTCTCCTTGGAGGGGGTCTCACAAGCCAGCATGACGATGACTTACATCGCACGTTATTTCAACAATGTGAATAACGACATCACGGTTTGGGTGTCCTCAGACTACACCTCTGGCGATCCTTACTCGGTGACGGATTGGAGGCAAGTTGATGCCACATGGGTTGAAGGCTCCAACTGGACTGACTTTGTTTCCACCACCCTTGACCTCTCGCAGTTTGCCGGACAGAAGATTTGCGTTGCTGTGAGGTATCTCTCTGATAATGTCAAAGCTGGCACTATAGAAGTGCAGAGCATCCTTATTCAAGAGGGCAGCGGCCCGACGCCTCCTGGACCAGGTACTGGCGGTGAAGTGCAGGCTATGCCTTACAAGCAATCGTTCACGAGTGATTTTGGTACTTACATGACCTTCGATGTCTTGGGACCCCAATCTTGGGAAATCGACTTCCAGACGGCCAAGATGACTGGACATGTTGGTGGCAATCCTGGTGAGAACTATGACAACGAAGACTGGCTTATCTCTTCGCCGGTGGCCATCACGGGTGTGAGCGATGCTAAGATGACGATGGTTTACATTGGGCGCTATTTCACCAATATTAACGAGGAAGTGACCATTTGGGCTTCGACCAACTACGTTTGGGGCAGTGCACCGAATATGGCTGGTTGGGCGCAAGTTCCTGCCACTTTGGTGGAAGGTAGCAATTGGAACGACTTCATCACCACGGAAATCTCGCTGAGTGATTATGTTGGACAAACGGTTACCTTCGCAGTGAAATACACCTCCACTAATAGCAAGGCTGGCACGATGGAAATCCAAAGCATCACCATCGAAGAGGGTAGTGGTGTGACACCTCCCACGCCTCCCACTCCTGGACAAGGCGAAGGTAGCGGCACGGCTGACGACCCGTACAATGTAGCCGCTGGTATTGGCTTGCAAAGTGAGGAGCCTATTGCATGGGTGCATGGCTACATCGTGGGTGCCGTGAAGGCGGGCCTGAGCTCAGTCACGAGCAATGCCGACATCAACTGGAGCGCTCCGTTCGACTTGGCCACCAATGTGGTCATTGCTGATGATGTCACCTGCCGTGAAATCAGCCAGTGCATCATCGTCAACCTGCCTGCTGGCAAGCCCCTCCGTACACAAGTTAATCTGATGGACAATCCTGACAACCTGGGCAAACATTTGGCTGTGAATGGCAAGCTCCGTAAGTATTTTGGTCAAGCAGGGTTGCGTGACAGCAATGGCACCGAAAATGACTTTGTGTTGGAAGGTGGCGTTACGCCGCCCACTCCAGGTACGGTGATTTTCTCGGAGACCTTTGGCAGTGGTCAAGGCCAGTTCACCATTCAGGATGTCTTTATGCCTCAAGAGTTGTCCTATGTTTGGAAGCATGATACCCAATACTCTTGCATGAAAGCCAGTGCATACGTCTCTGGTCAAAACTATGCTACTGAAAGCTGGCTGGTTTCGCCTACTATCGACCTGTCGAATGCCAATGCTGCCACACTGAAGTTCGACCAAGCCGTCAACTATGCTTCACCAGATGGCCTGTCGGTGATGATTTCCACCGATTATGCTGGTGAAGTTCTACAGTGCAATTGGACTGAACTGAACCTCAGCCAATGGCCTGCTGGCAACAACTGGACCTTCATCAACTCCACTGCCGACCTGAGCCCATATCTGGGCCAAAGGGTGACCATCGGGTTCAAGTACACGAGCAACACCAATGCTTCGGCCACTTGGGAGGTAAAGAACGTCGTGGTGGAAGAGTAATCTTCGCTCAAAATCTCAACTAAAGCCTGCCTTCGGGCGGGCTTTTTTTGTGCCCTATTGCGCCAATAAGCAATTTTCCACTATCTTTGCACGTTGATTGGAAAACGAATTTGGTATGTCAGAGAATTTGGTCATCATCCCGACTTACAAGGAGAAAGAGAACATCGAGAAGATTATCCGCTATGTCTTCAACCTGCCCATGGCGTTTGATATTTTGATTATCGACGACAATAGCCCCGACGGCACCGCCGAGATCGTGAAAACACTGATGACGGAGTACAGCGACCGCCTGTTTATGATTCAAAGAGCAGGCAAATTGGGTCTTGGAACCGCCTACATCACGGGCTTCAAGTGGGCCTTGGAACGCGACTATCAGTATGTTTTCGAGATGGATGCCGACTTCTCCCATAACCCCGACGACTTGGAAAGACTGCATGATGCTTGTGCCAATGGAGCAGATTTAGCGGTCGGCTCGCGCTACAAAACTGGCGTCAACGTGGTCAACTGGCCTATGGGTCGTGTGTTGATGTCGTACTACGCTTCTGCATACGTTCGATTTGTCACCCGCATGAAGGTGCGCGACACCACGGCAGGTTTCGTTTGCTACACGCGCAAGGTGCTTGAAACCATTGATTTGGACAGAATCAAGTTCGTGGGTTATGCCTTCCAAATCGAGATGAAATACACCGCATGGAAACTCGGCTTCAAGATTGAGGAGGTGCCGATTATCTTCACCGACCGTCGCGAAGGACAGTCGAAGATGAGCAAGGGCATTTTCCGCGAGGCCGTGTTTGGGGTCATCAATCTGCGTTGGAGAGGCATGACAGGTAAAATTAAACCAAGAAAGTGCTAATGAACTACTATATCAAAAATGCGACACTTGTCAACGAGGGCCAGACCTTTGTGGCAAGTGTTTTCGTTTCGGATGGCAAGATTGCCAAGATTGTTCGTGAGGGCCAGGCCCCTGAGCCCGTCGAAGGGCCGGCTTGGGAAGTCATCGACGCCACAGGCAAATACCTGATTCCAGGCATCATCGACGAGCATGTACATTTCCGCGAGCCAGGCTTGACGCACAAAGCCGACATCTACACCGAAAGCCGTGCCGCCGTTGCGGGTGGCGTGACTTCCTTCATGGATATGCCCAATACGATGCCGCAAACTACCACACAAGAGTTGCTGCAACAGAAGTTTGACCTTGCCGCCGAGAAGTCATTGGCCAATTATTCTTTTTATCTTGGCGCGACCAACGATAACCTTGACGAAATCGTGAAGACCGACCCAAAACAAGTTTGTGGCATCAAACTCTTTATGGGTTCCAGCACGGGCAATATGCTGGTGGACAAGAATGAGGTCTTGGTGCGCCTGTTCCGTGAGTCGCCTTGCCTGATTGCAGTGCATTGCGAGGATGAGCAGACCATCCATGAGAATACGGTGCGTTGCAAGGACTTGGCGGCGAAAGGCGAAGTCATTGTCGATGCGAGCATTCATCCTTTCGTCCGTACTACTGAGGCTTGCTACAAATCCTCGTTTAAGGCTGTCGACATGGCCGATCATTTTGGTGCGAGACTTCATGTGCTCCATGTCTCAACCCAAAGGGAATTGTCGCTCTTTAAGAATAATATCCATTTGAAAGACAAAAAGATAACAGCAGAGACCTGCCCTCATTACTTGTGGTTCGACAACCAAGATTATGAGGCTAAGAGTTTTGCCATTAAGTGCAATCCCGCCATCAAGTCGCACCGCGACAAGGAGGCTTTGCTCCAAGCTTTGCACGACGGCTTGATTGACACCATTGGCACAGACCATGCGCCACATTTGCGCGAGGAGAAGTTCACGGGTGATTATTTTACCAGCAAGTCAGGCTTTCCATCGGTCCAGCACTCTTTGGATATAATGGCCAATGTGTTGCCAAACGATTTGCCGCTTTTGGTGCAGTTGATGTGTCATAATCCGGCAATCTTGTATCAAATCAACCGTCGAGGTTTCATCCGTGAGGGCTATTATGCTGATTTGTCCTTGGTTGACATGAATGCAAACCAAGTGATTTCCGACAAGGATGAATATTCGAAATGCGGTTGGACACCCTATGATGGTCTGCAAACCCATTCCCGAGTGACACATACTTTTGTGAATGGCAATTTGGTCTTCGAGAACGGCATTTTCCACGAGGAAGAGAAAGGTATGCGCTTGTGTTTTAATAGATGAAACAATTGTAAAAGAAATAGATATGAAAAGATGGTTTTTATTATTTGCAGTGGTTCTTGCCTGTGTAGGGTGCACGACCCAGTTAGATGAAAAAGTGGTTGAGACGTATCCTGATGGTAAGACTTTAAAGACACAGTCTTATAACAAAAAAGGCCTTTGCGTAAAAGAAGTCGAGTTTTATGAGACGGGTCAAGTGAAAATGGAAGGAGCCATGAACGGTGAGAAACGTGAAGGTGAATGGAAAGCTTATTTTCCAGACGGGCGCGTGCAAAGTATTGGCACTTTCGTGAATGGTCTGCGCACAGGTAAAGCTACAGTCTGGCAGGAGAATGGTAACTTGCTACAAGAGGGCTTCTATAAAGAAGGTAAGCATGTCGGCAAATGGAAGTTCTACGACGAGCAAGGCAACCTTCTCAAAGAAGTCGACTACGGCGAATAAGCCTTATTTCTTGTCTTTCCAACTGAACAGATTTATGCCGAAGGTGAACTCGGCATAGTCGATGACCACTTCATGCACTTTCATGAAGCTGCCTACAAACATGTTACGATTTTCTCCCAAGTAATACTTGAATCCCAAGCGACCGTAGAAAGTGCGGTAGCAGGGTGGGAGGTAGGTATCCTCAAAGTTACTCTCCGATGACTCTGCCAGCCCCCAGGTTTTCTTTTGGTTGGTGCCGAAATAGATGCCATGCCAAAGATAATAGGCACCGCCGAGGCAGAACGCAAAGCGGTTGTAATTGATTTCAAACATCACTGATGGAGCTATATGTAAACTCCGTGAGAAGCTGTATTCCATCAACGGGATGGCATCGTCGCCAGTGAAATACTCGTGTCCGTCGCCATACA
>CAMYXV010000060.1 GCA_947303055.1 uncultured Bacteroidales bacterium
TGTTCAAGCTCCAGCAGAGCACCTCCCTGCCATTGAAGGTCATGCGCGGTCCGAGCTCACCTTCCAGACGCGGAAAAGCAAAATAACCGTCGGCACGTTCGCGGTATTGCCCAATCGGGCCACCGGAATCCTTTGATATTCTTTCAAATATATCCATATTTAGTTTAGAGTTTAGAGTTCAGAGTTTAGAGTTGGGGCAGACAATGCCTGCCCTTTCAACCATGATGATTGATGCCACAAAATTAGTAAATATATTGATTATCCCAACATGAAGGAATTATTTTTATCTTTGCAGCGTAGAAAAGGAGATTCCCTTCGGGAATGGAGTTGAGTCATTACTTATCAAGCGGCGGCAAGAACAAGTTGCCTAGTCGTAAACACCACAAGCCGCCGCAGGAAAAACAACTGCAAACGCCATTCCCGCAGGGAATCTGAAGAGCATTTTTGGTATGTTACAACTAAAAAACAAAACAGCCCTAGTCACGGGCGGCGGCACAGGCATCGGGCAAAGCATCGCACTGCATCTGGCCCAAGAAGGTTGCCACCTCGTGCTGACGGGCTTAGGCATCGATGATCTCAACAAGACCAAGGAAAAGTGCGAGCAATATGGCGTACGCGCCTATGCCACTGAGACCCAATTGGATGACTATTCATCCATCGACCGTCTATACGACTATGTGATGCAGCAAGGCCTCAGCATCGACCTCTTCGTGCTCAACGCAGGCATCTCGCAGCGCGAAAAAGCGTTGGACACCGACTTCAGTGTTGATGAGAAAATCCTAAAAATTGACTTCATGAGCGGCGTCTATTTGGTGAAGAAGTTCAAAGACATGATTAAAGCGAAGGATCATGTGCAGTTCAGTGTGACCACTTCCCTATCGGGCTTGTTCGGTTTCCCGCTGCGCTCGGCCTATTGCGCTGCCAAACATGCCTTGTTCGGCTTTTACGAGTCATTGGAATTGGAATACGACAACATCAATGTCACCTTCCTCATCCCGGGACGCATCAACACGCAAATCAGCAAGAGTGCACTCCACGGCGATGGCACAAGTCATGCCAAGATGGACGCCGGTCAAGCCAATGGCCTTGACGTGGACAAATGTGGTGCCATCGCCGTGCGTGCCATCAAGCGGCAGAAACACCGCAAACTTATCGGACGCAGCGAGTTGTTGATGGCATATATTCATAAATATTGCTTACCTCTGTATTACAAATTATCTAGAAAAATATCAGCGACATGAAAGAAAAAGTCATCTGCGGCATACAGCAAGTGGGCATCGGAGTCAACGACTTCGTTGAGGCTTGGAAATGGTATTACGACAACTTTGGTTTTGAAGTCAAAATCGTCGACGACGAAGGCGTGGCGGAGCGCATGCTCCCCTACACGGGCGGCAAGCCCCAACCGCGTCGTTCGGGCATCGCTGTCAATATCCGTGGCGGCGGCGGCTTCGAGATTTGGGAGCCCAAAGGACGAGAACTCAACTACCTTAAGGAACCCGTCAAACTCGGCGACTTGGGCATTCTTATCGCCAAGGTGAAGACCCCGGATATCGAAGTTGCCTACAACACCTTTATTAATAAGGGTCTCGACGTCATCAGTCCCGTCACGACCTCGCCTACGGGTCAGAAAGAATTCTTCATGAAAGACCCATACGGCAACCTCTTCCAGCTTGAGCAGGACGATTATGTTTTCATCGACGAGAAGAAGACCACAGGCGGTGCCAACGGTGCCGTCATTGGGGTGAGCGACATCGAGCGTTCCCTACCCTTCTACACCCAACTGTTGGAATACGACAAGGTGGTCTTTGACCAGACAGGAGTTTTCGATGACCTGAAATGTCTTCCGAGCGGTGAGAGCACTTTGCGTCGTGTCATCCTCGAACGTTCGAAGCCCATCGAAGGACCTTTGAGCCGTATCATGGGCACCTCGCATCTTGAGCTTATTCAAAGCGTCGATGCGCCAGGCAAGAAACTCTACGAGGACCGTTACTGGGGCGACCCAGGCTACATCCACCTCTGCTTCGACGTGCGCAACATGGCTGCCGTCAAGGAAGAGGCCGAGCTCATGGGACATCCTTTCGTATGCGACAGCGGTGCCGACTTCGGTATGGGTGATGCCAACGGCCATTTCACCTATGTGGAAGACCCCGATGGGACCCTCATCGAGTTTGTCGAGACTTTCAAGATTCCGATTGCGAAGAAACTCGGCCTATACCTCAACCTTGCCAACAAGGACGACTACAAACCTTTAGGCATCCTCAAGCTGTTACGCTTTGCCAAGGTCAAACGCGAGAGCATCAAATAACAAAAAAACAGCCGGCTCAATGAGTCGGCTGTTTTCATATTACTGGAAATTACTCCTTATTTGATACCTAATTTGGCTTTCACATCCTTGGTGACATCGACGGCATTGTCGCCTACATAGACGGCTGCGCCAGTGGCCAAGTCAATGATATAGGTGTAGCCCTTCTCCTTACCCACCGAATTGATGGCGTTCTGGATCTTGTCGAGGATGGGCTTCAACAGTTCGGCACGCTTAGCTTCGAACTCGTTCTCGGCGTTGGCCTGGAACTGGGTGATGCGGGTCTGCAGGTCGACGATTTCCTTCTCCTTCGACTGCTTCACCAGATTCGACATGGTGGCTTGGTTAGCCTCATAGTCTTGCATCTTGGTCTGGTATTCCTTAGCCATGGTTTCAAGCTGATTCTGCAGCTCACCATAGTACTTCTCCAAGTCTTTTTCAGCTTTGGTTTTGTCAGGCATGGCATCAAGGACTTCAGCCGTATTGACGTGTGCAATCTTCACTTGTGCTTGGGCAACACCGCTCATCACAAAGAGGGCAACACCCAGAAACAATACTTTAAATACTCTTTTCATTTTATTCTATTGATTTTTAATGATTTAAATCTAAACTACTTGAGGTTTTGAGCGGCAAAGATACGAATTATTTGCTTTCCTCCGCCAATTACCAGTTAATTCTTGGGTTTAACAGCACCTTCCTTGCCTCCACCAGACGCACCCTTGGTCCCGCCAGTGGCATTACCCTTATTACCCGAGTTGACATTCGTGTTTCCTTTGCTGCCAGTTGTGCTACCTTTACCACTCGTTGAAGTACCACTCACTGTGCCACTATTAGTCCTGCGGCGGTCTTCACGGCGCACAGTCTGCATCACATTGCCGAGTTGGTCGAGCACTTCATCGCTGACATCGTTCTTGTCGTTGGCATAAAGCACCGAGGTACCCGAAGCCAGATCAAGGATGAAAGCGTAGTTTTTGCTTTGGGCCACTTCCTTCATGGCGGTATAGACCTTTTCCTGAATGGGTTGGATTAACTCAGTACGTTTCTGATAGAGCTGGCCTTCTGAGCCGAAATACTGCATTTGCAAGTTCTTGGCCTCTTGTTCCTTGTCAACAATGGCCTGCTCACGAGCACGCTTCTGGTCTTCCGAGAGCAACAGCATTTCAGTTTGATACTTGCTGTACATCTCCGACACCTTGTCGTAAACAGCCTTCACTTCTTTTTGCCATTTTGCCGACATGGCATTGAGTTCTTCCTGTGCGTCGCCGTATTCAGGGATATTCTCCATGATGTATTCCGAATCGACATAGACGATTTTCTGTCCACCGCCAAGCTGCGCGTGGGCAGTCATGATGCCGCCACAAACCAAGGCAGCGGTCAAAATCAAGGTTTTAAATGCTTTCATTGTGTTATGGTATTTCAATTTGTTTTCTTGTTTTATCAATAATCGTTCCAAAATGGATATAAAATTCAAAGATTCAATATTTCTGGATTGCTTCGTCGTTCCTCCTCGCAATGACGCAAAGCGTGTCCATCTCTAAACTCTCAACTAGTCTATGGAACCACCAATTGAGAAGTGGAACTGGCTATGGTTGTCGCCTGTGGTGCCAAACACGTCGTCGAAGCCATAGCCCCAGTCGAGGCCGAGCAAGCCGAACATGGGCAGATAGATGCGCACACCCACACCAGCCGAGCGCTTCACATCGAAAGGATTGAAGTCCTTGAACCCGAGCCAGCAGTTACCAGCTTCGAGGAAGGTCAAGGCATAGATGGTGGCCTGCGGATTTAGCGAAAGCGGGTAACGCAGCTCCAATGTGTATTTCGTCATCATGTCGCCACCTTGGTTGGCATCGTTATAATAGCCTGGCGTCAGCGAATTGTTGGCATAACCACGCATACCGACCATCTCTCGGCTGTCGAAGGAATAGTTGCTCAAACCGTCGCCACCCAAGAAGAAACGATGGAATGGCGTGGGACCAATCTGACTATTAAAGTGACCCAAATAGCCGAAACGCACACGGGTCATCATCACGAGCTTTTCATAGAGTTCGGTGTACCAAGCCGCCTTGAAAGTCCACCGGTGCATCTCAATCCATTTGTACTTCTCGTTTTCGGAGAGGTTGGAATAGTCCTTATTGGCAAGCAAGGAATAGGGCGGCGTGATTTCAAGTCCCAGTTGGAACTCAGAGCCACTTCGAGGATAAAGGGGCTGACTCACTGAATTTCTCGACAGCACAAAACTGTAGCTGATAAGGTTGAACTTGCCATTGCCATCGCCCACACTCAGATAGGTTGACTGGTAGTTGTGCAGACTGTAACGCTTGAAGTTAAGACCTTGGAACAAAGCAAAATAGTCATCAGGCCAAATCAAGCGGCGACCCAAGCCAATGGTTCCACCCGTCATATTGAACCAGCCGTAATTCGCATCGGTCTTTTCATAGTTTTTGGCATAGAACGATTGATAGACCGAAACCGAAAGTGAATTGGGCTTGCGGCCTCCGAGCCAAGGTTCAGTGAATGACAGACCATAATAAAGATAATACCTTCCTAAGGTGCTGACATTCAACGAGAGTTTCTGTCCGTCACCCATGGGCAAAGGTCTCCACGCACTCTTGTTGAAGATATTTCGCATGGAGAAGTTGGAGAACTGCAATCCTGCCTCAAGCATCAGATAGCCAGCAGCGAAACCTGCCGAGAAACGGATTTGGTCGGCAGCGGCTTCTTCCACAGAATAGTTGATGTCAACGGTGTTGTCGGAAGGATTAGGCTGTACGTCAGGATTGATGGATTCTTGATTGAAGAAGCCGAGGGTGGCCAACTCACGCACGGAACGCACCACATCGCTACGGCTGAACAATTGGCCTGGACGGGTGTAAAGTTCTCGCAAAACCACATGGTCGTAGGTCTTCGTATTGCCGACCAAACTGATATTGCTGATACGTGCCTGCTTGCCTTCGCTGAGTCGAATCTCAAGGTCGATGGAGTCGTTTTCAACAGCCACTTCCACAGGATCGACGCGGAAGAAGAGGTAGCCGTCATCCATATACAGCGAGCTGATGTCCAGATTGGTCTCACTGTAAGTCAGGTTCTTGTCAAGCAACTCCTTATTATATACGTCGCCCTTCTTGATGCCCAGTATGGAGTTCAGGGTCTCCGCGGTGTATTTCGTGTTGCCTGTCCAAGTGATGTTGCGATAATGGTATTTGTTACCTTCGTCGATGACGAGGTCAATACCCAAGTTCTTATCATCGATGCGATACACCGAATCACGGACAATGCGGGCGTCACGATAGCCTTTGGCATTGTATTTCTCAATGATGTGCTTCTTGTCTTCCTCGTAATTCTTCTCCATGTATTTCGAAGCCTTGAAGATGCGTGGACGGTAGTTGTCATAAAAGTACTCCTCCACCTCATTGATAGCCCTCAAAGGGTGTAAGGTCACCACATCGGCCACAGCGTTCACAATCGTTGGGCCCAGCGGATTCAAGGGGTCGAAATGGCCACGTTGTTTGGTCTCCTTCATCGACACAAGCACCTGACCATCAGCAAGGTTCTCATTGCCAATCACATTGATTTTGCCAATCTTCACCTTTTCGCCCTTGTCGATATTGATGACCATGTCGATATAATTCTCACGAGCGGTATCGGCTTTTTGTTCGATGTCGATGTCCACGTTGAGATAGCCCTTGTCGTAATAGAAATCCTCGATGATGCGCGTGGTCTTGGTCAGCAGGTGTTCGGTAGCGATGTCGCCGCGCGAGAGATTAATTTTGTTGCGGATGTCGTCGGCTTCGCTCTTCTTGATGCCCTTGAAAGAGAACCTCGACACACGCGGTTTCTCTTTAATGGCGATTTGAAGGAATACCTTGTTACCCACAAAATCGGTGGCGTTGATGGCCACATCCTCAAACAAACCCTGTTCCCAAATCTTGCGGATGCCCGAAGAAATCTCATCGCCAGGGATGGAGATTTCATCGCCTACTCTCAGACCAGCAATCATGCTCAACATCGAACCATCGACATATTTAGCACCTTCAACGACGATGCCACCGATTTCGTATTTCTTCGGTCGGGCATAGTCAATCTCCGACAGGTCATCGCCGATTTGGATTTGGGCAAAAGCACTGTTCTCGAAACCCAAAAGGGCTACAAGAAACAGCATTATGGGTAAATATCTCAATCGCATAATATTATCTTTCAATCATTTAGTTGTCACTTGCTCGCTGGTCTTCCCGAAGCGGCGTTCGCGGTGCTGATAGTTCAGAATCGCTTCATAGAGGTCGGCCTTACGGAAGTCGGGCCAATATTTGGGGGTGAAATACAATTCGGAATAAGCCAACTGCCACAGCAGGAAGTTGCTGATGCGCTCCTCCCCACTGGTGCGGATGAGCAGCTCTGGGTCAGGCATGTTATACGTGGAGAGGTAAGACGAAATCGTCGCGTCGTCGATGGCCTCAGCTTTCAGTTTGCCTTGAGCGACATCCTGAGCCATTCGCTGCGTGGCTTGCGTCAGGTCCCAACGGCCAGAATAGCTCAAGGCAAGCGTCAGCACCATGCGAGTGTTATGGCTCGTGTCTTTGATGGCTTGCATCAGCTGGTCGTAGTTGGCTTTGGGCAAACTCTTCAGGTCACCGATAGCGTTCAACTTGATGCTGTTCTTGTTCATCGTGATGACCTCTTTCGTGATGGTGGTAGCCAACAAAGACATCAGCCCGCTGACCTCTGCCAAGGGACGGTTCCAGTTCTCCGTGGAAAAAGCGTACAAGGTCAAGAAAGACACGCCCAACTCTGCACAGCCCTCCGACACTTCGCGTACCGATTGTATGGCACTTTGATGTCCAAAGAGGCGAGCTTTCCCTCTTTCCTTAGCCCAGCGGCCGTTGCCGTCCATGATAATCGCGACATGCTGTGGCAAGCGGTCGCGGTCGATTTGTTGCATTAGTTGGTCTTTCAGTTCCATAGGTCAGAATTTGCTTAAGTTACAGCCCCTTCCATCGGGCAAGTTGAATTTCCAGGTCAATGACACGCGGGCCATGCCAAACCAGTCGTTAAAGGCAGAGTTGCCGCGCTGTTGGCCAGGCTTATAGTTGTTATCCGTCGGGTCGGTCAAGTCGTAGGTTGAGCCGTCTTCATACGTATAAACAGCATGTTGTTCGGGATATACCGTAGCCACGTCGTCCAAATAATCGGTGAAGGTCTTTTGCATACGCCATTCCACCGTGGCCGCCATATGACGCGACAATGAGAACTTCACACCCATACCGAAGGGAATCGACACTCCGACAGGACTGGTCTTGCCAAACATCTTGTCGTACCATTTTGCATCAGGATCTTCGGGGCCTTCTGTCGCGTAGTCGCTCAAATCGACCAACAGGTCACCAACATTGGCAAAAGCCGTATATTGAAACACCGAAATACCACCGAAAATATAAGGCGACACATTCTTTTTCGGATTGCCCGTATAGTATTCCAAGAAATTGAACTCAGCCGTGAGACTGAAATCGTTGATTTTCGAGGTGAAATTCAAGCCACGCTCGGGACGCCACTTGATGACTTCGTCGGAGGCCGTCACCGTAGCCCGGGAATAGTCGAAACGGAAGGTCCAACGATTGTTGTAATTGAAACGCACGAGGCCACCATATTGCAGCTGCGACTGGGCAAAAGGCAGCATCGGGTTGAGGTCACCCATATAGTAACTCACACCTACATGCGGCCCAACTTCCAAGGTTTTCGGGTCGTCAAATTGAGCATTGGCTTGGAAAATAACAGCCAAGCAACTCAGTATCAATAAAAAACGAATCTTTCTATACATAATTCAAGCTTGCAAAATTATGAATTTTTCCAATGAAAACGAAAGAAATCAGTTTCTATTGTCTTTTCCCCACATCAATTTGTTGCGGATGGTGCCGAAGAAGTCCTCGCCGCGCATCCTGACCAAGTTGAGGCAAAAGCATGCTTTGCGCACCTCAAGTTGTACGGAGGTGTCTAAAGTACAGCTTCTTGAGTCCATGCTGAAGACAAATTTCTTCTCGCGGCCTTCCACCTGTATGCGGATGGTGCTGTCATCAGGGATAACCACAGGACGCACGGTTAAGTTGTGTGTGGCAATAGGCGTGATGACGAAGTTTTTTGCGTTTGGCGCAATGATGGGTCCGCCAGCACTTAGCGAGTAAGCCGTGGAGCCTGTCGGGGTAGCCAGCAGGATGCCGTCGCCCCAATAGGTATTAAGATAAACATCGTCGACAAACACCTTGATGGCCAACAAGCTATGCTCTGGATTACGGATGACATTCAGTTCATTGAGGGCGTATTTCACATCGCCAAAGACATTATTGGGAGATACCAATTCCAAAAGGGTACGCTGCTCGACACCGTAATCACCTGTGAGCACGCTATTTACCGCCATGGTCATCTCATTTTTGGAGATGCTGGAGAGGAAGCCCAAACGACCCATGTTGATACCCACCACAGGAATGCCTGAATCGAGCACAAAAGGCACGGTATCAAGGATAGTGCCGTCGCCGCCGATGGAGAACAGCAGGTCAGCCTTCAGATCGTCGTGAGAGCGAAACACAGTGTATTGCACGCCTTCGGGGACATAGGCAGCGACAATGTCTGCAAAAGGCTGGTAAACAACAATTTCTGCCTGGTTATCAGCCAGTTCCTTGAACAATTGCTTCATATATTCCCCGTTTTCGGGGACGAGGGTCTTTCCAAATAGGGCGATGGTTTTCATATTCTTATTATTTTGAGACGCGATAAATCGCGTCTCTACAAGGTTTATCCTTCATCTTTCACAGAATCATGGCTTTCATCCGTCATCATGCGGATATAATTCACGTAGCGCCAGTCGGCAATGTCGCCGCGTTCGACGGCTTCCTTCACCGCACAGCCGGGCTCATGGGTATGGGTACAGTTGGCAAAACGGCATTCGCTCATCAGCTCGCGCATCTCTGGAAAACGCTGCGCGAGGGTCTCTTTCTCAAGGTCATACAGCACAAACTCCTTGATGCCAGGGGTATCGACAATCCAGCCACCAAAGTCAAGATGATGCATCTCGGCGAAGGTAGTTGTGTGCTTGCCTTTTTCATGGTAATCGGAGATGGCACCGATGCGGACATTCAGCGAGGGGTCGAGGGCATTCACGAGGGCTGACTTGCCTACACCGGAATGGCCCGAAAACAGACAAATCTTATCTTGCATCAAGGCTTTGAGTTGATCTATTTGGAAGCCCGTCTTGGCCGACACACCAAATGAGGTATAACCAAGACTCTGGTAGTATTCCATCAGCACACACATCTCCCCTATCTGTTCGTCGGTATAGAGGTCACACTTATTGAAAATCAAAGCAGCAGGGATATGGTAGGCTTCGGCAGTTACCAAAAAACGGTCAATGAAACCCGTGGAGGTGCGCGGTTGTGCGATGGTAGCCACTACGATGGCCAAGTCCACGTTGGCGGCGATGATGTGCGAGGCCTTGCTCAGGTTGACCGACTGCCGGACAATCACATTGTCGCGAGGCTCAATCTTCTTGATGACGCCCGTTTCTTTGCCAGGCTCTTGCTCAAACTGCACATTGTCGCCCACCGCCACGGGGTTGGTGGAGCGAATGCCGTCCAAGCGGATCTTACCGCGCAGGCGACATTCCCACTGCCGTCCCGTCTCGTCGAGGACGATGTACCAACTGCCCGTCGATTTGATGAC
>CAMYXV010000061.1 GCA_947303055.1 uncultured Bacteroidales bacterium
CGTTTTCCTTCTTGATGTCGATATGGCTGAAGAAGTTGTTCCACATGAAGCTGTGGTAGCTCTCGGGGTGGTTTTCCGGAATCTTGACGTATTCGTCCATATTGAAGGTAACCACGTTCTTGAAAGAGACTTGTCCCTTTTTGTAAAGACGAACCAATTCCTTATAAGTGCCTATCGGGGTGGAACCCGTAGGAAGACCAAGGATGAAAGGTTTCTTTGCTGTGGGCTTGAAAGCGTTTATGCGTTCAACGATGTGGTTAGCAGCCCAACGCGACATGGCGTCGTAGTTTTTTTCGATAATGACTCTCATGGTAGTATAATTGATAATTGAAAATTGACAATGGATAGTTAATGGGTATTTTTATATTTCTGAATTAAGGCGATGAATTCTTCTGTCTCCTTACGGATTTGTTTGACAAACGACACATCGTCAATCTTGCCGATGACGGCAATCTTTTCGTCTTCGTTACGGAAGGTGGCGTTGCGGAACTCATTGTCGTAATCTTTCTTGCGGCTCTCATACACCTGATCGCAGATGAAATGTTGGATGTGGATGGCCTTGTCCAAGTTTTCGTGCCACATCTCTTCAGTCAGCACATCCGTCTCGTCCTTGTAAAGGAACATCAACGAGAAGTAGGCATGACGCAGCTTTTCTGCTTGATAGTCCTCCCACAGCTCATCGTATCGATGATGGATTTCTTCCCATGTGTTGAGCACGCCATTGCGAATGTCGGCACGCAACTGGTCGACATCATCTTCAGGCATGGTCTGTCCGCCAAGATTGATCCATTTGCGGAGACGCTTTCCTCGCATTTGATTCACAATATGTTCCATGTCGGTCTCAGGATGAGCTTCAAGGTAATGCATCAAGGTCGAAACAGCGTAATAAACTATCATATCCCCGTAGGCATGATAAGCTTCCAAAGGCTTGAGGATGTACACCTTACGCTTACCTTTCTCCATGTGTTCACCGAAGACATCCAACGATTTCACTGTATCGGGTTCGTTGTCTAGCAAGTTCTTTCCGCACTCGCGTAGGTCGTAGTATTCGTATTTCTCTGGGTCTTCGCTTTTGCTGCGGAGGTAGGCCTTGGCCACCCAAACCTCAAGCAGTTTACGGCCTTCTATGATTTCCTCTACGGTATCAGGCGCAAGGGTCTCAAATTCAATGTTCTGAATCTTTCGTTTGCGCTTGTCGCGTTTCAGGTATTTTGAGGTATTACGCGCGATGGCGTACATATTGTACATCCACCAATAAGCGGGCATAACTTCCAATTCATCTTTGGCCACATTATTGTTGACCAAGCAGAACGGCAACATAATGTTGAGTTCGCTGGGATAGTCAGCCTTGCTGAGCAGGGTGAATGAAGCGAACTTCGAAGAGTGCTTCACGCTAGAACAAAGTCCTGGCCAGAAGCCACGCGAGGCCACGATTTCGCCATCGGTGGCACGGCTGTTGTGGTTGGAACCCATGGTGGCGCCAGCTGCCATATTGCTCTGACCCATCACACAAGCGGAGATAAGGAAGGAGTTGTTGTGGTGCTGTTCATGCGAGGGGAAGATCAAGTTGTTCAATACCTCACAACACGAGATGGTGGAGTTGTCACCCAATACAGAGTGGATAAGACGGGCACCATATTTCAAATTGCAGTTGTCGCCCAAAACAAAGCGCGTGGCCACCACCGAATAGAAGATACGGCAGCCGTAACCTGTCACGCCGTTTACCAAAATGACGCCCTCACCAATTTGAGAAGGCTCCTCTTCTGAAGAGTTGATAGTGACATTTTTCAGTTTGCTGGCGCCTTTGATATAGCAGTGTGGTCCAACCTTGGCATCTTTCAGAATCCAGCAGTTTTTGATGACACAGGACTCTCCTATGGTGCCATAGTAACCACGGTGGAAGTCGACGCTGGCTTGAGTGATTTCTTTGAGACGCTCTTGCAATTTGGTGTCGTCAGTGTATTTGGCCCAAAGATAGGCGTCGGCGGTAATCATGCCGTCAAAGGGTAGTATCTGACGTGTTCCGATTTCATTCATTACCTCTAACCACACACGCACATCCTCAGGTTCGCCTTCCTTGATAGTGCCGTTGCCGAATTTGGAGTGGTCGGTAGTGGAAATTTCTTGGATGTTGAAAAGGATGCTACGGTCGCCAATGATGTAGTTGGCCATGTAATGTACGTCATGGATGGCAACATCGTCACCGATGTCGCACGAGATGATGCTACTGTTGGAAATACCAACAGGAACACGGAGATCGTGATATTGCAATACCTTACGATTGATCCTACCGATGCGTACCATGCCGAAGAAATGGTTGTTGTGAACCATATTCGTATCGAACTCATCGGTAACCCAAATGTCCTCCCAGTTGGTAGCCGAGTTGCTGTTTTTTACTAAACGTTCTATCTCATCGGTATGGAGATGACGCCAACCATCTTTCGGTTTCTTTACCTGTAGATTGCGGTAGTAGTATTCGTCGTGACCATGCAAGTACTTCTCATCAATGAAGTTCTTGTATATCCGGTCGTAGTCAATGATAGTTACTTTATCCATTTAAATATATTTATTTGTTTTTCAATAGGTTAATTAATCCTTTATTATCTTAATCAAGTTCAGACTATGCTAGTTGTCCTCAATCAAGATTACGGAAAAGGACTAACAACGGCACCGTAGCGTATGCCGATTCGTCTGAAAACTGATGGATAAGTTGCTACGAACATGGTCTTATGATTTTTTCAGAATCCGTTTGGATTATTTCTTTGCCAGTTCCACGAGTCGCGGCACATCTCTTCGAGGCCATACTGTGCTTTCCAGCCTAATTCACGCTCTGCTTTGGCAGGATCGGAATAACAAGTGGCAATGTCACCTGCTCTGCGTGGCTTGATGCTGTATGGAATCTTTATGCCATTGACCCTCTCGAAGGTCTTCACTACATCCAGCACCGAGTAGCCTTGTCCCGTGCCGAGGTTATATATCGCACAACCACAATTCCTTTCGATGGCTTGCAGAGCTGCTACATGCCCACGGGCGAGGTCAACGACATGGATATAGTCACGGACACCCGTTCCATCTGGTGTGGGATAGTCGTTGCCGAAAACACCAAGTTCGGGGCGCTTGCCGACGGCGACTTGGGTGACATAAGGCATCAAATTATTAGGAATGCCGTTGGGGTTCTCCCCTATTCTGCCGCTTGGATGGGCGCCGATAGGATTGAAATAACGTAGCAACACGACATTCCATGCCTTGTCGGCCTTTTGCATGTCCATCATTATTTCTTCCAACATGCTTTTGGTCTGGCCGTAAGGGTTAGTGCAATGTCCCTTGGGGCATTCTTCCGTGATGGGGATGATGGCCGGGTCACCGTAAACAGTGGCCGACGACGAGAAGATGATGTTCTTGCAGCCATGCTGGCGCATCACATCAAGTAGTGTCAGTGTTCCGCCGATGTTATTCTCATAGTATTCCCACGGCTTTTCCACGCTTTCGCCCACAGCTTTTAGTCCAGCGAAATGGATGCAAGCATCAAAATGATGGGTTTCCATCACGCGGTTAAGACCATCACGGTCGCGGATGTCGACTTCATAAAAGGGTATTTCTTTGCCCGTCAGCTCCGCAACACGCTCTAAAGACTTGCGGTTGGAGTTGCTGAGGTTATCGACGACCACGGTCTCGTGTCCCGCAGCGTTGAGTTCCACTAAAGTATGTGAGCCGATGAAGCCGGCACCACCTGTGACTAGGATGTTCATGGATTATATATTCAAAATTAAGCTAATCTCTTCTTTGTTAAGCTGATACAATGAAAATATCAAAGCATCAATCTCTTTTGGAGCCTCTTTGTCGCCACACAGGGCGTGGTCAACAAGGACTGAAAACTGTTTGTCTTGTTCTGGCGTTATCTTCGGGAACGGCAAGGTTGAAAGATTGCCTTTCAAAATCTTAAGGTCATTAAACCGCTTAACATACAAAAAGTTAAACAAAGAAGAATTCAAGAAAGCCAATACTGTTTTTACGCTCATACCATCCACTTCGGGGATGAGGACGTTAGCGCTGTTGAGGAACAGCCGTTGCTTGTCATCGTAAGTGAAACAAAGACGACTGGAGACAAATTTATACACCAGCTTTTCCTTCGCTCTATAGAACTCATCCTTTGCACATTGCTGAAAATCACCGCGGTTGTACTTGATGTAACGGCTTGCCTTCTTTAAGCTGTACTTGCTGATGTCCTTACCTGTATAGATAGGTTCCAACCCTTTTCTCGGTCGGTCTTTCAGCACTTTGGCATTGTTGCCCGTGATGATACCCAAAGCCCAAAGGCTGTGCGAAAGGTCGTCGTGACGCATACGTTCCACTTTGCTCATGATAGCCTCATCGCGGTCGTTCAGCATTGGGATGGCACAGAAGTCGTCCTCATTAGGCACAAATTCTTTCCTCGATACTTCGTTGTTCGCTCCATACACCACATAATTCTGCTTCCCAAAAATAGGTTTCTTGCTGACTTTCAGGCTGACAAAGTCGGTAAACACGCCTTTGAAACGCTCGCGGTAGCATTTCAGGGTTTCCATGCGCGTCTCATGCGTCACGAAGCGACGCAAATCGGCATGAACCTTGATTTTCAGTACAGACGAAGGCAAAAGAAAATGCTGTATCCCATTCTGATTCAAAAACTTGAACGACTCGGTGAAGAACAACGAAGCTTTTTCCTTTGACTGAACGATTTCCGAAGCATGAAGCTTGCCTTTTTCGGTACCCCAAGGCGGATTGGTGACAATATAGTCGAATCGCAAATCGCCCAAAGCCGAGGCGGCATGAAGCAGAAAGTCCATCTGATAGATCTGAGGATAAACCTGTGATTCATTGTATTTTACCATCAGATTGGCTTTCGCAATCATCACAGCGAGCGGGTCGTTGTCAATGCCGTACAATTGCTCCATCTGGGCGTGCTGGACTTTCAGCAAGAAGATACCACTGCCGCAGCAGGGGTCAAGTAGTTTCTCACCGCTTAATATGCGAATGTCGGAAAGCATCTCGTTGACAATCACTGGCTTGGTATAATACAGCCCTTTCAAGATCCGATGACCTTCCGCTGTCAGCGACTGATAGACAAAACCAATCCAATCATCCTGTCGGTTTTTCAAGATTTGACGCGGCACTTCAAGTTCAATACGCTGATACTGCGTGTATTCCTCAAAGAATCGTTGTCTGTTGGCTTCGTTTACCCTGTTGTGCTCCACATACAAAGCGCAAAGGCTGAAAATCAAGTCGTCAATGGGATAATAAGCCTCTCTCAACTCTTCCACGAAACGGGGCAGACTGGCCGCCATCACATATCCTTCCGGAGTAATGATTCTCTGCGAACGGCTCTTATTGGCACGACGTGTCAATCGGTCAGTACGGCCGTTTTTCAGTTTGTCCCAGTTGCGTTGGGTGGCTTTCGATATGAAAATCTTGGTTTCCGTCATTATACAGCTTCGCCTCCTAAGTCCCATTAAACCTTCTTAACGAACTCTATTTCAACCATATAAGAAAATGCCTAATAAGGCAAATTAATTTTGCAAATATACGGTTTTCTCGAATTAGTACAACTTTAATTATTAAAAATAATAAAAGGGAACTATTGAACTTTTCACTTTTGTTTTTTTACTTATTTTTGCCCGATAAAAACCGCTGAAAATGATACTTTGTTTGGAAACAGCCACACCGGTTTGCTCGGTGGCACTCAACGAAAGTTGCTGCACGATTGCCTTGCGTGAAACGGAAGGTCAAAATGCTCATTCCGAGAAAATTACCAATTTCATACGCGAGGTGATGGAAGTGGCTGAAATCGATTATAAGCAGTTGGATGCCGTGGCCGTGAGTAAAGGTCCTGGCTCATATACAGGTCTGCGCATCGGCGTGAGTACGGCAAAGGGCATCTGCTATGCCGCCAACCTGCCCTTGATGGCCATCGACACCTTGGAAGCTATGGCTTACGGCATGAAAGCCAAGTTTGGAAGCCAAATCACCGACAATGACTTGCTTATCCCGATGATCGATGCCAGAAGAATGGAAGTGTATGCGGCCATTTTTGATGCCAACTTGAACAAAATCAACGATACCGCCGCCCTTGTCATCGATGAAAATTCTTTTGAGGAATTGTTGAAAGAGCATCGGCTTTGGCTCTTTGGCGATGGGGCTCCGAAACTGAAGAAAGTATTTGAAAACCAACCTAATATCAGCATCATTGACGGATTCAAACCCTCGGCGGCTTTTATGCTTCCGTTGGCGGACAAGGCTTTGAGGGAACATGATTTTGTCGATGTGGCTTATTTTGAACCGTTTTATCTGAAAGATTTCATTGCGGGCAAACCGCATGTGAAAGGATTGTAAATTCAAGCCGGCCCTTCGACGGGCTCAGGGACCTAAAAAGCTAAGGTCGTTGAGCCTGTCGAAACGCCGAATTTTTTTAAAAAAGTTATCATGATGAAAAAAACACTAATTCTTGCTTTGTTTTTGCTTTTGGGTATCAAGAACTTTGCGCAGGCACCGCACCTTTTTGAACATGATTATCCTGTCATCACAGAGGAAAACCCACAAATCCGTGCCTTGATGGATTCGGTCTCGGTGGATAGCATCAAGGCCTATATTGAACACCTAAGTTCTTACCACACAAGACGTTATGACAGCCGTTTCATCTATGATGTACAAGACTGGCTCTACGAACATTACAATACCTTGCCCGTCGACACGGTCATCAAGCATGATTTCCAACTTGAAAACCTCAGCATCACGGAAACGGGGGATAACATCCTGGCCGTGAAATGGGGTACGAAAACACCCGAGGAGTTCGTGATTTGTGGTGCACACTACGATTCCTACGCATGGGATGGCTACGACCCTGACACTATTCGTTCGCCTGGCGCCGACGACAACGCTTCGGGGGTGGCGGGCATCTTGGAAACTGCCCGTCTTTTGAGCAATTACACCTTTGACCGTTCCATCATCTTTGCCAACTGGTGCGCCGAAGAATGTGGCTTGTTGGGCAGTGCAGCTTATGCCGCCGACTGCGCTGCACAAAACATGGATATTGTTGGCTATTTCAATTTGGACATGACGGGGTACTTGGAAGAAGGCTCCGACATCCACGTCCACCTAATGTACACCACGCAAGACTCGACCATTGCCGACTACGTCTACAACTTCAGCCACGTCTATTTCCCTGAAATGCCTATCCGACAAGCGTGGCTTGCTTGGGGCGACAGCGATTATTCGTCGTTCAACCGCAACGGCTATCCCGCCGTGCATCCCTTTGAAGATGTTCATGCCAGCTCGCCTTTTATCCATTCCAGAAACGATATTTTAGGATTGAGTGTCAACAATTTGGAACAATCCAAACGTTTTACTGAGTTAAATTTGGGATTGGTGGCCACCCTGGCAGGTATCAATAATGATGGCATTGAGGAAAATGAAACAATCAATGTGGTCATGTATCCCAATCCTGCGAAAGAATCTGTCAACATTCTAGCCGAAGATGGCTTGCAGTACATCTCGGTTTACAATGCTTTGGGACAACAGATTGAAACAAAGAAATTGAATGGTGAAAACAAGTTTGTACTATATACAAATAACTATTTTTCAGGGATTTATATTATCAACATAGTTACGGATAAAGGCGTTTCCGTTAAGCGTTTGGTAATCCGCTGAAACTATTCCATTTCCTCATAAGTAAACACATGCATCTCGTATCGAGAGGGCTTCACAAAGGATTTCATCAAACTGGCATCAATGGTTGTCACAGAGATTTGTTCTGGAGTCAAACCTTTGATATTCTGCAAATAATCAGTTAATATCTCATTCTTTCTCGCCATTATGCGGGGCAGAATAGTTTCTGATTTGTCACGATACATTTCACAAGCTACCGAAGTCACATCCTTGGCCGAATGCAGTTTTTTCTTCTTGGAATACTTTGCCGCAAAATCACACAACCCCTTGTCTGTCAACTTGATGGAACGGATGGCTTCGTTGGTCAAAAAGTCGATGTCGGAGGATTTCATCTCCGGATGTATTGAGAGGAAGTAGTCGCGCTTTAACTGCATAATACTCAATTGTTTGACCGTTTCCTCATACTGAACTTGCTCCTCCAAAACAATGCCAAGGTCAGAACGACTTTGAAGGGTGGCAGCCACATTGTCAATCATCACATATTGCTCGGGAGAGAAATCAAACTGCAAGGGATCGAAAGGTATGTATTTCAGGTTGTTGTCCTCGTCTGTCATCAAACGAAATGGTGAAGCTGCCACCTTGATCAAAAGATTGGAAAACACGGTGCCAAGGGTCTTTCCATAGGAAAAACCTGGGTCATCCAGTTGGCCTGAAATAGGCAAGTCGATATTGACATTGTTGTGCTTGTCAGCGAGGAGATAAAGCCCCAGTTTCAACGGCACTTTTTCGTATTTTGGACGATATTGCTTTATCTTATCGCCCAATTTTGTACCTGCAAGTTGCAACTTGTTGATGCCATTAATTCTTCCGTCCGAAATGACATTTTGGCTTCGGAATGATAAAGTGCCATCTTTCACTGGCACACCGAAAAATTGTACCGTATATGGCGTAAAATCAGTGACTTTTACATTGCTCAGCACAAGTGTGAGGTTGTGGTTATCGCGTCCTTGAAAACTGCCTTGCCAGTTGAGGTGGAGCTTGCCGAATTTATTGAGCGCAGCCTGCATTAGGATGGCATTATTTCCTTCGCGAGAGAAATGTCTGGAAGTCAGATGAATATCTGAAATTTCATAATGAAAAAGCGTTGGTAAAGTATTGTTTTCATACACTACTTTAGCCTGATCCACAATCCAGTCGGCAATGCTGAACTGCCACGACTTATGTTCCTCGGTATCAACCAGAATCGTATCAAATCCAGGTTCCATTTCGGTTGAATCGCTATGGAAATAACTGTCCCAAACCAAATCGAAATTAGACGTGCTGTCTGCCTTGACAATGTATTCCGCATTCAACCCTGAAATGTAGAGAGAATCAAAGTCTATTCTCTTATCCTTCAGACGCAAATTGCTGATTTTGGCAAAAACAGAGTCTATGGTACCCAAAGGATTGCCTAGGGTGTCTTGTAAAGCTATCTCATTGAGCATAAACTTTCCTTTCATGTTGAAATCCATGACATGGTCAGTGAGACCTTCCACTTGCAAATCCAAATCGGCAAGACCTTGCAGGAAATCCACAGGATAATACTGTTGCAGATAAGGCTCAATGACTTCCATTCCCAGATTGCTCATTTTCAAATCAATGAAGTACTTTTTGCCATTGTCAGAAAGTCGCAGGTCTGTGTGCAAGATAGCGTCATCGGAAAGAGAAAGGTCGAGTCCGACATCGGTTTTCATTTCCGATAAATCAATGGAAGGAATGTTCAAGGCGATGTCACGCAATTGCAGCTCGTTACCCAAAGCCAAATCAGCGTAATGAATATCGCCCTTTTCGATACGTATATCGTTGATTACCACACCAAAACCTGATGATTCTTTCTTGGTGCTATCTGCAGTAAATTGTTCTAGCAAACTGCTGAAATTGAACCAGTCGCGGTTTTGTTCCAGGTTGACATTCAAACCCGAAAGCGTGGCTTGTTTTACCCACAAACCATGGTTGAACAAGTCACGCCATCTGATTTTGGTTTCAAAGCGTTCAAAACTGACAAATGGAGTAATGCCATCGTCTTCATAAAGCCTCAAATCCTTGATTTTCAGCTTACCTGTAAAAATGTTTGTGCTCAATTTCCCGATGCTCAACTCGCGGCCAAGCAGTTCCTTGTCGTATTTTTGGACATAGTTTTTTGCTATCGGACCAGCCAAAAAGTTGACCAAAAGGAGCAAAACAAAAATGGCTCCAATGACGATCA
>CAMYXV010000062.1 GCA_947303055.1 uncultured Bacteroidales bacterium
AGGTGGAGGCGATGGTGTATTCGCAGACCTTGCCGCGTGTCAGCAGGTAGGCGAGCAGGTCGGGCATGAAGAGGATCTTCTTGGTATGTTTGTAGGCCACACTACCTTCTTCGGCTTGGGCATACATCTGGAAGACGGTGTTGAAGTTCATGATTTGGGTGCCAGTGAGGGCATAGAGCTTTTCGTGTGAGACGGTCTTGAAGAACTTCTCAGGAATGCCGTCGGTATAGGGGTCGCGGTAGGCGCGGGGCAAGCCCAGTAGCGTGCCGTCATGGCCGATGCAGCCGAAGTCGACGCCCCAGGTGTCGATGCCGATGGAATCCAGCGGGATATGGCGTTGGCCCAATTCAGTCAGGCACTTCAGGAAATGCTCGTAGATGCCGTAGACATTCCAATAGTACTTTCCTCCGATTTCAAGGGTCTGGTTGGGGAAACGATAGACCTCTTCCATGCAGAATCTTCCCTCAGCAAAGGTGCCCAAGATAGCCCTTCCGCTGGTGGCACCACAGTCGAAGGCGAGGAAACGATAGTGCTTGTCCATGGTTGTTATCTTAGAACACCATCACGGCACCACCGCCTTTGGCGAGATGCACTTTCACCTTGTTGCCCCATACTTGGGCTTGCTCCGAAACATAGTCTTTGGCCACGCGGTTGGCGTTGGGACCGTCGCGGAAGATGTGTCCCGACTTGGCGCCGAAGTTGGGCAGCACACCGAGGTCGATTTCGATGTCGCGTTCCTCCCAGTTGGTGATGGCGCCCACATACCAGTGGAAGTCCTTGCGGCGGGCGATGACAAGGTATTCACCCACTTTGCCGTCCAAGACTATGGTTTCGTCCCAAGTGGTAGGCACACTAGCGATAAATTGGGTGCATTCTTCTTCCCTCATGTAGTTGCTCGGGCTATCGCAAAGCATGTTGAACGGTGACTCAAAAATCACATATTCAGCCAGTTGGCGGCAGCGTGTGCCTTGGCTCATTGGTTCGGTGTAGATAGCAGCGAAGTTGTTCTTGTTAGCGTTCTTCATCGCGCCTTGGGTGTAATCAAGCGGACCGGCCAGCATACGGATGAAGGGGATGGTAACTTCGTTGAGGACAAGGTCGCTTTCGTTGTCCCACTTGGCCTGTTCCAGACCGTACACACCCTCGTGGTTGAGCACGTTGGGGTAGGTGCGGTTGAGTCCCGTGGGCTTGTAGGCACCATGGAAGTCGATGAAGAGATGATATTTGGCTGCCATCTCCGCCATGCGGTAGTAAAAGTCGACCACCAACTGGTCGTCACGGTCCATGAAGTCGACCTTGAAGCCTTTCACGCCCATGTCGGAGTAGTGTTGGCAGACATGTTCCATGTCCTTGTCGATGGCGGCATAGCCTACCCAAAGCACGATGCCCACATTGCGTTCGGCACCATAGTCCACCAATTCCTTGATGTCGATTTCAGGCACCACTTGGAAGAGGTCGGCTTGTTTGTTGACGGCCCAGCCTTCGTCCAAAATGACATACTCGATGCCGTATTGGCTGGCGAAGTCGATATAGTATTTATAGGTGTCGTTGTTGATGCCCGCCTTGAAGTCGACGCCATAGATGTTCCAAGCGTTCCACCAGTCCCATGCTACTTTGCCAGGCTGAATCCAAGAGACGTCGCCAATGCGGTTGGGTGAGGCCAAGAGGTACACCAAGTCGTTGTTGGCCAGTTCTTTGTCGCTTTCAGAGATGGCGATGATACGCCAAGGGAAGTCACGTCTGCCAGCGGTTTTGGCGATATAGTTCTCGCGTTCCTTCACGATATATTGCAGGTTGTTGTGACCGCCTTGTTCGATGGTTTTGGGATAGCCCGCATGGACAGCTGAAAGGCCGTTTTTACCATTTGCATTGCGGAGATAAAGTCCAGGGAAGTCTTCCAAATCCGACTCAGTGATGACGGCTTTCTTGCCGTCGTTGAGTTCGACAAGCACGGGCAAGAAGGCCAAACGTTCGGGTTCCATCTGGCTCAGGGGAATATGGGTATAGGTGTTTTCAAAAGAGTTATAAAATTGCTGATTGATAAAGTCGCCTTCACCTTTTCGGGCGTTGACATAGGGGATAAATGCTTGGTAGTCGGCATCGAAGTTGAAGTCGGCAGTCTCGTTTTCAACAATGATGGACTTGCTGTAGTAGGTCTCAAAACGGTAGGCCACACCTTCATTGTAGGCACGGAAAGTGACTCTGTAGTAATCATTGAAAGTCAGTGTCAGTTCCTCAAAAACTTCAGGAATCTCAGCCTTTTTATAAAGTGGTGAGGACAAAGTTTGGTTGACGGAGCGTGTCTTGGCTTTTTTCACTATAGGTTTTGTGCCGAGCATCCTGCCACTACCTAGTTTCATCCCAATGGGCGAAGGAGCCAACACACAGGTATTGCCATGCATGACGGAATAACTCAGTTGTTCGCCCACCTCGATAGAGATAGTAATGTTTTTGTTGGGCGATTGTAGCGAGAATTTCAACTGGGCGAAAGCGCTCACAGAAAACAGGAGGAGCGCAGAGAGAAGTATTTTTTTCATGATAGTGAAATTTAATGCTGGCAAAAATATGGAAATTGTTGAATGAAAAAAAGAAAAGAATAAAAAAATGGCCCTGTCATCCCGACAGAGCCATTCTCCTTGATTCAGTTGAATCCAATGTTTCCCCTATAAGGGGTGTCGATATACTAATCGAAGTTACAAATTACTTTTCTTTTTTGCGTTTGCCAATGAGGTAGGCACCAGCCAAACCAGCAAGGACGAACAAGCTTTCGCCTACGGGTACGAACCAGTCCTCACCCGAGTCGTAGATCTGCGGGTTGGGAATATTCATGGTGGGAGTTTTTTCACCAAATCTGCTGTTGGCGTCTTCGTCATCGATAAAGACCTGAGCCATGGCAGGGGCGACGGCCATCATCAGTACGGTTTCGATTGCAATTATTCTTTTTTTCATAGTTTTATCTCGTGTTATGTTGATTATTCCGTTACCATTTTATCTTACGAACATCTTTTGGACTTTCACGTTGTCGCCATTGGTGAGGCGGAGCATGCAAACGCCCTTGGCGTTTTGAGGCAAGCTGACCGTGTTCTGCGTGTCGGTGAGCTCGGCGGAGTAGATTATACGACCAAGGACATCGATGACATCCAGACGGCCCTCGCCGTTGACGATGAGGTTGCCATCGTTGAAGAAGGCGAAGTTCTCAATTGTGGTTTCTTCTTCGTCATCCTCGTTGTTGTTGGTGCCGAACACGATCTTGAAGCGAGAGGTATAGTCGTTGGTGTTGCCTTCGAAGGTATAGCTGTCATGCGTGAGCATGTCGGTCTTCACGCCAGTGATGTTGTCGATGAGGGTGAGGCTGCTGAAGTTGTCGTTGGCTCTCTCCCAGTTGAGGGTGAAGCTGCCGTCTTCCTCGGCTGCGAAATGGAGGCTTTGGCTGCCTTCGGCGTTGTCGCGGAAGAAGATGGCGAGCTTTTCGTCGTCGTAGCGGAAGAAGATGCGGCCGGTGGAGTTACCCACGCGGAGCTTCTTGGCGCCGTCGTTCTCGCTGCGGTTGACCTCGAGGATAGCGAGGTCGGTGTTGCCTTCGCTGTCGGTCACGATGAAGTTGATGAGCGGGAAGGCGGGTTTTTCGCCACGGAAGTTGGGTTGTCCTTCATTGCTACGCATGGTGTTGGTGAAGGTGGCGGTGCCGCCTTCGTTCACTTGGATGAAGAAGCCTTGGTGCATGTTGATGTACTGCTCGGCAGCTTTTGAACCCGTGGAGGAACCGCTCATGTATTGGACATAATTACCCTGTTCAGGGTCATACACAGCATAAGTGTTGGCGAAATTACTGTTGGCCAGAAGAGTTGCATTTCCACTGACGAAAGCATCGAAGTCAAGGTAGCTCTGGTAGGGATTACCCAGGAGGTTGTAGCCAGCCAAGCCGGTCCATTCGTTGGCAGCAGTGTAGGAGACAGGGATAGTAATAGTGCCGTTGTTCAGCGTGCCGCGGTTCTGCATAAACTGGGCTTCTCTGCCATAGCCAGACCAATAGGTGGACATGTCAACGGTCGTCAGATAGCCCTTGCCAGGAATGAATGAGGTTTCGTTACCATTTTCACCCAACTCATTGACGTAATCAATATGAGCATGGTTGGATGGAACGGCAGCACTAACTGTATTATCAATCAAATCCATGTGCCAGTGGCTAGCACTGTTGCGGCGGAAGTTAATCCAGTGGTACTGTGGCTCGTAGAAGCAATAGAAGTCGCCACGGTGATAGGAGCTAAGGTCGATGGGGAAGAAAGCATAGTCTTCGTCATAGTTATTGAGGTTCCATCCGCATGGATCGGAATCCCAATTGTGTTCCACCAGGTCTTCAGTTGAATAACTCCATCCAAATTGGCTGTTCGACAAGGAAGAGCTGATATTGTGCCAACGCTCACCCGCTTGTAGTTCAGTATTGTCGAAGGCTTGCAAGGTTTGGCCTGTGTAGGCATTGATGCTTGAAGGAGTACTAGTAGCATCGGTGGGTTGCAACAATGAGATGTTTTCATCGATATAAACCACCACGTTGGCATCCGTGTTATAGTAGCTGGCGTCCAAATCAGCCTTTGCACCACTATTGTTATTACTTGGATTCATGTCTTCGTTGGCGAAGAGGTTGATTGAACCGCCATTGATGGCTGCATGGTCCGTAACTTTATAGCTATTGCCTAATGCGGTGTTCTCATTCAAGGCGCCGCTGTTGTGGCGGTGCAACATGTCGGAGAGGTTGTGGGCATAGTCGATGGTGATGCCATCGGTGGAAGCCAAGCAGGTGTAGCCTGGAAGCTGCAACACCGGGAAGTCGTCGTTAATGTCGCCAGCGCCAACAGAGTATGCGCCAGCAGTAGTACGTTTCCACATAGCCCCAGTACCCCTGTGTTCATTCAGAGCCTCCATCATAGACGTTCCATTTTCATATACATTGAAGGATCCTAATGTGCCCCACTCACCACCAATCATGTTGTCGTTGGTGAACATGTTATAGAAGGTCCTGTTAACGGAGAGCGTGTAGGAATTCTCATCATTGTCAGCAGGATTCAGAATCGTATTCGGAACGGTAGGATTCGTATTGACCTCGGTAGTAATGCTCTGTGAGCTGGGACGCGACCACGTCACCAATTGTTGGGTATAGCAGTTGGTGGCATCATTGCCGTTAGCGACAAGTTGATTGAATGTGGCTTTGTCAAGATTTTCATTATAACGCTCAAAACGCACATAGCAGTTGTCAATGGTTCCATTGTTGATAGCTGCAAGACCACCTACCTTCTTTGCATTGGCACCATTTTCTCCAAGATAATGATATTCGCCATTGGTGAAACCGTTCTTGAAGCTGCCGCCACTCCGATTTTCGCCCACGGCACCGCCCATGGTGTAACCGGTAAGGTTGGCCATAGCCATGGCGTTGTAGATGGTACCACCGTTGTTGAGGCCAACGAGTCCACCGTAAATCAGATTGACATCGTTGTCATTGTCGTTGTTGCAAGTCATGTGGCCAGCGGCTTCGCAATTGTAGATGGTGCCACCCGTCAAGGTGTCGGCCAAGATGCCGTGGTGAATGAAAATACCTTTACCTTCAACCTGGTGGGCTTTGCCACGGAAGTCAGAGTCCAAAATGAAGACATCGTGAACGCTACCTTTCACATTGGAGAACATGCCTGGATAAACTACCACTTCGTTTACTTGACCGGTACCTGTCTTGTACCATCTGTCAGCGTTGTTCTTCAAACCAGTAATCACGTGGCCGTTGCCGTCGAATTCGCCTTCGTAGGCCAATTTAATCTTTTTGCCATTGGCATCCAATATGAAATTGTTGCTAGCATCGCATTGGTAACCAGCACCAATAGGCACCCAGTTATGAGCGCTCATGTCGATGTCGGCAGTGAGTTTGCCATTGAGCGTGGTGTTGGAGGCCACGTTGTTGGTATTGCCGTTGTAATGGATACGGCCGTTCACTTCACTGATGAACCAAGCCAGTTCCTCAGGTGTGTCGATATCCATACGGTTGTAGCCTTGAGGTTCACTTGTCACGACTTCCGTCCATACATCGCCCAGCACATTGGTGGTAAGAATGTTGAATGGACCATAGTACACGTCACCAATTTGCACATAGGATTGCTCTGGGTTGTTGGTTTCGATACCATCTCCCCACAAGCCTGGCTGAACCTCAACAGGGATCTTGATGACAATTTTACGACCGTGGATGGTCTTGTTCCCATGGTCATCTTCAAGCCAACCACACCAATGATGGGAGAAATTGAAGCCAGTCATTTGAATGGTCTTGTTGTCGTTACCTATTGTTACGAAGTTGGCTGGGAGCTTGTTTTCGTTTGCAGGGCTCACGCTGGTGACCACACCGGTAATATACTGGCCTGGATTATCAGGATCTGGGATTTGGTCTATGGTTAGCGTGCCTGCGTCATTAATATCTTCAAAAGTATACACTCCAGTCACTTCATTATAGTCGGTGCACAATGGTGCATAGGCGGTTATTGTGCCTGTGGCGCCTTCGGGTAGTTGGAAATTGGGTGACACCATGTCTTGCACGATGGTGCTAGCCGGCAGCGACATGGCACCGCTGGCACCGGCAATGGCTTCAAAGATGTCGGCCAGGCCGTCAGCCGATTCTGTAGTGAAGTAATAATCGCTGCTTGCTTGGGTACCTCCTTGGTTGGTACCCATACCCATTGCATCCGGATAGTTGGAAGAGACACGGTTCATATAGGTGTTGATTGGAGTGGTTTCATTGTCAAACACACCAACAGTGAACACGGTTGCATCGAATTGGTAGGTATTGTTGTTGTAGGTCCAGCTATGTTTCAAGTCGTGAGCGTTACTAATGGTGGTGGTGGCAACACTATTTTCAAATTCGCTTCCGTAGGTTGGTGCACCATCCGTAAACATCACTACCACCTTGTTACGCTCTTCAAACTCGGCTGCAGGAATGCTGGCCAACAAGTAGCGTGCCTTGCTCATGCCATAGTCAGCAGCGGTGGCGCCAGCAGCCCGCATCCCATTTACGGCGTTTTTAATGTTGGTAGCCTCGCTTTTCGGGTCTCTACGGTTAATGACGACCTCTGTGTAATTGTAGTTTTGATTGGTAAAATGGTTTCCTTCTGTGATACTTGCTTCGCTACCATAGTAGTTGTTCATTGCATACTTCACGATACTGATGCGGTGTTCCACATTATAAGTCGTGGCGTCCTCAGCAATGATGTCAACGAACTGGCAGACGGCATCTTGTAAGGCTTCCATTTTTGTTGGTTGATGCCTTTCATACAGCACACCTGTCCAAATGGGTTCATCACTATCACCCCACCAGTTTCCTGTAACTTGGGCTTCGTTAATGTTGGTGGTTATTCCACCTGCAACATTATCTGTCAAATAATACGTTGTGTTTCCAATATTAAAATGAAGATTATACCTACGATTAAAAGCACCTCCCGTACGTTCCCTTACTACTGCATTGTATTGATCATTATAATAGTAATAGTAAGTGTTATTACCATAATTATTATAAGTGTACGTTTGTGAGGTTCTAGGAATGTAAGTGTACGAATTTAATGTCTCATCCATAGATCCCGAGACGTCCAATACGAGGACGATATCGGTAGGCACGTGTTGGGCAACGGAGTGGCCCGTCACGAAGGTCTCAACATAGATGTTTCCAGTACGACCTGTGGGATCATCGGAAACCCATTTCTTTTCCATTTTCAGGCCTTCGGGGATGGGGGTGAGCGTTTGCGCATAAGCACCCGTCATGCCGAAGCCCATGACAAACCCTATTAATAATAAGGTGTGTCGAAGGGCGCTTTTCCATTTGCCGTGGCCGAACTGGGCCAGGCCTTTCTTCATTTGTAATTTGTTTTTCATCTTCGATTTTTTTGTTTTTAAAATGTTTTAATTTATTGTCTTCTAATATGTTATGTCAATTCAATGCATACCCTTCCCAAAGAGAGGGTATAAATCGGCTGCAAAAATACGATTAATTTTTATACAAAGTAAGGTTTTTTTCAAAAAAATGTACACTGAGGATAAAGATAGTGTCCTGAAAAGTTAAAATAAGTGTCCTGGAAGGCAAATATTATTTGAGTTTAATTTCTCCAAAAACTCCGCGAAAGCAGTGTAATCAGCGAGAAAAGTTCTACCCTACCGAGAAGCATGAAGAGCATCAGCAGCCACTTGGCGGTCAAAGGGAAGATGACATACGAGCCGCCAGGTCCTACTTGTCCTAAACCTGTACCGACATTGCTCAACGTGGCTATCGAAGCGCCTAAAGCAGTCTCGATGTCGATGCCCATGGCCAACAGGATGACGGCACCGAGAAGGAAGATTAGGAAATAGACAAAGATGAAGGTAATGTGCTTGTAGACACCGCTGGTGGAGATAGCCTTTCCGTTTACTTTCACGGGCAAGACAGCATTGGGGTGGATGATGCGCTTCAGTTCGAGCAATGAGTTCTTGGCAAAGATAAGGTGGCGGAAAATCTTCACGCCGCCCGAGGTGGAGCCCGAACAGGCACCAATGAACATCAACAGGAAGAGGATGACCCAAAGGAAGGTGGGCCAGGCCGTGTAGTCAGTGATAAAGAACCCCGTTGTGGTGAAGGCCGAGATGACGCTGAAGAACGACTCGCGGAAAGAGGTTCCGAAGCTCTTATGGCAACCGAACAGCAGCACCAAGCCAATGCCGATGCCCAAGAAAATGGTGTAAAGCAGGAAAGTCCTGAACTCCTGGTTTTTCAATATCCTGAACGACTTCCAGCTCAAGGAGAGCAGCAACAGGGAGAAGTTACAGCCCGACAACACCATAAAGACGGTAATCACGACTTGGGAATAGTTGGAGAAAGCGCCGATGTTGGCTGTTCGCGTGGAAAAACCTCCCGAACTGATGGTGCTCAACGAATGGCAAAGGGCATCGTAGAAGTCCATATCGCCCCAATAAAGCAGCAGTGTTTCCAACAGCGTGAAAAACAGGTAGATAAACCATATGCGTCTCACAGTGTGCATGATGCGCGGATGCAGTTTGTCGTAGGTGATGCCGTTGATTTCAGAAACGAATAGCTGCATACCGCTCATGCCAAGGTAGGGCAAGATGGCCAACGAGAACACGATAATAGCCAAGCCGCCAATCCATTGTGTCATGCTGCGCCAGAGGAGGATGTCTTTCGGGACGGACTCGATGTTGGTGAGAATGGTGGCGCCGGTGGTGGTGAAGCCCGACAAGGCCTCAAAGAAGCCATCGGTGAAGTTGGGCACGCTCTTGCTAAGCAGGAAAGGCATGGCGCCAAACAACGAGAGCACGAGCCATGAGATGCAAACAACATAGACACCATCGCGCGAAGTGGTCTTGTCGTCTTTGTGGTTGCGGGTGGCGATGACAAAGATGAAACCGGTCAGCAGGGTGATGAGGGCCGAGAAGGGCATACTGAAGGCGTACAGCCCTTGGTGCAGATAAGTCACGGGGAGCACCGTCAGCATGAAGAGGCCTTCAATAAGCAACAGTTGGCCTTCGATGCGGAGGACTAAGGGGTGGTTTATTTTAGTTTTCCATTTCATCGGTTAATGGAACAATCGTTCAACAGCAGGGATGCCAGCGGGCAAGGCCAGCACCACCACTTGGTCGTCG
>CAMYXV010000063.1 GCA_947303055.1 uncultured Bacteroidales bacterium
AGGTCGGACTCTTTCGAGGTCAGTTTTTGGGTCTCGTTGCCTTTTGTTAAAATGTGTCGGGGAGAATCGAAGGTGAAGCTGCCCAAGCGATACACCGAGGGTTTAGTCTGCACAAAAGCACATCTGCGATGGACGGCCAAGATACGTGCCTGTAACTCGTCCATGCTGAAAGGCTTGGTGACATAATCGTCGGCACCAATGCGGAAACCTTCCAGAATATCTTCCTGTTCTGATTTGGCTGTAAGGAAAATGAGGGGCATCGAGGGATTGGTGAGTTTGATTTGTTTGGCCAAAGTGAAACCATCCATCACGGGCATCATGACATCAAGCAAACATAAATCAAATTCGGATGCCTTAAAACTGTTCAATGCTTCTTGTCCGTTGGAGCATAAAGTGGTAAAAAACCCTTTGGAATCGAGAAAAGCCTTAAGGATCATACCCAGGTTTTTGTCGTCTTCCGCCAATAAAATTCTGATTTGTGACATAGTTAAAAACAAAAATAAAATAAGTTTCTGAATGTGTAATAATAGTTGCTCGTTTAGTCCTAAAAAAGTTGCGCAAAAGTATGAAATTCACTGAAACATTAACCAAAATACTTCAAAAAAATTGTTAAGCAAATAAAAAATTTTTGTTTTTGACTTTTAATCCACTCTTAGTTTTCTTTTTTTCTTATCTTCGCAGCATCCTAATATTCAGAAATCATGAAAATCGACCTCTCTCATGTCCAACCTTTTTTGGACGAAAAAATCAAGAATGAATTAGAAACAAGGGTTTCAGGTGTTTATGATACCATCTTTCATAAAACAGGTGCCGGAAACGACTTCCTCGGCTGGGTGAACCTGCCTTCGGAAATCAATGAAAGCTTGCTGGCCGACATCGAAAAAACCGCTGCCGACTTGCGCAAGAAGTCAGACCTCTTCGTGGTCATCGGCATCGGAGGCTCTTATCTGGGTGCCCGTGCGGTCATCGAAGCCTTGCAGAACCACTTTGCACCGCTCACTGGCGAGAAACCGTTGATTGTCTATGCTGGCCACAACATGAGCGAAGACTACCTCCACGACTTGATGGCCATCCTCGACAAGAAGGACTATTCCTTGGCGGTCATCTCCAAGTCGGGCACGACGACCGAGCCTGCCATTGCCTTCCGCATTTTGAAGCAGCACATTATTAATAAGTACGGCGAAAAAGAAGCCGCCTCGCGCATCATCGCCATTACCGACAAGACCCGTGGCGCTTTGAAGCAACTGGCCAATGTGAAGGGTTACAAGACCTATATCGTCCCCGATGATGTGGGTGGCCGTTTCTCAGTGCTGACTCCTGTAGGCTTGTTGCCTATCGCCATGGCGGGCATCGACATTCGTCAACTCGTCAAGGGTGCCGTTGAGATGGAAAAATTGTGCAAGGCCCAACCAACGCTTGACAATCCCGTTACGCAATATGCCGTCGCCCGTCAGGTGCTGTATGCCATGGGCAAGACCAACGAGATCATGGTCAACTATGAACCGCGTCTGGTTTACTTCAGCGAATGGTGGAAGCAACTCTACGGCGAAAGCCACGGCAAGCAGCACAAAGGCATCTTCCCCGCTTCGGTCACCTTCAGTACCGACCTCCACTCGATGGGACAGTACATCCAAGACGGTCTGCGCAACCTCTTCGAGACCGTGATTTCGGTGGAGAACTCCAACCACAAGCTGTGCATCCCGATGGAGAACGAAGACCTCGACCAGCTCAACTACATCGCTGGCAAGCGCATCTCTGAGGTGAACCACAAGGCTGAATTGGGCACCGTGTTGGCCCACGAAGACGGTGGCGTGCCGAACCTGCGCATCGTCATTCCCGAGGTTTCCGAAAAGGTCCTTGGCGAGCTGATCTATTTCTTTGAGATGGCTTGTGCCGTCAGCGGTTACATGCTCGATGTGAATCCCTTCGACCAGCCTGGCGTGGAAGCTTACAAGAAGAACATGTTCGCACTCTTGGGCAAGAAAGGCTTTGAGGAGCAGACGGCTAAACTGAATAAAAGGTTAGGCTTGTAAGAGTTGAATGCTGAATGCTGAATGTTGAATGCTGAATGTTTGAAACAATCATGGGATGGAAGATAATGTCATAAAAAGAAAAAGCAGGAACTTTGCCATAGATATCATTAGAGCATACCAATGGTTATGTGAAGAGAAGCATGAATATGTTATGTCTAAACAGGTTTTACGTGCGGGAACCAGCATTGGAGCTAATGTAGCGGAAGGAGTAAGAGCACAAACGAAACCTGATTTCTATGCCAAAATGAGCATTGCTTTGAAAGAAGCAAGTGAAACGAGTTATTGGCTTGACATTATCCATGCTACAGATTACCTTCCTGACGAAATGTTTAATGATTTGAACGACAAATGTGAAGAGCTATTAAGCATCCTAACAGCCATAACAAAAAACCAGCATAGATAATCAACATCTCTTTGCCTCATTCAGCATTCATCATTCCACATTCAGAATTAATTCGTATCTTTGCGCCCTGAAATCAATAGAAACATCTTATATGGACGTACCTAAAGACGACGACGTAAACTCACAGTTTACCTTCACCTATGACGACATCAAAGGCACCGTGCACGTGGTTGACCACCAGACGGGCGAAGAATATGACCTTTTGAAGGAAGACACCGGTTGGTTTGATGCCGAATTCAAATTTGACGTATAAAGAATTTGTTTCTCACGCAGAATTATGGAAATATTGGGAATGGCCGAGCCAATTCACATAGTTCTGCGTATTCTGCGTGAGAAAAACTCTATTTATTCCGCTTCCAGGTTTGTGAACGTCCCAGCAAGCCGGCTTTGTCCAACGAGCCACGGAGGACGATTTCATCGGTGTCGGCTTTGTACGACACTTTGCCATTATAGGTCTTTTTGCTCTCGGGATCATAGACCTTGCCTTTCAGCTGGTCACCGTTGACTTTCATCTCGCTGAATAGTTGGGTGCCCACCACGCCTTCGTAGTCTTTTGCATAAGGCGGTTGCATCACCTTGTATTTCCCGTTGGCATCTTTCTCATAAAGCTTAATGACTTCACAATAATACGTGCCGTTTTTTTCCGTGATGTTGACGCACGAGCGCATATCGCCCGTCTTGTCGTCAAAGGTATTCCATTGTCCGAGCATCTTGCTGACTTGGGCCTGTCCGAGTATGGCAGTGGCCATGAAAAGGACTAAAAAGAGGAGTTTTTTCATCATAGTGTGTTTTGTTTAGCGGAGGCAAAAATACAAAAATCGTGCTAGATAAGAAAAGCGTCCTGAAATATCAAGCACGTAGCAATAGCAAAAAATCGTTCACTTTACAATGAACTTAGCTGTATTACAAAATCCTTCCCCTTTAGTCTGCAAGAAATACAGTCCCTTTTCCAATCCTGCAACGGAAATGGTTCCACAAGAGGAACCTTTTGCTACCTCTTGCCCCAAAATATTGAAAACGGAATAATTCACCCGTTCGCAAGGAAGGTTCTTCAGGTAGAGTACATCAGAAGCAGGGTTGGGATAAACTTCCAATGGCTGTTGGTGGGCGGACTCGTGAACAGCCATAGGTCCAGAGGTGGGAAAGATATTCAAAACGATGCCTTCCATCTTGGTCATTCCGTAATAGAAATTCGGGTCAGGGATGTCGTACCAGTTGTCCAAGGTACCGCCGTAGCCAAAGTTGATGTGGAATTTGCCATCTTCTTCGCGATAGCCATCGACCACGACGTTGTGTCCAACCGTTCCCGCGGGATTCTCAACGGCTAAGTGAGCAGGATAACCGGCTTTCAAATTGGAGATTAAAGTAGCATACATCACGGAATCGGGTTCACGAAACAGCAGACAGTCCCTAAAACCAAAGCGTTGGTAGGCTTCAAACGCCTGATCCACATAAAAGGTGCCGGAACCTTCTGAAGTATAAACCTGCGTGAGGGCTGTGCCGCAAGCAAAAACCACGGCAGCGGCCAACAAGTCGGAAAGATTTTCACCACTCTCGAAAGCAACATCAACGGAATCCAACAAATCATTCAACTGCGGGAACGACGGGAATTTCAAAGTTGCCCAATCGTCATCAATAATGTAATTGCGACCAGCATAATGATGGGCATAGTCGTCATCGTCGGAAAAGCGGGTACTTTCTGTTGTTCGCAAATAATTGATAATCTGCCCCATGGCAATAGCAGGGCATCCGGCATAACTGTATGCATTACCGTTCACCGGGTCTCTTGGACATAGTTGATTGTAGGGATAATCCTGCGTCCAGTGCGAACCCAGAAAGCCATCCGCACGAAGCGAAGAAGTGGCCGCATCAGGAATTTCCACGGTTTTAAGGAGAGGCTGTTGCGCCCAGCCGTTCGAAGTACTAGATAATATCAACAAGGAAAGAACTATCGTCATTCCCCAAATACGCCAAGAGACTTGCTTATTCATTTGTAATAAATTTATAGTTTCTACTTAGTTTGATTAGCACCGCAAAACTACAACAATTTTAGCTTATTCTTTCACTAAAGATTTATAAGTTACCAGATTAATCCGATACTCCACGCGGCTGTCAGTGAGCTCGTCGCGGCTCTGCTTGAGTAAGGTCTGGGCCTCCAAAAGGTCGGAGAGAGCCACCAAACCGGCCTCGTAATAGTCTTGCGTGACTTTCAGATTGGCTTCGGCGTCGTTGAGGGCTGTTTGGGCCATGGTGATGCGCAGCCAGCTCTGTTCGAGGTTGAACCAGGCTTGGTTGGTCTGCATCTCCATCTTCTCTGTGAGGTCGCGGCGAGTGTTTTCGGCCATTTCGGTGTCAAGGTTGTGCTTCTTCAGCTTGAAGGAGGTCTTGTGCCAGTCGGTGATAGGCACTTGCAACACAGCAAAAACCATTGCATTGGGCTTGGTGTTCTCAAAGATGGTATGATAGCTTGTACTGCCGCCCACCAACAAGGAAGGCAAGGCCTCGCCAAGTGTCATCTTCTTTTTCAGCTTCTCGGCTTCTATTGAAAGGTCGAGGAGATGGCTTTCGTTGCGCAACGACACCGCCTCATTGGGTTGTTGGTAATAGGCTGTAGGTTCAGTCTCCAAACCCAAAGTGTCGGAGAGGGTCATCGTCTGCCAGTCGGCACCGATGTACTGCGCCAAGGCCATCTTAAGCAAAGTGATGCCATCAGTGACCTTCTTGCGGTTGAGTTGGCTTTCGTTTTGCTTCACCTTCAACTTGAACTGGTCGGTGGGCATGGCCAAGCCCGCTTCAATGGCACCACTAAGGTCTTTGTCTAAAGTGTCCAAAAGCCGGTCGAGCTGGTCCAAGGTGGCTAACTTTTCTTGTAGGGCAACGATTTGCCAATAAAGGGTCTCTGTTTGCAGGCATACCTCGTCTTCCTTCACTTTTGCCTGTGTCTCAGCGGCATCAATACCCAACTTGGCGAGTTTGTTGCCGTTGCGGATACGTCCACCCGCGTAAATAGGTTCGGTCGCCATCGCATTGAGCATCGTACCGTTCTGCACAAAGGAATATTCTTTGTCTATGCCCATATTGGCACCGTATTCCGCATAAAGGGTATAAAGAAGCTGCCGCAGTTGGGCGTTATCGATGTCCTCGATGCCGAAAGAAATCATTGGGTTCAAGGCATCGAAAGCCAAGGCTTGTGCCGACACGGTAGGGAAGTATTCTGCTCGGGCTTCGTTTTTCGTTGCTCTTGCTTTCTCTATCTCCAACTGGCTGTTTTTCAGTTCGATATTATTCTCCAAGGCCATTTCGATGCAGTCCTGAACGGAGAGGCGATGCGGCTCCTGAGCAAAGGCTGACATAGTCAACAAAAGACTCAATATGATGATACAATTCTTCATGACTTACTCGTTCTAAAGATTTGCCAATACATCACGGGCATCACGGCGAGGATGATGACCATCGAAAGCACTACGCCGAAGCAGATGACCACACCCATAGGCATCCAAAGTGGGTTGCGCGAGATGATCATAGGCAACACACCCAAGGCGGTGGTGGCCGAGGTGAGGAAAATGGGCCTCATGCGGCGGCTACCGGCTTTCATGGCGGCTTCCTTGGTGGGCAAGCCTTCGTCGGTGCGGAGTGTCTCGGCGTATTCGTACATGACGATGCCGTTTCTCATGATAATACCAATCAAGCTGACGATACCCAACAAAGAGGTCATGCCGAAGTCGAGGCCGAAGAGCCACTCGCCGAAGAACGCACCGAACATACATAAGGTGCTGGAACCCAAGGTGAGGATGGCCAAGTTGACTTTCTTGAAATAGGCCACCAGGAACACCAACAGCACCAATATGGCAGCAATCAAGCTCCAAAGCAGCTGCGGGATGACGCTGGTGTTGAGCGACGAAAGGCCGCCGTATTCAATGCTGACACCTTCGGGCAGGTTGGAGGTGATTTCCTTATTGATGTACTGCTGTATCTTCTTCATACTCACGGTCTGCGGTCGCCAGAACTTCATGTCGGCTGCCACGGTGATGGCGTTCTTGCCGTTGCGACGCACCAATTGCGCAGGATGCCACTCAGGATGGATGTCGGCCACCTGACGGAGCGGTACATTGGTGCCTGGCACCATGGTGGGAATCAGCTGGTTCTGTACGGATTCGTAGTTGTTGGGGTCGTAGTTTTGCTGGGAATACAATCGCACGGGGATGCCTCGACTGCCTTCCCAGATGGTGGTCAAGGGCTGACCGTTGAGGCTGCTGGCCAAATCCAGCGAGAGGAAACCTTTGGTGAGCCCCAAACGGGCACATTCCTCGGGTTTCATGGTCACCTTCACCGATGACAATTGTTCATCGTAATCGGTGTGCACCCAACGCAACTCCTTGTCAAGAGTGAGCATATAGTCCTTGATTTGCTGTGCCACAGGAGCGGTCTTGCTGTAGTCATCGCCATAAACATAAACCTCGACAGGCGTTGAAACGGCTTGATAGTCAAGTTGGCGGAAACGCACATAGGCCTCGGGGAAATAATAGGCATACTTGTCGTCCCATTCTTTCAGCAAGGCTTCGGTGGTCTGTTTCGAGGTGGTGTTGACGATGAGTTGCGAGAGATTGGAAGCAGGGATGCTAGGCGAGTAGGTCACATGGAAACGCGGGGCGCTCTCACCGATGAAGGCGGTTACAGAGGTAACGCGTTTGTCGGCTAGCATCATGTGCTGCAATGAGTCGCTGACACGTGTGGTGGCTTCTATGGTGCTGCCTTCGGGCAAACGAATCTCTACGGCGAAACAGTCGCGCTCGGCCATAGGCATCATCTGCACATTCAAGGCCAAGAACATCAGCACGCCAAGGACGATGGAGACGACACCCATGCCGATGGTGAAATGGGGATGCTTGAAGCAATGGCTTTGCATCTTGTCGTAAAGGCCTTGCAGGAAACCGAAAAACCGCATCTGCGCCCTCACGAAGCCGTTGTGTCGCGGCTTGTCCGTCTCCGGTTTGATGAACATGATTTCGAGTCCAGGGATGACGAGCATGGCGTAAGCTAACGAAGCCATCAGCGAAAAGGCGACAGTCCAGGGGAAGAGCTGCACAAACTCGCCCAAAGGCCCCGTGATGATACGCGTCATAGGGAAGAACATGCAGGCGATGGCAGCAGTGGCGATGAACATGGGCATGAAAAGTTCGCGGGCGCTGCTCACGGCTGCATCGAAGGGCTTGTAGCCTTGACTCAACTTGTCGATATAGCCGTCAATGTTGATGATAGAGTCGTCGACAATCATGCCGAGGACGACAATGAGGGCTGCCAAAGTGACGGTATTCAACTCAATGCCAAACAGATACATCATACCGATGCTGAAAGCTGTACAGATAGGTAGACCTGAGCTGGCGATGAGCGCGGTGCGGAACGGGAAAAGCAACAGCATGACCACGATGACCACAATCATGGAGATAAGCAAGTCGCGGAGGAACGAGCTCACCGACTTGTGCACCACCTTGGGTTGGTCGGTGATGCGATAGAGTTGCACGCTGTCGGGCAGGGTGGCCTTGAATTCAGACAGCACTTTCTCCACCTCCCTACCGAAGGCGACGATGTTGTAACCCTTGCGCATCTCCACGCTGATAATCAAGGCATCGTTGCCATTGAAGTTGACCACTTTGGACGACTCGGCCATGCGGCGTTCAACGGTGGCCACATCGCGCAGACGGATGGTGTTGCCTGCCGCGTCGGAATAGATGATCTGCTCTTCGAGTTCCTGCTCGCTGACCATGGGATTCTCGATGTGCAGCGGCTGGTTGAAGTCGTCGGTCTGCATGGTGCCTGTGGTGGTCAGCAGACCTTGCGAGGCATAATGCAACATCAGCGTGTTGGGGCTGATGCCGTAGAACGAGAGTTTTTCCTTGTCGATGATGACGGCAATCTCCTCGTTTTGCTCGCCCATCACGCGCACGTTGCCCATCTCGGGGATGGCGCGCAGGCGGTGGGTGAGGTCATCGGTGTAGTCGTGCATCTCGCGGTAGGTCTTGTCGGCCGACTCCATGGCGATGAGCAATGAAGAGGTGTTGCCGAAGTCGTCGATGACGGCGATAGCCAACACGCCCGCAGGGAAGTTCAACGCCTTGGATTCGTTGATTTTGTGCCGAATTTTCGACCAAGCGATGTCCTTGTCTTTCACCGACTCGTCGAGGCTAGTGTAGATATAGCACATCCCTTCCTTGGTAACAGAATAGGTGTTCTTTCGGTCCACCTCGGGCATTTCAAACAATAGCTGTTCCAAGGGCTTGGTGAGCTGGGCTTCCACCTCCTCGGAATTGGCGCCAGGGTAGACGCCCGCCACGATGCCTAAGCGAATGGTGTAGGCAGGAAACTCGTCTTTCTTCATGTCGACGAGGGCATAGATGCCAAAGGCCACAATGACAGCTACGACGGCCCAAACGATTCTCTGCCGCAGTATGCTGCCGCTGATGATACCTTTGTCCTTCAACTTACTCATAATTCACCTTCATTCCTTCACTAATCTTTTGATACCCTTCCACAATCACGATGTCACCGCTATTTAGGCCTTGGCTAACCACTACGCCGTTATCCGAGTAGCCCGAGATGGTGATGTTTTGTCTTGTGGCGCGACCGTCTTTGGCCACCCAAACGAACTTACCGTCGTTGTTGATTAAGACTGCATTGGCTGGAACGACGATGCCGTTGTCGACATCCGCACTCAGCACCACCTTGGCAATCATGCCGGGAGTAAAGGCCTCGTCTTTTTCGTCGATGAGTACTTTGACGGGGTAGCTATGCGTGAGCAGCGAGGCGGTCATGTTCTTTTCGAGGATATGGCCTTTGCAGCGGCGGTCGTCGAGAGCGGGGATGAGGATTTGGGCCTCGTCGCCGAGTTGTACCTTGGCGATTTCGTTCTCTGGCACACTGATTTTCACCACCAAACCTTCGGTGCTGATGATGCGCATGATGGGTTTCAACGGGGTGATGCTCTCGCCCACCACGGCATTCAGGTTGGTGACGGTGCCACTGAAAGGTGCCGTGACGGTGTTGTCGGCCAGCATGGCGTTGGCCAAGTCGAGGGCGGCTTGGGCTTTCTCGAGGTTGGCCTCCATCTCGCGCCAT
>CAMYXV010000064.1 GCA_947303055.1 uncultured Bacteroidales bacterium
CGTTTCAGGTGCGTATATCGAGAGGTGTGCAGGTTCGACTCCTGTTCGGGGCACGCTCAACAAAAATCCCTAACTCTGAAAATCAACGAGTTAGGGATTTTTCTTTACCAAAACTCCCCCTGCCGTGTCAACCACGTGTCAACGGAATAGTATCAAAGCTATCTGTCCATTCCAGGGAACGGTCGAGCAAACACCTTCGGGAAAGGCGTCTCAAACTCCATATCCTTTTTCTTATAGGGATGGTGGAAGCAGAGCTTGTAGGCATGCAGGCATAAGCGTCCCAGCGAGTTATCGCCATTGCCGTATTTCGGATCGCCTACCACGGGATGCCCGATGTCGGCCATGTGGACGCGGATCTGGTTCTTGCGACCGGTTTCCAACTGTAATTCCACTAAAGAATATCTTGGGTTGGAATAAAGCGTCTCGTAATAAGTCTCGGCGTATTTGCCACCGTTGTCAGTAGGACTGGAGTAGGTGATGAAAGCCTTGTTGTCCTTCAGCCACGAGGCCACCATGCCTTCCTTCTTCTCCATGCAGCCACTCACCACGGCCACATAACGCCTGTCGTAGACGGTGTTTTTCCAGTCTTCTTCGAATGCCAACGCCACTTCTTTGCTCTTGGCGAAGAGCATCAGTCCGCTGGTGTCGCGGTCGAGGCGGTGGATGGTGTGGGCACGACAGCGTTGTTGCGTGTAAATGAAATAGTCGTTCAGAATGCCTTGGGCCGTGTCTTTCTCTTTGGTGGGGCTGTTGGTAAGCAGACCTTCCTTCTTGTCGATGACGAGGAGGTATTTGTCTTCGTAAACGATGTTCAACCAAGGACTGCGGAAGCGTTCTTTGGCGGTAGGCTTGCCAATCTCGACAACCATTCCGGGCTCAAGGGCGAAGTCGAATTGCGTGGTGCGCTGGCCGTCAACTGACACGACCTTGTTGGCCAACATACGTTTGGCTTTGTTTCGGCTGATGCCATCCAGTTTCTTCATCAGGAAATCCATCAGCTGTGTCGGCTCCGATACGTTGAATTTCAGTGGATTGCTCTTCGAATGGGGAGTTTTCTTTTCGTCTTTTTTCATAGATGGCTAGGGTTAGAATGGTGGTGTGGTTTCATCACTCGTGATGGTCGGATTGTAAGGCTCGATGCTCTCGTCGTCATTCATCTTTGACCTGTAGACCTGTGGCTGATCAAACTGGTTATTAGGACCAAGGGTAGTAAAGCCGCTGCTGTCGTAGCCTTGTTCAAGCTCTTCGAAACGAGCGTACTGGCCAACAAATCTGAGTTCCACTTCGCCTAGTTTACCGTTACGGTGCTTGGCGATGTCGATGATGGTGTAGCCTTTAGGTTTGTTCTCGTCATCGATGCCTTCTTTGTAATACTCGGGACGATAGATGAACATCACCATGTCGGCATCTTGCTCGATGGCACCCGATTCACGCAAGTCGGAGAGGATAGGCTTCTTGGAACCAGGACGCTGCTCTACGCTACGGCTCAACTGCGAAAGGGCCAAAACGGGAATCTCCAACTCCTTGGCCAAACTCTTCAACGAGCGCGAGATGGTGCTGATTTCCTGTTCGCGGTTGAAACCACGGTCACCTTTGGCGGTCATCAGTTGCAGGTAATCGACGAAAACCATCTGGATGTCATGCTGTTGCTTCAAGCGGCGACACTTGGCGCGCAACTCGAAGACAGAGAGCTGTGGCGTGTCATCAATGAAGATGGGTGCATCAGTCAATGGGGTGACCTTGGTATTAAGTTGCTGCCACTCGTATTCGGCCAAGTCACCACTGCGCAACTTGTCGGCAGTGAGTGAGGTCTCGGTCGAAATCAGACGCGTAACCAGCTGAACTGAAGACATTTCCAATGAGAAGAAGGCAACCGGCCTGTTGAAGGTGACAGCGGCATTGCGGGCCAGATTAAGGGCGAAAGCGGTCTTACCCATACTAGGACGCGCAGCCAAAATAATGAGGTCTGATTTCTGCCAGCCTTGCGTGATGCGGTCGAGTTCAGTGTAGCCCGAGGGCACGCCACGTAGCTTGTCATCAGCGTTTTTGGCGTTTTGTATCTCTTTGATGGCTCGGCTCACCAAGTCTTGCATTGAGTCGTAGCTGCGGCGCAGGTTGTTCTCGCTGATTTGGAAGAGGTCGCTTTCGGCTTCGTCCAACAGATCGAATACATCAGTGGTGTCCTCAAAAGCCTTGTGAATCATGTCGGAAGAAATCAGAATCAGCTGACGCTGAATGTGTTTCTGCATGATGATACGGGCGTGATATTCAATATTGGCTGCTGAAACAACGCGGTTGGTGAGTTTCGAGATATAATAGGCGCCACCCACCATCTCTAACTCTCCTCGTTGCTTTAGTTCATTGGTAACGGTAAGAATATCAATGGGTTCCGATTTTCCAAAAAGGGACTTGATAGCTGCAAAAATCTTCTGGTGCTTGTCAAGATAGAAGGCCTCAGGCGAGAGGATGTCGATGACCTCGTTGACGGCTTCTTTCTCTAACATGAGGGCACCGAGCACGACTTCTTCGAGATCGGTGGCTTGGGGAGGGATACGCCCTTGACTGGCAAATATTTGTTCGGGCGTCATCAAATTACGTTTCGCGGTGTCGCCAAAAGGTCGGCGTGTAGTAGTATCGTTTGGCATAAAATGGATTTCTTTGTTCGTTTTCAGAAGGCAAAAGTACGAATTAAAATTCGCCCTCATGAAAGTCTGTCCATGAAGTTATCAACTACTTGAAAAGGAGTTGATAAGTTTTTGCAACGATTTCATTTTCAACGATTAAATCTTCTCGTGCCTGTTGATAACTCAAGAGGTCGTTGCTGGTGGCTTCGAGGAGAATCCGGCTGTGCTCGAAGAGTTTTGTTTCGCTAAAAAGTGCCGTTTCAAGGTGTTGCAAGGTGAGTCCGCGCTTGATGGCTGGGTGGTAGAAGTGGGCTTGTTGTAGCACTTCGAAGAGGTTGAAGATTTTGTAGCCCACCGTCTGGTTCTGGATGATTTCATGACGGAGCAGGGTGGTGCTAAGGTTTTGTGGGGTGAAGCATACAATTAGCTCATAATGAGAAAGTTTCTCGACGAGCAGGTCGATGACTTCCTTCCAGCGGCTGTGGTCGTCGAAGCAGTCCCAAACGAAACAGCCTTCAGACTCATGTTCACCTTGCAATGCAAAAGCCAATATCATCTCCTCATAGGGTCTTGTGCCTTCCAATTCTGGCACGGCGGGACGGTAAAGTAGCAGGTTTAGATAGGCTACTGACTTGGGCTTTGGTTGTGGTGCAAGTGAATAAAGTGTCTTGTAATCAATGGTATAGAAGTTAGGCTCGCGGACATGCTTCCAACAATGTCCATAGAAATCGCAAGGGTAGGGATTGTCACACTGCTCCCCGATTTCGACGACGGGCGCATGAGGCAGGGCAACCACGGCTTTCAGTCGTTCCACATTTTGTGCCACAAAGGCTTCTCTTTCAACGACATACTCCATCACCGACTCCATCTTGAAAAGCTGATTCACATCGATGGGACCGTCTTTCACGTAGTCGCCGTTGAGGTACATGAGGCGGAAATCGCTGAGCGGCACCCCGCAGCCGTGTAGCACATAGTATTGCAGGGCAGCATCATTATAATAGGTGTCGCTGAGACGCATCGAACTTTTCACTTCCACAGCTAGCCATTTATCGCCATCACGGACGAGCATGTCGAGCATGATGAGTGTGTCATTATATTGAAAAACAGCCTCATACATTACCTTAACTCCGGGGTTGCTGAGATTGTCCCAAGTTTCCTTTACCTTTTTGGGAAATTGAGACGGTGTGGTTGGCGACATGTCGATGCCATCAGGAAAGACCTCATGCGCCAGCACGCCCACATCGGTGCCGCGTTGGAACTTGGCCCTTTGCTCAATGCTGAGTTTGTCGCGCAGATAAGGGTGTTTCTTCTGCATGTACAATGCCTTCTCGCACTGCAAGCCCTTGATATAGGTGGATTTGGAAAGAATGTGCATGCTCAGTTGGTATAGTCCACGCAGTCGTCCGGGATGAGCGGCAGGTAATGATAACGGCGCATGAGTTGGGCAATGGCCAACACATCTTTTTGGCAGTAAGTCTTGATGCGTTCGAGATCGTTCTCCTCCCAGTACACGCGTCCCACCTCGCTACCATTGATGTCGTCCTTCGGCGTAGGAATGTCGAGGATGGCACAGAGCAAGTCGAGCGAAGTGTAGTTCTTGTAGTCGCCGAACTTCCAAAGCTCCATGGTGTCAATGAAATTGGTTTCCCAAGGCTTCTTGCCTGCCACTTGCAAAATTCTAGGGATTTGTATGCCGTTGATGAGCATTCTGCGGGCGATGTAGGGGAAGTCGAATTCTTTACCATTGTGGGCGCAAAGTTGGGCATCGGGCGCATTGTAGTGGCGGTTCAGCATGTCGGCAAAGTCGTTGAGCATGGCTCTCTCGTCGTGACCGTAGAACGATTTCAAACGGAAACGGTTGCCATTGAAGAAACCGACTGAAATACAGACAATTTTGCCGAATTCCGCATAGATGCCTGCACGGTCGTAGATGTCGGCAGGGGTGAGCTCGGGATTGTCGCGATTCAGTTGTTCGGCCTTGTGCGACCAGAGTTTTTGCATCCGCTCGCTGAGTTGGTCATAGGATTTCTCTTGCGAGACGGTCTCGATGTCTAAAAAGAGGATTTTGGAGAAGTCTATCATGGATGTTTAATTGTTGTTTGTTTAATCGTTTAATTGTTGTAGAGACGCGATTTATCGCGTCTTTTTTGTATGATGGATTTATCTTATTTCCTGAAAATCAACATATTTACCTGTCGGTGTCACCGCCTCAATCTTCATGTCAGTAATATATGAATAAGGTGTGCCTTCGCCGCAAAGCAGGGTGAAGCGTTCGAGGTCTTTTTCCTCACCTTCAACCTCGATATGGACACTGCCGTCGGCGCGGTCGTTCTCCACATAACCGACCACATTACATTGCAAGCCATAGCGGTGCACATAGCGGCGAAAACCCACGTTGAACACGCGACCGTAAATTCTTATGGAATAGGCTTTTGTCATAGTGCAAACTTTAATCCAGGTATGGTTCTGAGCAAGGCATAGGTGCGTTCCAAATGCTCCTTGCTCTCAATGTCGATGTTATAGCAATAGCTGAAGTAATTGCCTTTGCCACTGCTTCTCACGTTGACAAAGCTGTGCACGGTCTGGCTCTCGCTGAGTGCCCTGCTGATGTTGCGCTTGGCCTCTTCCATGGCGATCTCAGCGGCGATGATCAGCTTGATGTCGAAGTTCTGTGGATAGTCGACTTTTTCTTCTGTCATGATCTACGTTTATGGATGCAAAGATAAGAAATTTACAATGAAATGGCACCATTTTGACTAGAATCATGAAATCTTCCTATGGTTACAATTTTTGTCGTATTTTTGTGTTTTGAAATAAATTGCATTGGCGATGCTTGAAATGTGGCTTTCTATAAAGGATTTCATCAAAGGCATGATCATGGGAGCCGTAAATGTGTTTCCCGTGTCGAGTGGTACGGCTTCGCTGATACTTGGCGTGTTCGAGCGCTTTGTCAATTCCATCAAGGCGTTGAATCACAAGAACTTCAGGTTTTTAAACAAAGGGCAATTCGGTGAGTTTGCTCGTCGTACTGATTTCAAGTTCTTGGTGACCATTGTGTTGGGACTTTTGGTGGGAATGGTGTTGACGTCTATCTTTTTAAAGCAAACCCTTATTTCTTATGAGGTATACACTTGGTCGTTTTTCATCGGGTTGATTATTGCGTCGGTGGTGTATGTGATGAAGCGTATCGAGAAGGTGAATGTCAAGAATATAGTGTTGCTTTTGTTGGGCTTTGCGGTTTCGTTTGTCTTGTCCATCAAGTCGAATCCCTATTCAAACGATAATTTCTTCTACCTTTTCCTTTGTGGTATCGTCGGAGCTACGGGCATGGTGGTGCCTGGGGTTTCGGGCTCTCATCTTATGTTGCTTATGGGCAACTACGAACTGATTGTCACTGAGGCGATTCCCGCCTTGACCAAGGCCTCCGCTTTTATGCATGGTGCAAGGATTCTGTTGCCGTTTGTGTTAGGCTCGATAGTGAGTATTGTTTCGTTTTCCCACTTGCTTTCGTGGCTGATGCGCGACTACCGCGACTCTACTTTGTCAGTGCTGGCAGGTTTCATGCTGGGAAGTCTGCCCGTGGTCTATCCGTGGAAGGAACCCACTGCCGACATGATGGATTATGTGTTTCACCTCCCGAATTGGAACACCGAGTTGCTCATTGCTGTTGTGATGGCGGTTTTGGGTGGCCTGTCGGTGTATCTGTTGGAACTGATGGCAAGGCATACCGAGAGGAAGCAGGCTGAACGATTGCAAATCACTAAATCAAATTGATATGGCAAAAAAGCTCAACAGAATCCTTTTCACGCTTCGCGAAGGCGAAGACTTTATCCCGCTGATTTCATTGTTGAAAGCCTGTGATGTGGTGTATTCCGGCGCTGAGGCACAAGAAGTTGTCACGGCGGGCATGGTGCTTCGCAACGGTGAGGTGGAATACCGCAAGCGAGCCAAGATTACCGCTGGAGAGGTGATTGTCTTTGAGAATGTTGAGATTTTGGTGGAAGGGTGGGACGGATAAAACAAAAAAATCGCAACCCGAAGGCTGCGATTTTTTCATTTTGCGTATTCTGCGTGAAACAAATTATTCAGCAGTGAACTTGCACACCAGGTTACGGTCGCCATAAGCGTCGTCGACGCGGGTGACGTGCGGGAAGTACTTGTCCTGAACATCGCTCTTCATCGGGAAGCCGGCCTCTTGACGGCTGAAGGGGAACTCCCACTTGTCAGCCATCAGCATCTCGGCGGTGTAAGGCGCGTGGCTGATGATGTTGTTGCCCTTCTCGGCCTTGCCGTCCTCGATGTCCTTGATTTCCTTGCGGATCTGGATCATGGCTTCGACGAAGCGGTCGAGCTCGGCGATAGGCTCGCTCTCGGTGGGCTCCACCATTAGGGTCTCGTGCACCGGGAAGGCCACAGTAGGAGCGTGGAAACCGAAGTCCATCAAACGCTTGGCGATGTCGATGGCGGCCACACCAACAGTCTTATTGATGCCGTTGATGTCGAGGATCATCTCGTGGGCCACATGGCCGTGGTTGCCGGTATACAGGATCGGGTAGTAGTCCTTCAGTCTTTCCTTCAGGTAGTTGGCGTTCATGATGGCACCCATAGTGGCTTTCTTCAGGCCTTCACCGCCCAGCATCTTGATGTAGCAGTAGGTGATGGTGAGGATTTGAGCGCTACCGAACGGAGCAGCCGAAACGGCGCCTTCCTGCTTGTCGCCACCGCAGTGGAACAGGATGTGTGAAGGCAGGTAGGGCTTCAGGTGCTCGGCCACGCCGATGGGACCTACGCCAGGACCGCCACCACCGTGCGGGATGGCAAAGGTCTTGTGCAGGTTGAGGTGGCAGACGTCGGCACCGATGTAGCCGGGGCTGGTCAGACCGACCTGGGCGTTCATGTTGGCGCCGTCCATGTAGACTTGACCACCGTTGTCGTGGACGATCTTCACGAGGGTGCGGATGCCGTCCTCATAGATGCCGTGGGTCGAGGGATAGGTGACCATGAAGGCAGCCAGGTTGTCCTTGTATTGCTCGGCCTTGGCCTTGGCGTCTTCGAGGTCGATGTTGCCGTTTTCGTCGCATTTCACCACGACCACCTGCATGCCAGCCATGGCGGCAGAGGCGGGGTTGGTGCCGTGGGCCGAAGCAGGAATCAAGCAGATGTTGCGGTGACCCTGACCGTTGGCCTCTTGATAACGACGGATGGTGAGCAGACCGGCATATTCGCCGCTGGCACCCGAGTTAGGCATGAAGCTCATGCCCTTGAAGCCCGTGATCTCGCAGAGGTCTTTCTCCATCTCGGCGATGAGTTCGAGGTAGCCTTCCGCTTGGTCGGCGGGGACGAAGGGGTGGATGTTGCCAAACTCAGGCCAGCTGAGGGCATACATCGAGGTGGCGGGGTTCAGCTTCATGGTGCAGGAGCCCAACGGGATCATGCAGCGGTTGAGGCTGAGGTCGCGGTTCTCGAGTTTCTTCATGTAACGCATCATGTCGGTCTCGCTGCGGTACTTGAAGAACATCGGGGCCTGCATGAACTTGGAGGTACGCTGCATCTCGGCAGGGATGCCGCTGAACTTCTGGCAGTTCGGGTCGCAGACGAGCTCTTCGTGTTGTTTGCCAAGGGCTTCGGCGACGACTTGGCCAATCTCGTTGATGTCCTCACGAGCCGTGGTCTCGTCGATGCTGATGCCGAAGTGTTGCTTGTCGATGATACGGAAGTTCATGCCGTGTTTCTCGGCGGCTTCCTTCACCTTGCAGGTGCAAGCGCCTTCGGGCAGTTCGAACAACAGCGTGTCGAAGAAGTATTTGTTGAGCTGCTTCACGCCGAGCTTGGCCAACTCTGAGGTCAGCTTGCCGGCGAGGCAGTTGATATGATGAGCGATTTCAATCAAGCCCTCTGGACCATGATACAAGGCGTAGAAGCCTGACATGATGGCCAGCAAAGCCTGAGCCGTGCAGATGTTCGACGTGGCTTTTTCGCGCTTGATGTGCTGCTCACGGGTCTGCAAGGCCAGACGGTAGGCGGGGTTGCCCAGGGCGTCGACGCTGATGCCGATGATACGGCCGGGCATCTCACGCTTGTAGGCTTCTGTAGTGGCGAAGTAACCGGCATGAGGACCGCCGAATCCCATCGGCAGGCCGAAACGCTGGTTAGAACCTAAGACCACGTCGGCACCCCATTCGCCGGGAGGCGTGATGAGGGTGAGGCTGAGCAGGTCGGCGGCGACGGCCACTTGCATGCCTTTCTCTTTCCATGCGGCGACCTTGGCGCGGTTGTCGACGATCTCACCAAACTGGTTGGGGCACTGGATCAGCACACCAAAGTATTCTTCACTGCAATCGAACTTGTTGATGTCGTCAATCACGACCTCGATGCCCTGGAAGTGGGCGCGGGTCTTGATGACTTCGATGCTCTGCGGGAACACGTCGTTGGCGACGAAGAACTTCTTCACGCCAGCCTTCACCTGGGCGCGGCTGCGGGCGTGCCAGAACATCAGCATGGCCTCGGCGGCGGCGGTGCCTTCGTCGAGCAGGCTGGCGTTGGCCAGCGGCAGGGCGGTGAGGTCGCTGATGACGGTCTGGAAGTTCACGAGGGCTTCGAGACGGCCTTGCGAGATCTCAGCTTGATAAGGAGTATAAGAGGTGTACCAGCCCGGGTTCTCAAGGATGTTGCGCATGATGACGCCAGGGGTGATGGTGTTGTAGTAGCCCAAGCCGATGTAGCTGCGGAACTGCTTGTTCTTGGCACCCAGAGCCTTGAGGTGGCTGATGACTTCGTATTCGCTCATGCCCTCGCCGATGTTGAGGTCTTTCGGCAGACGGATTTCGGGAGCGATGATTTCGTCGACAAGTTGTTCTTGCGATGCGACGCCGATGACCTTGAGCATCTTTTCAGCATCCGATGCGGTGGGGCCGTTGTGGC
>CAMYXV010000065.1 GCA_947303055.1 uncultured Bacteroidales bacterium
GTAATTCATCATAGCAGGCAACCACTGAATCCATCAAAGGTTGTGGCAGATGCCATTCCTCATCCAATCGCTTCCCACACAGCACCATCTTCTTGGCAATTTTTACAGCTTCCGTGGTATTGCCCTCAAAAACATAACCAGCCAAAACCTCCAAATCCCTTGGAAATGGATAAGGGCCGCCATCCCCATAAAAAGTAGGAAGTTGTGAAACATCCTTGTTCTGATGATATGCCTCAATAAAAGCATACATGTTTGAGTTGTTGATGTAATAGTTGTTCAAATAATCCAAAGAGAGAGGTAAAATCCTCAAAGAATCAAGCCCCTTGTCTGAAAACGCTTTGAAATAGTCTTCTATGGGTCCCATGTCCATTAAGAGCCTGCGCTGATTGACCCGTTTCGGGTCAATGATTGGGAAAAAGTAAGTCACCGAATCAATCGTACATAGTTGGGTCCCATAAATCTGAGGCCTACTTTGTTGAGTAAGGTAGCGGTCTTCCATATAGGCCAGCGATCGCCTTTCAGCATTGTTGTCCATGACCGCCTGCTTATAGTGTTGCAAATACCAAGGCAGGAAAGACTGCGAATGTTGGGCAATAAGCCAAGCACTATTAGCAGCTTCTCGCCCTACCAACTCCCATGTTGGGAAACCATACTGCGCAATCAATGCCTTAAGTTGGGCGGTATTGAGGGAATCAATAACAGACATTTGTTTCCACTGTTCCTCAGATTGCAGGTTTCTTCTTATGGCCTGGTCTCTTTCTCTCAACACCTTCAAGGAATCGGCGAACGGCCGACATCTTTTGCTTTCCGCAAGGCCAATTAGCGAATCCAGCTCTGGCCAATAAGGCCTGTCTCGTAATCCAATCTCTTCAAAAAACTTTTGGTTCAATGAAAACCTTTCAAAACCATTATTTTCCGCCAACCTAAACAGCAGTTCCTTGCTCTTGACGGTATCCCTTACTTTCTCAGCTGAGACATAAAACTGCCATAAATCATAGTAATACACAATAGAATCCACCGAATCCAAGGCCAAATAAGAAGCATACGCCGCAGGGAAGTCATTCGACCTATAGGCCATACAAGCTTTATATTGCAAATCTTCGCATGAATACTGTGGAGCACGCTCTTCAGCCAGATGGATTTCGTTTTGGCCATTTAGCGGCAAATGCACATAAATCACACGGAATCTGTAGTCATCCCCGAAGCGTTTCACATACTGCCGCACCTGGCGCAGGTGCCGTTTCGTGTAGTAGCGTGAACTGCTGGGCCAAATCACCATGAGGGTATAATCATATTCCGAAGTCTCTTCCAGTAACAGCTGTTTCTTCTGGTCACTGGCAACGAGGAATTGAACATCGTTTTGGAAACATACGTTTCGATTGACATTCTCGTTCACTTGCCCATATTTACTCGCAATGGGTACATTTTCAAAGATTTCAAGGAATTTTGCGTTGCCCATGCAAATCTCATAGCCTCCGACAATATTTCCTGTTGAGTCATACATTCGTGTCTGTATAAGCGAATAGAATCCTTTTTGTGCACTCTGCGAGTTGAGGAAATATCGCTCATTCTGCTTCAAACTGTCATTGTATTGCGCGTCAAACTCAAACTGGCCGTGTGGGCAGTCCGGCATGAATTTGTCGATGTTGTGCACTTGTTCCTTGTCCATCCCCGAAAACGGCATCACCACCATATCCCAAACCATCTCGCGCGGCATTCGGCAGGAACTCATCAACACAATGCTGATTGATAGAATTATAAGAACAACTTTTCTCATGCAAATATGCTTTTAAGCCCGCTATTCCTCATAACGCCTCCAACTAAAACCACACCTTATAAGAAAACGACGGTATAATCGGGAAGAAACTCCGCTGCCAGAGCTGTTGCGGTTCATCAGGGAACTGGTTCCAATACAACGGGTCGCCTTTCTTGTCGCCGTAGTAGTAATAGTACGGATTCTGTCGGCAGTACACATTGTAGATGGAGAACGTCCATTCGGCTTTACGCCCTTTCTCGGTCTTGGTTTTGAATTTGGCGGCCAAGTCGAGACGGTGGTAGTCGCGCATCCGGGCACTGTTACGCTCGCCGTAGATGTTGGTTTGCTCAAAATGCACATCGCCTTCAGGAGAGATGACAGGCGTGTTCTGCACCCCGATGACGGGTGTGTATGGCAATCCCGTCTGATAGGTCCACAACGCACTCAGCGACCAACGCTCCGTCAGTTGATAGTTCACATTGATGTTTATGGAGTTTGGACGGTCGTATTCAAACACATATTCCTTGCCGTTGTTGATGTGGTCGAATTGCCGCGTGGTGTGCGACCAAGTATAGCCTACATAGCCATCCAAACGGTTGAAGTTGAAGCGCGTCATCATCTCAACGCCATACGACTTGCCCTTGCCGCCTGCTTCCACCTTGCTGCGCCAGTCGGAGTCGCCGAGAAGGGTGCTGTAGCCCTCGCGGTAGGTGGCCAAGTCGCGGAGCAGCTTGTAGTAGGCATCGATTTCCACGCTGATGTGGTCTTGCCAAAAACCGCGCTGCCAGCCGATGGAGGCTTGGTCAGAGGTGGCGGGCTTGATGCGCGCATCGGCGGGAATCCAAACTTCGTTGTTCATGATGGAGCCTGGCGTCATCATCAGGTGGGCATTCTGCGTGACGCGCATGGCGGTCAGGTTGATGGTGCTTCCTCCAACGGTAAAGTTGAGGTTCAGCCTCGGCTCCCAAGCGAAATGATGATAACCCTTATTCAGAAAACTATTCACCCTTAAACCGATGGAGCCATTGAACCAACTGCCGAACTTCAGTTTGTTGTCCAGATAAAGCGAGTTGTCGAACACGCTCGAAACATCGGGCAAGTTGGTTTCTGAGAAGCTGCTGGTGAAGTGGTTGGGGCGGTAGTTGAGATAGGAACTTTGCAGGCCGTATTCCAAGGTGTAGGCATTGCTGACAAAGAGTTTCCAGTCGGAGCGGAGCGAAACATCGCTGACCCGTGAAGAGGTCTTGACAAAGAAATCGGTCGTGTCAACGGCGTTTCTAAGGTAGGCCTTCATGTTGTTCTTCAATCTGTATTGCGTGAACGACAGTGTGTTGGCCATAAACAACCTTGAACTGACCGCGCTGTTCCATTGTCCAGAAACAAGCAAGTTGCCCCAGATGTTGCCGATGCTGTTGCGCTCGATGTCGCCGTTCTCCCTCTTGTTCTTCCAAATGCGCATGTAGTCGTCGCCCTCATAGATATTGAACGCAAAGCTGTTCTTGGCATTGGGTGACCAAGTGTATTTGGCGTTGATGTCGTGGAAGCCGTAGATGATATTGTAATCTTGTCCACCCGAGCCTTTGCTGATTTGGCTGCCAGCAAAAAGGAGGGCTTCGGTCAAGGTCTTGCGACCCGTGACGATGAAGCTGGAGTTCTTCAGCCCGCCAGGACCTTCCACAGCAAAGGCCAAGTCGGTGAGGCCTGCGCTGAGCGAGCCTTTCAGTTTGGTCGGGTCGCCTTTCTTGGCGGTGAGGTCGACGATGGAGGAAAGCTTGCCGCCATAGCGTGCTGGAAAGCCACCTTTATAGATGTCCATCGTGTTGATCATCTCGGAGTTGAACACCGACATGAAACCGCCCAAGTGGTTGACATAGATAAGCGGCACATTGTCGAGCATGTAAAGGTTCTCACCTGGGTTGCCGCCACGCACAATCATCAGGCTGGAAGCTTCGGTGGCTGCTTCGATGCCGGGCAATTGTTGTGCTGCTTTGATGATGTCGGGGCGGCTGCCGAGGGTGGGCAGTTGGTCAATGCTCTTGGCATTGAGGGTCAGGGTGTTGAAGTTCGTTCTTCGCTCGATGCGGGTAGCATTGACTTCGACGGATTGAAGGGTTTCGGTCAAAGGTTTCAAATGGATTTGCAGTGGCTGGTCGGCGTGATCCACCTTGAGGCAAGTTTCTTCGTAGCCTATACACGAAATGCAAAGCGTGGCAGGCAGTTCCACAGCAAGGTTGAAATAACCCTTTTGGTCGGTGGCCACGCCTTTGGAGAGGTCTTGCAGAAAGACATTGGCCCCGATGATGCGTTCGCCGTCGTTGGCATCGCTGACGAAACCAGAGATATGAGTTTGTTGGGCTCGCACAAAGAGAGATGTCATGAGACAAATCATCAAAAACAATCTTTTCATGGTGCGTCAGATTTTGGAGTGGATGAATACGGTGTCGCAAGTCATAGGTGCAATGGCGGTAAACACACCGCGACCGTTTTCCACATTGCTGTAGAGATTAATCGGTGTGATGACACCAAGGAAAAGGTTGGTATAGGCATCGGGCTCTTGATATGCTTCCTGACTCTTGCGGTAATGGTAGCCTGATTCTGAAATGCCCGACATCGAAACCACTACATAGCCTTTTCGCACGATGGAGTCGTACACCACTTCATTACCATAGTGTGAATAACTGTGGTTGTTGAAAGAAGCGTTTACTTTAAGGGTATAGTTGTTGTCTGTGATAATCTCGTTGCTGAACAACAGTTGATCGGAGCCTTCATTAAGCAGCACGGGATCGTCGGTGTTGATAGAGGTGTGCATGGTACCTTTGGCCCCCGTGGAGTTATAGACTTGGCCATGGTAGTAACTATAAGAGAAAAAAGCGGCATCGATGCACGATTGGTAAAAAAGGTTTTTATCTGGGTTGGTGTTAAAACTGATCATAATGGCTGGACAGGCAGTGCCCTCCTCGTCAACGGTGGCGTTCTCTATGATTTCCACATGGGTCACCACGGGTTTCTCCGGCATTTCGGTTTGGGCGAAAAGCGTGTCGTAGCCAGGGATGACGACCTTGCAGGCATATTCATGTAAAGCCTCGGCACGGGTTTCACCAATATAAAGGCCGTCTCCCTCGTGTTGCAGTTTTTCCTTGAACTGTCCATCCATATAAAGCAGCACCTCGGCATTGGTGCAAGGAGCAGGATGCACCGAGTCAAGACATTGAGCAAAAGTGACTTGAGCCCACACGGGCTGGTCTTCCTGAAGCACGGCGTTCAAAGTGGGTTGAGGGTCAAAATCGGGGCGCTCGTAGTCGCTGACCAGCTTGCGGCAGCCGCTGAGGGCAAGCGCAGCAAAAAGGAATAGAATGATTGGTTTTTTCATATTAAAACGTTGAATTTATTGTCTGTAGGGCTGTCGTACCACGGCAGCCGCTGAAAATCGTTATCATCAATGGTAGCCAACCGTTACCGTTGCCATTTCTTCGGCCCGCCGAAGCGGATGTTGAGACCGTAACGAAAGTAGGATTTCGGTTTTCTTTCTGCATAGTAGTCAGCGGCCTGTTTGTTGAGGTTGTCATAACCCATTTCATAAAAGACTCCAAAATACTTCGATGGATTGATGGCTATGCCAATGCTGCCACCGATAAGGAAATTATTAAAGATAGGCTTGTAAGCGTCCTCATATTTAGGAATATACTGATCCCACACCGTCCTCATACCGAATTCGCCTCGACAATACACATCGACGAAATAAAAGTTAGGAAGCAACAGGGACAAAGGATGCAGTTCCGCATCGATGCCATAATGATAGTAATGCTCGATATGCTTTCCTTCATAAACAACCGGATGATATATGGAATCAGTGCCTTGTACAGTCCAGCCACCACCAACAAACATTAAGCCCTCATCTTTGCCGTAGCTGCCGAAAACGCCCACTAAGCACCAGTTGGTGATGCCGTAACTTACCCCAACCCGAAAGTCGGGATAGTTGAAGGAAGGATGTGTTTGCTGCAACTTGGAATAGCTCACATCTATTTTGAAATTTCCTTTGTTGAAAGGCTTCAAGGAAGTGAAAGGCATCTTGCTTTGCGCGAAAGCCGTGCAGGACAACAGGAGGAATGCCAGCAGATAAAACCATTTTCTCATGACTATGTGATGTTTTCACTTCTAGATTGTATTATTTGGTGTAATAACGGCAGGCTTGGGGTTTTATTACATCCTCGTTGCGCCTGTCCGGCTGAACACAATATCGTTCTTGTCGGCTCCTAAGCCTTTGCTCCGCTGTTATGGCATCATTGCGGATTACTTTGCGGAACGCACCGCACGGACAGAGAAACCGCAGAAACGGTCGCTGTTGCCCAGGTAGGAGCCGGTCGCTGGATCGATGCTGAAGTACCACGCGCAATGCAGATCAAAGAACGAACTCGACCAGTATTCGCCGTAGGAGCCGTTGCTTAAATGCTGGTCGCCCCAACGGCAGCCCGCAGCAGGCAAGAAAAGACTATTGCCATTTGTGGCTGTGAGCAGCCATCCTTTCACGCCGTTCCTCGTATGCCATGTGCCGTTCGTGTTGTCGTACAGTTCCTGCCATTCCGCTTGGGTGGGCATGCGCCATCCGCTACCCCAATTGGCCGTGGCCGCATCGTCTATGGGTTCAAGCGTGGTCAAGTTGTCGACGAAACCATTGTAGCCGAGATTGCTGTTGTTGCAATACTTGGTCAATTGGTTGAAGCTGCCGTTACAGTGTAGATAAGTGATCCAGTTGTAGGTGTCCTTCGGCGTGGTCTCTCCCCAAGCGAAGTAGTCGCCATACCCTTCAGGCGTGTCTGCCCCCACATTGCAGGTGGCCCACAGCGTGCCGCTCGGCAGCCCAAGGTCGACACTCTCCATGACTGGTGTTGTGCCGCCTCCATTGTTACCTCCTCCGTTATCTCCACCGTTGTTGTCGCCGCCATTGTTCGGCTCATCGGGTTTCGTGCAGCCTGCGGCAAAAAACAGCAGCAGCGCAACCAGTGCGTAAATTCTTGTCGTTTTCATTGTTCTATAGGTTTTTATTAGTCTTATTAAGTCCTCCTATTTGTCCCATCCTCTGTGCGCAGTCCTGTCCCCCTCTCAGAGGCGGTGCCGCGCAGCGGCTGGGGAGCCTTTCGTTAGCACGATAGCACGAAAGTACGCATAACGAAATCCCCTAACCACACTCAAAACCGATGCTCATATCCCACCGAAAGAAGGATACCAAAGAAACCATCATTCCAAAAAGAGAATTTGCCTTCTTTGGTCCTCCCTGTATAACAACCTTGTTGTTGCACACCTATGCGGAGATGGTCCTTTTCCGACAGCCGTATGCGTCCGCCCACTTCCACCTCAGGACCAATAGCAAAATCAATCGTCTCATTGGCATCATAGCGTGTGTTCGTCGCACGTTCCACAAAAAGTCCCGCGTTAGCATAAAACCATTTGTGCGTGAACTCAGCGCGAACAGGAATGCGGATAAAATGCCGTAGTCCTTCCCTGTGATCGCCCGGGAACAGATAACCACCATCGGTAAAGCCCCATCGGTAATTATACTCGACGCCAGCCAGCAACGACCAATGCTTGTTGAAACTGACTTTGGCATCCACGCCCGCATTCACGTGGTAGACTTCACGCAATGAAGTTGAAGCCGTACCATCTAATGTATAACCTATCTTGGCATAAGGAATAATCGACCAATCTTTCGTGTCCTGTGCCTTTGCCGAAAAGCAGCAAAGGAAAGCGATGGCCATTGTGGCCAAAATCTGCTTATTGAAACTAATTGTTCTCATAACTCATTTGTTTTAAAGTTACATATTCTTTTTGCCACAATAATTGAGCCAAACATGCATTTCTTTGGCAGCCTTTATCTTATCCTAAATCCATAATTGAGCTCCACTCCAACATAACTAAACCTCTGGCTTAAAGTTCCATAATGCGTATCAGGTTCGCAACCTTTCCAGATTTCGCCTGCGCCTATTTCCCTAAACGAATAATCGTATAAGAGATTGAAGCGAAGCATGTTGCCTTTGCGCGTTGGCCTCTCCAAGCCAATTTTAGCGAAGCAGGACACGGAAATCGGATCGTCCAACACGAGATAGTCGATGATATACCCGTCAGGAAGACATATCCCGTTTTCATCAAGGCCATACATCATGGTGTACTCGTATGTGGATTTATAGGGTTTGTACAGCCTGCCTCCAAGTTCGCCGACCAGCAAAAAGCCGTGTTTTGTCTTGACGGCAGGGAAAGCCTTCTCAATGGAGAAAGGAAGGCAAACCATCGGGGTATATAACGTATAGATATCCTTCACCTCGGAATCTCCCGTGTTGTCGAAAACAGAAGGCTGAAACTGTGCAGCAACGCCCACATTAACGCCAAAGTGATAAGGCAGTCTGTGATAATAGGATACTTCAAGTCCACCGCCAATAAATGGGTATGAATTTACAGCGGCTTCCATGTCCGACGACTTGACCTCTTGCGTCAGGAATGCGTTGATGCCGATTTTAATCATTGACTTTGGTAACAACTCTTGTTCTTGTTCCTGTCCGAAAGCATTGGCTCCGAAAGCCATTAGGAGCGCAAGCAGTGTCAAAATTCTTCTTGTTTTCATATTGATATTAGTCCTATTAGTCCTATAAGTCCCATTTCGTAAGCACGTAAGCACGTAAGTACGCATAACGAAAACCATCTTTTATCCCTACAGCCTAAACATCACCGTCCCTACAATAGGCTTGTTGATGCGCAGAGGATATCCCAAATACTGTGCCGTATAGTCCTTGTCGAAATGGTTCAGCAGGCCATAACCTGATGAGACCTTGAAGATGATGTCGTTGTATTGGATTCCGATACCGAAATTCCACGAGAGGCCAATCCAATGCCACAGGGGCTTGCCCGTGTCATCGAGCGGACTGCCAAACAGATAGCTGCCGCTTCCAGATACGACTCCAGAAGCATTCGTCTTGCGGAAAAGCACCAAATCGAGGCTCGGTCCCGTGAAAAGCTGCAGCTCGGTGTGGTCGCCAAGTCTGTCGTGGTATTGCAGCATGACGGGAAGCATACCCGCAAGGTCGTGGGCTTTCACTTCGAGGGTTTGCCCCTCTTCCTCGAACTTGGCATAAGGATGGCAGTATTCCAAACGGATGCCCGTCACGAGGCCGAGCGGCGTTGCACCCAGCATGTACTCGCGGTCGTATTCAAGACCGTAGGCAAGCGTCATTTTGCCTTGTTCCGATGCGAGGTACGATATGGTTACGCCGTTACACTGCATCGTCTTGCCCATCATGCATACGCCGAGTGTGTTATTGACTTTCTTGCCGCTGACTGGCTCGTTTTTGGTTCCTTGCTGGGCAAACATCGTGGTGCTCAGCAAGATTGCAAACAATAATAATCCTTTGGTTCTCATAATGATATAAGTTTGGTTGACGTAATAATAATGCTTCTCATTTCCCATACTTCTTCATCAAATCCTCCATTTGCTTTCGGTAGGTACTTTCCTCCAGTGGGTCGCTCTCGCGCATAGCCGTTGACACAAAAGCCAGATTGTTGGATTCGCTGT
>CAMYXV010000066.1 GCA_947303055.1 uncultured Bacteroidales bacterium
AAACGTTGTCAAACAGCGTTTCTATACCGAAGGCTTCAACCCGAATTATTCTCCCGTGCAAGACCTTGTAGAGATATGCCGCGGTGCATCTCTACCCAACGGCAACATTCATTTCATCCATTATTACGGAACGGGTTGTGGCAACGAACAGAATTGTCAAGCCATAAAAGAGGTCTTCCAAAACCAATTTCCTGATGCCGACATCTATGTCACCCATGACCTGGTGGCGGCTTGTCATGCGGTTTTGGGTCACGAAAAAGGCATTGCTTGCATCCTTGGAACGGGTTCGAATTCTTGTCTTTACGATGGCGAAAACATCATCGAAAAAGCCGTTTCCTTAGGCTATCTTGTCGGTGATGAAGGTAGTGGAATGCACATCGGCAGGCAAGTGGTGAGGGCGTATTTCTACGGCTTTATGCCTGAGGACTTGCGGATGAGGTTCGATGCAGCGTATCATTTGGAATTGAAGGATTTCATCGACAAGGTCTATCATCAGCCTCTGCCTTCGCGTTATTTGGCCACCTTTGCCAAGTTTGCTGGCGAGAATCGGATGCATCCTTTCATAAAAAGTTTGGTGAAAGGTTGTTTCAAAGCCTTCATTGAAGCCTTTGTCCTTCGTTACGAAGGCTGTAAATCATTGAGAGTTAGTTTTGTTGGTTCCGTGGCTTTCCATTTCCAAGACATTCTGAAAGAAAGCCTTGCCGATTATGGCCTTGCCTTGGGTGAAATCATGCAGGCACCCGCTGAAGGGTTGATACGGTATTATGAGGATAAATAATTAGGTTTAATTTGTCCTAATATTGTTTTTTTACTATTTTTGACTGCTGAAAATAATCAATTAACAAATAATTATCAGATATGAAAAGAATATTTATCTTATTAGTGAGTTTGCTCGCGATGATGGCGGCAAACTTGAGTGTTACGGCCTAGGAAACTGCAACTGCCAAGGCTTCTATGGGTGGCAATGTCATAAGGTCGCAGCATAGCTTCATCACCGATGGCAACTGGAACGACGGCAGCCATTGGGATACTGGCACGGTGCCTCCCTCGGGCAGCGATGTGGTGATTATGGCCGACGCCATTATTCCCGCAGGTTACACCGCCGTGGTCAATGAGGTCAGCATAAACGGCGGCAGCATCACCGTGGCCGATGGTGGCCAACTGAGGCACAACACTGAGGGCCTTGTGGTGACAATGAAGAAGAACATCGAGCCTTATGAAGATGTGAATGGTACGGGCAACTACTACCTGTTGGCTTTCCCGTTCAGTGTTGATGTCGCAGTCCCGAACGCAATGACCGCTATTGAAGGCAATGACTTCTACAAGTTTGATGGTGATTATTTAGGGGCCGAATGGCGAAACAACAAACAGGAGGCCATTGCTACCGTTAGCGGCACCACAGGCTACCTCTATGCCAACTCCGAGGCCATTGAACTTTCGCTTACGGGCAGTACCTATCCCTCATATAATGAGGAAGTGATACCCGTGACTGTCCCATACGACGAGGGCTCCACCAACCCTTCTAATGGCCGGGCGCTCTTGGGTAATCCATTCACCTGCAATGCATACATCTATTGTCATAACAGTGACAACGAACTCGTTCCGATGGATTTCATGGTGTATGACGCAACCGGTGAACTGATGACTTTGTCGGGCGAGCCTATTGCTCCAATGCAAGGCTTCTTTGTAAAAGTGACTGAAGCGACGACGGTTTACATCCTGAATTATGCTGATCATTCTTTCCATGAATATGTCGACCTCGGCCTGCCCAGCGGCCTCTTGTGGGCCACCTGCAACGTGGGTGCAAGTACTCCTGAAGAATATGGCCATTATTTTGCTTGGGGTGAAACCACGCCAAAAATCAATTATAGTTGGAGCACATATCAGTACTGCAACGGTAGCTCCAACACACTGACCAAGTACTGCAACAACTCTGATTACGGTTACAATGGCTTCACCGACAATCTGACCACCCTGTTGCCAGAGGATGACGCCGCCACGGTCAACTAGGGCGGCGATTGGCGCATGCCCACAGAAGAGGAACTCCAAGAACTTTGGGACAACACGACCGTCACTTGGACAACGCAAAACGGTGTGGGCGGTGCGCTTTTCACAGCCCCTAACGGTAATAGTCTCTTCATGCCTGCCGCTGGCGGTCGCCTCGATGGTGGCCTCTACGGTGCGGGAACAAGTGGTAGCTGCTATTCGAGTACGCTCCCCTATTATTATGCGTATGCTGCGCGAGTTTTTTCCTTCACTTTAACGGATAGTTACATCAGTTGCCACATGAACGGCTACGTACGCTACATTGGTCGGACAGTTCGACCAGTGCGTGTGAGGTCGCATAACTAACCTTTGTTCCGTTACGGGCAAGACGGGTAAAGGGCGGAAAAGTTATCGGGCGGGGGCGCATGCGGTAGCGTGCACAGAAGCCACCCGCGCGGCAAACCTATCGCGGTAGCCTCGTGCCGAAGGCACGGTATTCTATTTACCCCATACAGCTCCGCTGTGTGGGGTTTATCAGACTGTAGACTAGGCAGGGCGTGCTGGAAGCACGCTACAGATGTGTGTGATGTGTCGTGCCACCGGCACGCAGGTCACTATGGCTGGTGTGTCGAGCCCCACACTATGCCGTGTGGGGTAAATGGGAGGTCGTGTCTCCGACACGGGCTGGTGCAGGAGGTGTGCTACAGATGTGTCAGGATGCTGTGGCTATGGGGTATATGATATCCAGTGCTATGTCGGTACTGTATGGCATCAGGCAGGTGCGGGGTAGACTGGATGATAGACTCGGCAGGGCGTGCTGTAGGCACGCTATATCCGCATGTGATGTGTCGTGCCACCGGCACGCAGGTCACTATGGCTAGTGTGTCGAGCCCCACACGATGCCGTGTGGGGTAAATGGGAGGTCGTGTCTCCGACACGGGCGGGTGATGCACAATAGAAACGCATTATTCGCGTTTCATAGTTATGAGCTACACCACATCCTACTATCACATCGTGTTCCGCACTTACCGCAGCGAACACACCATCCCCTTCGAACATGAACGGGAACTGTATGCCTATATCTACGGCATCGCCAAGAACCTCCGCTGCCAGACCTATCGCATAGGTGGCATGCCCGACCATATCCACATCTTCGTGTCACTGCCCTCTGACCTGTCTTTGGCCTCGTTTGTGCAGCGGGTGAAGAGCAGTAGCAGCAAGTGGATGAAGGACAACCCTAACTTCCCTGACTTCCGAGGCTGGGGACGCGAGTATGCAGGCTTTAGCTATAGCCTACGCGACAAAGACAAGATCGTGCGTTACATCATGAGGCAAAAGGAACATCATGGTGCTACCACCTTTGCTGATGAGTATCGTTCATTCATAGAGGAGAATGGAGCTCCTATTGACGAGCGTTACTTCCTGAATGACGATTGAATGCGTGTTGTATTTTGTGTCAGCCTCGTGCCGAAGGCACGGTATCCTATTTACCCCATACAGCTCGGCTGTGTGGGGTGTACCAGACTGTAGACTAGGCAGGGCGTGCTGTAGGCACGCTACAGATGTGTGTGATGTGTCGTGCCACCGGCACGCAGGTCACTATGGCTGGTGTGTCGAGCCCCACACTATGGCGTGTGGGGTAAATGGGATGTCGTGTCTCCGACACGGGCGGGTGCAGGAGGTGTGCTACAGATGTGTCAGGATGCAGTGGCTATGGAGTGTCATCCTGTGCCGTGTCGGCACTGCGTGGCCATCAGACAGGTGTGGAGCAGACTGGATGATGGTCTCGGGAGCGCGTGCTGGAGGCACGCTATATCCGCATGTGATGTGTCGTGCCACCGGCACGCAGGTCACTATGGCTAGTGTGTCGAGCCCCACACTATGGCGTGTGGGGTATATAGGAGGTCGTGTCTTCGACACGGGCGGGTGATGCACAAGGCACGACGAGGCAAATCGAAGATCCGAAGTGGTCAATCCAGAAGTGTCGCTTTTTATCTGGATTGCTTCGTACCGCGCAAATCCGCTCGAATTAGGCTACTTTTTCGCTCTTTTTGTGAAACAATCCGCGATATAAGCTGCTATTTTGTAATTTTGGGGCGTGGAAAGTATCAGCATTTAAAGATGATTAGCTATGAAGAAAGCATTTATCATATTATTAAGCTTTATTGCCACGATGGCAGCAAGTATGAGTGCTAACGCCCAGGTCAACTCAGTTACCTTGAGTACTTTGGATAACGATGCCATCAAGTCGCAATCCAGCTTCATCGCCGACGGCAACTGGAACGATAGCACCAATTGGAGCACGGGTGCAGTACCCGCTCCAGGCAGCGACGTGGTGATTATAGCCAATGCCGTCATCCCTAATGGCTACACCGCAGCGGTCAATGAAGTCAGCATAAACGGCGGCAGCATCACCGTAGCCGATGGTGGCCAGCTGAGACACAACACCGAAGGACTTGTGGTGACGATGCAGAAGAACATCGAACCCTACAGCAATGAGAACGACTGGGGTAACTACTATCTGCTGGGCTTCCCGTTCAGCGAGGATGTTATGGTTCCTTCAGCTATGATTTTCGCTGAAGGCAACGACTTCTATAGGTTCAACCCAAATTGTCCCGATGCCGAATGGCGCAACAATAAAATGGAAGGCGAAACGATAGAACAAGTCCATTCTTGTCAAGGTTACCTTTACGCCAACCCAGAGGCCATTGTGCTTTCGCTGTCAGGTAGCACTTATCCCTCCTATTATGAAGAAGTAGAAACCGTGACAGTCCCTTATACTGAGGGCTCGACCAACATCTTCAATGGCTGTGAACTCCTGGGCAATCCATACACATGCAACGCCTACATCTACAGTTACGATAGCGATAATGAACTCGTTCCGATGGACTATATGGTGTATGACACTAATGGTGAATTGGTTACTTTATCTTGTGGGCCTATTGCTCCGATGCAAGGCTTTTTTGTGAAGGTGACGGAAACGACGACGGTCTGCATCAGGAATTATGCAGCCCCGATGGGCGCCATCAATGGCAAGTTCACCATCAATGCAGAGGGGCATCAGGTGTATTTCTCTCAGGGCAACCTGCAATACATCGGAAGTGCAACAGAGCCTTATTGGAAGTTTGCCGACAACCAATGGGACTATTTGAGCACCACCACGGGCCAAAACAGCAGTGACCAAAATGTTGACCGTGACCTCTTCGGTTGGGGCACGAGCGGCTGGAACCCAGGCAATACTTGTTACCATCCTTGGGATACGTATAATTCAACTGGAGCATCGTATGGCCCTGCTGGTCCACATGGTTTGACAGGCGCGTATGCCAATTCAGATTGGGGTGTCTACAATTCCATCTCCAATGGGGGCAACCTCTCCAATCAATGGCGTACACTTAACAAAAATGAATGGGGATATGTCTTCGAAATCCGCACGACCGACTCTGGCATCCGCTTTGCCAAAGCCATTGTGAACGATGTGAATGGCGTGATCTTGTTGCCTGACGATTGGAATGTCAGTTATTACGACTTGAATGACACGAACACAAATATAGCCAATTATGCCAGTAATACCATATCGGCTTCAGTGTGGGACACTTTGGAACAGCACGGAGCGGTCTTCCTGCCCGCCGCAGGCTACCGCTTCGGGACTTCGGTTAGGAGTGTAGGCGTCAACGGCTACTACTGGTCAAGCTCGTATGTCAATAGTACTTATGCGTACGGTGTGTACATTACCGATCCGAATCTGAATTCGATGGACTGTAGCAACCGCACCTACGGACGAAGTGTGCGCTTGGTGCATGTAGTCGAGTAAAACCTTCCTGTTAAAGTTATTGCAGTTTGCAGATGTAGGACAATGGCAAGGTTGGCAATTCATCAGGCGTAATCCATTGATAACTTGTATCTTTCCTCAACCAAGTCATCTGCCGCTTGGCATATTGCCGCGTGTGGATTTTGATTTGCTCTACAGCCTCTTTTAGGGTGCATTGTCCGTCGAAATAGGCGAAGAGTTCCTTGTAGCCAACCGTGTTCAGGGCATTCAAATGCCGTTTGGGATACAAGGCTTTGGCTTCTTCCAAAAGGCCTTGCTCCATCATCATGTCCACACGCTTGTCGATGCGCTCGATGAGGGCTTGGCGGTCCCAAAGCAGGGCGTATTTCTTAATCTCGAAGTCACGTTGGATGGTGTTGCCGCTGCGGAAGGATGAGAAAGGCTGCCCTGTTTGGTAACAGACTTCCAAAGCTCTTTGTAACCTGCGGGGATTCTGCTGGTCGACGGTGGCGAAATACTTAGGGTCGAGGTGCTGCACTTCATCTTGCAGGGCTTTCAAGCCGCCTTCGTCAAACAGTTTTTGCACTTTTTCCCTAATTTCGGGCTGCACGTCAGGCATGGCGTCGATGCCATTGCAGACTGCATCAATAAAGAGGCCTGATCCACCCGTCATGATAACAGTATCGTGGGTCTTGAAGAGTTCTTTCAATAACTGTAGGGCATCGCGCTCATAGTCGGCCACATCGTATTTATCCTCGATGCTGATGTGGTGGACGAAGTAATGTTTGACTTGGTTCAATTCTTCCTCAGTAGGTGCTGCCGTTCCGATGCTCATCTCCTTGTAGAACTGCCTGCTGTCAGCGGAGAGGATGACGGTATTCAAGGCCTTGGCCATCTTGATGGCGAAAGCGGTCTTGCCTGATGCTGTTGGTCCAGCTATGACAATTAAAGTATTCTTATTAGTAGGGTACGGGCCCTTCGACAGGCTCAGGGACCCCTCACTTTTCATAAGGCTAAGGTCCCTGAGCTCGTCGAAGGGCCTACTATTATGGTTATTGCTGTCTGTCATATCAAACCTTATTCGGAACAGGCCCATTATTCGCCACCACAATCGGCTCTTCGATTTCCTTTACCACGCTGAGACCTAGCTTTTGCCCTTCTTCCTTCATAAAGGCATAGGCCTCGGCGAAATTGTTACCGATGACACCGTCCAAGATGGCCTCTCGGATGGCATTCTTGATGACACCGACCTCGCGACCCTCGGGGATGCCGAAGGTCTCCATGATGGCGATGCCGTCGATGGGCGGCTGCCAGTTGCGGAGGTGGTCCTTAGCCTCGATTTCCTTCAGCTTCTCTTGCACAATCTCGAAGTTGTGGTGGAACTTCTTCACCTTCTCCTCGTTCTTCGAGGTGATGTCGGCATGGCAGAGCAGCATGAGGTCGTCGATGTCGTCGCCAGCATCGAACAAGAGTCTTCTCACGGCGGAGTCGGTGACGATGTCCTCGGCCAACACGATGGGGCGGAGGTGAAGCAGCACCAGTTTCTCCACATATTTCATCTTCTCATTCAGGGGCAGCTTCATGGCGGCGAAGATCTTCGGCACCATCTTGGAGCCTTTGAACTCGTGGCCGTGGAAAGTCCAACCCGTGCCATCCTCCCAGCGTTTGGTCTGGGGCTTGGCTATGTCGTGCAGCAAGGCAGCCCAACGCAGCCAGAGGTCGTCGCTCTTTTCAGCCACTTGGTCAAGCACCTGCAAAGTGTGCAGGAAGTTATCCTTGTGACCACGACCTTGCACGACTTCAACGCCTTTCAATTGGCAGAGTTGTGGGAAGATGAGTTTCAGCAGCCCGCTCTCGTCCAGAAGCTTGAAACCGATGGAGGGCTTAGGCGAGAGGATGATTTTGTTCAGCTCCTCGGTGACGCGCTCCATCGAAACAATCTTGATGCGGTGGGCATTGCGTTTGATGGCCTCAAACGACTCGGATTCGATATAGAACTTGAGTTGTGAGGCAAACCTGATGGCACGCATCATGCGCAAAGGGTCGTCGGAGTAGGTGATGTCGGGGTCAAGAGGCGTTTTCAGTAGCAGTTCCTCCATATCGGCCATGCCACCGTAGAGGTCGATGAGGGTGCCAAAGTCCTCGGCGTTGAGGCTGAGGGCCATGGCGTTGATGGTGAAGTCGCGACGGCTGATATCGTCTTCCAAGGTGCCGTTCTCCACCACGGGCTTGCGGCTGTTGCGGTCGTAGGATTCTTTTCTCGCGCCCACAAATTCCACTTCCATGCCGTCGAAACGGATCATGGCCGTGCCGAAAGCGCCGTAGTATTTGGCTTCCTTGTGGCCGGGCAGGAGAGAGGCGACTTTCTTAGCCAAGGTGATGCCGCTACCTACGGTGACCACGTCGATGTCGTTCGACGGGCGGCGCAACAAAATGTCACGCACATAGCCGCCGATGACATAGCTCTTGTAGCCCAACTCCGCGCTGGCGTAGGCAATCACCTTAAAGATCTTGCTGCTGATATGTTTCTTGAAGTCGTAGTTCATCAGGCCTTGGCTTCGGTGGCTTCTTCTTTGGCTTCTTTAAGGACTTTTTTCTTGCTTGGGATGACGTTGACGATGGTCTCTTCGCCTTTTTCGTCGAGGTCGATGCTGAAAGTGTCGCCGATGTGGAGGTTGGCGGAGATGATGGCCTCGGCCAAAACGTCTTCCACATACTTCTGGACGGCACGCTTCAGCGGACGGGCGCCATATTGTTCGTCCCAGCCCTTCTCGGCGAGGAAGTCCATAGCTTTCTCGGTGATTTCGATCTTGTAGCCCATCTCCTCGACGCGCTTGACCACCTGACGGATTTCGATGCCGATAATCTTCTGGATGTCGTTCTTGTCCAAGGCATTGAACATCACCACATCGTCGACGCGGTTGAGGAACTCAGGCGCGAAGGTACGCTTCAAGGCGTTGTCGATGACGCTCTGCGAGTACTCGTTCTTGCTGTTGAGCTTGGCCTGTGTGCCAAAGCCCACACCCTGACCGAAGTCCTTCAGCTGGCGCGAGCCGATGTTGGAGGTCATGATGATGATGGTGTTCTTGAAGTCGACCTTGCGACCTAAGCTGTCGGTCAGCTGGCCGTCGTCGAGTACTTGCAGCAACAGGTTGAACACATCAGGGTGAGCCTTCTCGATTTCATCCAAAAGCACGATGGAGTAGGGCTTGCGACGCACCTTTTCGGTGAGCTGACCACCTTCTTCGTAGCCCACATATCCAGGAGGCGCTCCTACGAGGCGCGACACGGCAAACTTCTCCATGTATTCGCTCATGTCGATGCGGATGAGGGCGTCTTCGCTATCGAAGAGGAACTTGGCCAGCACCTTGGCGAGGTAGGTCTTACCGACACCCGTGGGGCCGAGGAAGATGAACGAGCCGATGGGCTTGTTCGGGTCTTTCAGTCCGGCACGGTTGCGGCGTATGGCACGGGTCACCTTCTTGATGGCCTCGTCTTGACCGATGACGGTACCTGCCAACTCGGTCTCCATGTGCATCAGGCGGTCTCCTT
>CAMYXV010000067.1 GCA_947303055.1 uncultured Bacteroidales bacterium
AGGTTTTGCAGTGTGATGTCGACGTATGTCGAGAACCAGTTGATACCTGCCGACAACTCGATAGTCTGCACCACAGTGGCGCAGTCGGCCTGGATGTTGGTGAAGTTGCTCCAACCCTCCGCAGCTTGGTAGGATGCCAAAGTGCCGCAAGGCACGTAGACAGGGATGTCGGTCGGGACATTGCCGAAGGGAGAATTAGGACTCAACGATGGCGGAGTATTTGCCAAGACGGTGATGGATTGGAGACCGGTGCAGCCATAGAAGGCATAGCTGCCAATGTTGGTGATGGAACCGGGAAGCGCGACGGAAGTCAATCCTGTACAATTGATAAAGGCTTGCTGTTCAATTGTCGTGATACCATCGGGGATTACAGTGCCTTTGCAACCTATAATCAGTTCGTTGCTGTTTGTCCTTATGATGGCGTTGCAGTTGTCGCGCGAGTCAAAGATCGGATTGTCCTCTGCCACCGTGATGCTTTCCAAGGCAGAACATTCTCCGAACGAGGCTACGCCAAAGCTCTCCACCGATGCAGGGATGACAATGGAAGTCAAGCTGCTACACTTATAAAAGGCCTGATAGCCGATGGTGGTTAAACTATCGGGAAGGACAATGGAGGTTAAAGCATAACAATAGAGGAACGCATTCATTTCTATTCTAGTCACTGAAGTGGGGATAGTGATGGAAGATAATGCATTGCAATATGTGAAGGCCGAATTTGCAATGGTTGTTATCGTATGAGGCAAGGTGATGGAGGTCAGCGCACGGCAGCCATAAAATGCATCCGCCTCAATGCTCGTCAGTCCAGTGAAATACTGCAACTCATTGAAAGTATTAACCGAATATTTGCCTTTAAACACGCTGCTGTTGCTCTCTCCCGAAGGATTCAACGTGGTCACCGCGGCAGCCTCGCTGAAACTCAGTCCACCGTCGCCGTTGGTGTCCCAGTTGGCCACGCAGATATCTCTCACGTCGTCATCGGCGAAGACGATGTTACAGTCGCCAAAGATGTTGTTAAACACGCTCCAGCTCTCGTCGTCATCATAATAGCCTAATGAGCCGCAAGGCACATACACCCACACGTCGTCCGTGTTTACACCTTCGAAGACGTTGTATCCCATCGTAGGCGGTGTCACGGCCCAGATATAGATTTCAGTCAAGCCGCTGCAGTTTTCGAAGACACCGTTGCCCATTTCGACGACCGTGCTAGGAATGGTGATGGAGGTAATGGCGTTCTGCCCGCTGAAGGCATAGCTTCCCAGAGCAGTGACATCATCGGGGATGACCGTGTTTCCGCATCCCGAAATCAGTTTTTTATTGTCTCTCCTGATGATGGCATTGCAGTTGCTGTCGTAAAAGATCGGGTTGGCGGGATCCACAGTGATGGTCGTCAAGGCCGGGCAGTATTCAAACGGGTTGGATGAGATGGTGAGCACCGAGGCAGGCAGGCTGGCCGTGGTCAGGTTGCTGCAGTTGCCGAAGACGGAGTTGCCTATAAGCGTTACCGAATTGGGTACTACGACTTCGGTGATGCCAGTACCGTAGAAGGCTTGGTTGTGGAGGGTGGTTACCGTCGACGGGATGACGACATTTTCCAATTCCGTGCAGCCGTAGAAGGCACCAGCGCCGATTTGGGTGATGTGCGGCGGCAGGGTGACCTCGGTGAGGACGGTGCAACCATAGAAGTCCTGTGCCTCAATCATCGACAATCCAGTGAAGTACTGCAGCTCGTTGAACCAGGTGATGTCAGTCCTGCCGTTGAATTTCAAATTCAGGCTCGTCACAGCGGCAGCCTCGGCATAACTGATTTCGCCATCACCGTTGGTGTCCCAACCCGTTGTGCTAGCCACACAGAGGGCCTTCACATCAGGATCATCGAATTCGATGTTGTAGCATAGGTCGACAAAGTTGGAGAAGTAATTACCCCAGTTGCTGTTTTCGTAGTCGTCAAAGGCGCCGCAAGGCACGTAAACGGGAATACCCGAGGGTATGTATTGGAAAGTGTTGCTGTAATAAACTGTGGGCGGCGTGGTGGCTTTCACCTTGATGAATGCCATGCCCGTGCAGCCACTGAAAGCATATTCGCCAAGGGTTGTTAAATTCTCGCCAAGGGTTATGCAAGCAAGACTGAGGCAATTCTCGAAAGCAAAACTTTCTATCTCCGTCACCGTCAGCGGCAAGGTAACAGCTACCAATTGTTGGCAGTCGGCGAAGTCGCTTTCTTCTATGGAAGTCAAACCCGTGAAATATTGCAGCTCGTTGAATCGAGTGATGTTGGATCCATAGAACTCGTTGTTTAGTGAAGTCACTGCGGCGGCTTCCCTATAGCTCAGCTCGCCGTCGTAGTTGCGGTCCCAAGCGTTCACGCAGAGTTCCTTGGTCTGGTAGTCCTCAAACACGATGTTGCAGTTTTCCGCAAGGTCGAAGTCGTTCCAGTCGGAGTCGGCGGTATAAACATCGTAGAAGTCGCATGGCACGTACACCTTGATGTTGCCCGGGGTTAGGTTCGCGAAAGTAGCTTGTCCTATGTTGGGCGGCGTGGTGGCATCCACCTCAATCGTGTTGAGACCTCTACAATTGAGGAAGGCATAGTTACCGAGCATCTCCACCGAGGCAGGCAGGGTGATGTCGGTAAGATTGCTGCAGTTCTCGAAAGCCGAGACGCCGATGGTGGTGATGCCGTAAGGGACGAAGGTGTTCTTGCAACCTGTGATCAGGGTGTTAGTGGCCGTCTTGATGATGGCGTTGCAGCCGTTACGCGAGTCGTAGACAGGGTTGCCTGCATCGACTTCGATGTTGGCAATGGCGGTTCCGGTGAAGGCGTTGCCGTATATATCGGTCACCGTGGCGGGAATATAGACGGAAACGAGGTTGTTGCAGTCGCCAAAGGCCAAGGCGCCAATGTGGGTCACCGAATAAGGCAGGTCGATCTCGGTGAGACCACTTTCGCTAAAAGCAAAGTCGCCAATGGTGGTCACACTGGGTGGGATGACGATGCTCTGCAGGCTTGAGCACGAGCCGAAGGCATAACTATCAATCGATGTGATGGTATTGGGCAGCGTGATAGCGCTGAGACTGGTGCAACCACTGAATGCGTTGGGGCCAATCGTCGTCAGGCCGGTGAAGTATTGCAACTCGTTAAAGGAGGTGATTCCATCTTGTTCTTCAAAAGCCCCGACCAAATCCTGCACCGCAGCGGCTTCGGCATAGCTCAGATAGTTGTCTTGGTTGGTGTCCCAAATGCCTAAACAAACGGACTCAGCGCCTTCATCCTCAAACACGATGTTGCCTGGGGTGCTGAAGCTTACGGGCGTGGTCCATTCGCTGGAATAACCCGTTTCGCATGTCGCGCTCACTCTGGCTTGGTAGGTCGCGCCGGGCGTGAGGTCGTTGAAAAGATATTGGCCGCCCTCGGCAATACCGGCGGGGGTCCAGACGGGCTGATAGTATGTGACATCATCCATTCGTATAATACCTACACCTTGATACATGATAGCGACATGTCTATAGCCTTGTGCCATGATGGGAATGATATAATTCTGATAACCTGATCCTATACGCTGGCATTCCTGAACCAACTGAAAGTCATCAACATCTGTACCTGTTGTCGAAATGTAGACACCAAACGACTGACCTGCCATATTAATCCATAAACTCAAATAACCGTCTCGGTCGAATTGAGGTAAAACCAGCCATTTTGGTGTAGGATTTGTAGCATTATTTGCATTAATATACTTTCCTCCGTTATGACCGCTGGTATTATTATTTGGTACCCTCCAAGCATTGTCATAAGTCAACCATCCTTCAGGAATAGTGTTTGTTGCACAGTTTTCAAACCCTTCTTCCAGCAAGACATTGCCGACATTTGTATAATTGCTATACTGCACTTCGTCATATTCTCCCCCACTTACCCAGTTAAGCTGTGCCGAGAAGGGGCCGACATTGGTGACGGTGAGGTTCGCAGGCGGCTCGCAAGGTCCTAAAGTGGTAAACTCTATCGGATTGGTCCAGGTACTGTAGTGAGTCTCGTCGTCTACAACATAGAGGGCACGGATGCGTACATTGTAGGTGGTGCTGGGCTCCAACCCACCGATTCCGAAGGGGTTGGTGAATGCATAGAAGATATACATCGACTCCATGTCTTCATTGAGCAGTTCCACCTCGGCGCCGGTCTGCCCCTCGCGAGGTGTCCACGACATCCTCATCTGGTCGGGCAACAGATCGTAGACCATAAAGTTGGTGGGTGGCAGGTAGTCGTCGAGCTCGTAGGTGAAAGTGACTTTGGGAGCGAAAGTGCTACATTGCACAATATCTTCATCGTATTGACTATCGATATACCCAGACATGGGATTGTTTTTGACAACCCCATACCATTGCGCTTGGCCAAAAGAACCTGCTTCATATTGATAGATGCCAACGAGCAGGTCGCCACCTTGGTAATAGAAGCGGTTGACTTCATTGGGTGTGATGGTCATTACACCATCGGAGATGATAAGCGATCCTTCATAGATTGACGACATGTCAGACCAAGGATAGAAAGAGTCATCGCAAAATTCACTATAATTGCCGAAGTCCACTTCTTTCAAATACACACGGAATTGGGCATTGCCCCAAGGTGTTCCGTTGGTGACATTGGAACAATAGAACTGCAGCTGTTGGATGGTGCCGTATTGCATGTCCATAATCTCGTTAGCGGGAATGACAAACTGCGTCGATGCATAGTTATAGAAAGTCTCGTATGCATTAATGACGGCGTTATAGCTGATGGATGTTCCGTCATTCACCGTCAGCGTGGGCAGCGGCTGCATGGAAAATGATTGGTCTGGGCTGCAACCATCGCCTTCATATTCACCGCAGTGACCACAAACTCTAAGATTTAACTCTTGTTCCGATTCGTATAATAAGGCAGAAACATCAATTAGAGTCGATGGAGTACCTTCCACATCAATCCCCCAGGGATAGTCCGAATCCCAGACTTCAACTGTCCAGCTGGTTTGGTTGGCCTCACCAGGCTCCCAGCTGACATAGACAGTATGCGTTGTGGTTTGCACTTGAATATTGGTGGGTGGGGCACAGGCATTTTCGGTTTCGAACCAACCGCTATTCACCCATTCACTTACCACTTGACCATTCCTGTAGCGCACCCATGCTGTGTATTGTGAGCTCGCATTCAGTCCATCCACTATTTGATAGGAACTGGTTGTGTTATAGAAGAAGCCATTGGCCTGCATATAACTGATGCTGGTGGACGCGTTAGGTATATCACTAGTTTGTGTTACCCACACATCCCAAAGGCTCTGCACGGGCGAGGCTGGCGTCCAGTTCACCTTGGCCGAGTGGCCGCCCACTTCGCTCACCGTTACCGATGTGGGTGGCATTGTCATGTCGTAACTCTGGATGCTGACGTTGTCGACATGCACATGATTGCCTTGATCGTGAGGGTCGGGGCACGCGGTATAGAAGGCCACCTGGATGTTTTGGTTCTGGTAGTCGCTGAGGTCGAAATAGAAGGAGTCGCCTTCGGGATTGAGGGCGTCGAGGTCCATGTAGCCATCCTCGTGGCGCCATTCTCCTAATGCTTGCCAGGTGGCGCCGCCGTCGGTGGTGACCAGAACGACGATACGCTGGTGGTTCTGAGCCCCAGGTGTGAGAGGCACTTGGCTGCCCGAACTCTTCGACATGCCAAGATCGAAGCTCAGATAGACATTGGCTTCGTTGCCGAGGATGAGCGTGGGCGTCACCATCCATTTGCGTTCGGTGCTGATGTAACCGAGCAGCGCGTAGGCATGGCTGTCGAACACGTCGTTTTTCTCACCGAAACGCCATGTGGTGGGACCTGAGCACGGCGTCAGCGTGGCCGTGTAGATGCCGTTATTCTCATACAACGTGCCAGAGTAGGTATTCCAACCTTCGGGAGTGTTGTCATCGTCGAAGTGTTGTTCATAAGGTATAGCCACGACAGAGGAATTGACACTGGCAGATTCTATGAAATTGGTAAATCTCGACCAGTATTGGGCTGCTTGATAGGCTGCCACTGTACCGAGGGGCACATAGACGGGGGTGGCTGCGGGGACACCTGAAAACGTGGAGTTGGTAATCGTGGGGGGCGTCATGGAGCAGACAGTCAATTCGGTGATGCCATCGCAGTTGTAGAAGGCATTGGCGCCGATGGCTGTCACCTCAGGACCTATGGTATAGCTCGTGACTTGGTTGCCGAATCTTGACCTAAAATTGTCATAAGTATAATCATAATAATAAATACTGTTATTAACAAAATCCCAACCAGAACTACAATTATATGAATATGAGGCCGAGGCTACGGCGTTGCTGTTGATGGTGACCGAGGTCAGGGAAGTACAACCAGTGAATGCCTTGTTACCGATGGATTGCACACTGCTGGGAATGGTCGCCGAAGTGATGCCAGTGCAGCCACTGAACGCATCGTTTCTTATGGATTGCACGGAGTTGGGTAAGATTGCCGAGGTAAGGTCGGTACAGCCACTGAATGCATAGGTTCCTACGGAATTCGCGGTGCTGAGATTATCTAAATTGGTGACCAAAATATTGTTGTGATAAAGGTGATGGGCATAGTAAAGGGGGTTGGCATTGTAACTGCTAAAATTAGTACTGCACCAAGCGTCCAAATTGCTGACGTTAACCCTTGTCAGGCCAGAACAGCCTTCGAACGCAGAACTTCCAACGGAAGACAAGGGGCCGAGGAAGGTCAACTCCGTGATGCCATCGCAGTCGTAGAACGCCTTCGTACCGATGGCCGTCACATCAGGGCCTAAGGTATAGCTCGTGACTTGATTGCCGAATCTTGACCTGAAATTGTTATAAGTAAAATCAAAATAATAAATACTGTTATTAACAAAATCCCAACCAGAACTACAATTATATGAATATGAGGCCGATGCCACGGCGTTGCTGTTGATGGTGACCGAGGTCAGGGAAGTACAGCCAGAGAATGCATCGTTACCAATGGATTGCACGTTGCTGGGGATGGTCGCCGAGGTGATGCCAGTGCAGCCACTGAATGCATAGCTTCCTATGGATTGCACGGAGTTGGGTAAGATTGCCGAGGTGAAGTCGATGCAGCCGCTGAACGCATAGCTTCCAATGGAAGTTGCGGTGCTGAGAATGTCTAAATTGGTAACTAAAGTGTTGTTGTGATAGAGGTGATGGGCGAGGTAAAGGGGGTTGGCATCAGCAGAGGCAAAGCTAATCCCGCACCAAGCGTCCAAATAACTTATGTTGACCCTTGTCAAACCAGTGCAGTCATTGAACGCCTTATTCCCGACAGAAGACAATGGGCCGAGGAAGGTCAACTCTGTCATTCCGGAACAATCTTTAAACGCATAGCTTCCAATCGAAATCGCTGAATTGGTTACCGAGGTGATGTTGGAGCAGCCGTCGAACGCATAGTTTCCAATCGAGGTCACGGAACTGGCAATGGTCAGCGCGGTAAAGTCGGTGCAGCCGCAGAACGCATAGCTTCCAATGGAAGTCGCGTTGTTGAGGTTATTCAGATTGGTGACCTTGATGTTGTTGAGGTAGAGGTGGCGGGCAAAGTAAAGGGGATTAGAAGCAAAACCGTTAAAAGTTATCCCGCACCAAGCACCCAAGTTGCTGATATTGACCCTCGTCAAGCCTGAGCACCCATGAAAAGCGTCTTCCCCGATGGAAGTTAATGAAGTGGGGATGGTCACTTGAGTTAGGCCAGAGGCACCATAGAATGCTTCTTTCCCAATGGAAACTACAGAAGAAGGGATGGTCACCGAGGTCAGGCCAGAGGCGCCATAGAATGTATAATTCTTGATGTAAGTCACGGAGCTGGGGATGGTCAGATTGGTGATTTCGCTTCCGGAGAGATAGAGGTGATGGGCGTAAGAAAGGGGATTGGCATTGCCAGTGGTAAAGTCAATCGCGCACCAAGCAGCCAAGTTGGAGATGTTCACCCTCGTCAGGCCACTGCAGCCACTGAACGCATAGTTTGCTATAGAAGTCACAGAAGAAGGGATGGTCACCTGAGTCAGGTTGATGCAATCAAAGAAAGCCTCGTTCTCAATGGAAGTCACAGAAGAAGGGAGGGTGACAGAGGTCAGGCCATAGGCACCATAGAAAGAACAGGCCTTAATGGTGGTTACGCCGCCGGAGATAGTCAGATTGGTGATTTCGTTTCCGGAAGGATAAGAATAAAGGTGATGAGCAAAATAAAGCGGATTGGAATCGTAGTCAGCAAAATCAATCGTACACCAATCGCCAGGGCTTCCTGAGTAGACCCTCGTCAAATGATAACATTCTTCAAATGCACGGCTTCCTATGGAAGTCACGGCCCCGATGAAGGTCACCGAGGTCAGATTGGTGCATCCACTGAACGCCCCAGAACCGATGGTCGTCACCATCGAGCCAAAGATGTAGCTCGTGACTTGGTTTCCGAAATAATAAACCAAGTTATTGAAAGGGCCAAATCCAGACGACATGAAGTCGTTACTGTTGATGGTCACCGTGGTCATGTTGGTGCAGCCAAAGAGCGCGGTGCTTGCTATGGAAGTCACAGTGCTAGGGATGGTCAGTGCAGTAATACCTGGACAGTACTCAAGCGCATTGTTTCCAAGCGAAGTCAGCGTGTAAGTAATGCCATTGTAGGAAACCGATCCAGATAGTACAACATTGCCTGTCGGCTTGGTATAACCATCCCAAGAAGAGTTTTGGGCATTAGGGCAAGTCAAGGCCACTTTGCGGTTAGTGGCATCTATGATGTTGTAATACATGGTTTGCCCGGAAGAAAGCGTAGCTGAAAAGCTGTAGGCATTGGCCTGCTTCACGCTGCCGAAGAGGGCGAACGCCAGCACGCAGAGGGCCAGGAAGGTTTTGAGTAAAGATTTCGTTTTCATAATGTATAGGTTTTTAAATTGGACAATTCGAGGACAGAATAGGTTGTATTCGGGGCGCAAGATAGGTATTTTATTTGGGAAATGCAAGGGGTTTTGGTTTAGAGTGGAGAGATTCCCTGCGGGAAATCGAAGATTCGACGAAGTCAATGGAGAAATGTCACTAATCTACATGCGGCGGTAGGAAACGTTACTGGAATTGAAACAGGTGCCACCGCAGCT
>CAMYXV010000068.1 GCA_947303055.1 uncultured Bacteroidales bacterium
ATGCTTTCCAAGGCATTTCCAAGGGTTAATGTGCCTGTAAATCCGCTGCAATTGTGGAATGCATTAGGTTCAATCACCGTCACGGAATTGGGAATCGTCAGAGAACCCGTAAAACCAAAGCAGCCCCAAAATGCAGAAGTACCGATGGATGTCACAGCATTGCTGAGATTCAAACTGGAAAAACCCCTACATTTATAAAACGCCGCGTCTTCGATGCGTGTCAAACTATTTCCAATAGTCAATGCGCCGTTAAACCCAGTGCAACCATAGAATGCAGCAGTTTCGATGACCCTCACCGAATTAGGGATGGTCAATGAGCCGGTAAATCCCTTGCAACCATAGAATGCCGCAGGGCCAATAGTATCCAAGGAGTTACCGAGATGTAATTCGGTCAATCCACTGCAAGCCAAGAATGCGTTTTCACCAATGGAAACCACCGTATTGGGTATGGTTAAGGATCCTGTCAATCCTCCACTCGAAATGAAAGCGTTTTTCCCAATCCTTGTCACGGGATAGTCTTTTCCATTATAGATGATGGTTGTCGGGATGCTTATTTCACCAGCCACTTGTGTAGCGTCGACAGGACCTACAAGCGTTACAGATAGACTGTCAGCATTGATTTGATAATACAAATTCCCTATGGTGAAAAGGGTCTGTGCATGCAGATGCGTCGTTCCCATTCCTAAAACAAGAAGGAATAAGACCGCATACGCTGCCTTTTTGCATGATAAAAAAATGCTTTTCATAGTTGTATGGAATAAGTCAAGCCCAGCATGATGGTTTGCAGTGGAAAAACGTCTTTCGAAAAGAGTATTTATTTCTTCCCGAAAAGACTGCCTAAGCCGCCAAGGATACTACCAAGACCGCCTAAGCCGCCTGTGCTTTGGCTTTGTGAGCCGCCAAGGAGAGCGCCGAGCAGGCCACCTAAGCCAGCTGCACCCGAGTTGCCGTTTTGCTTGCCGAGGATGGCGAGCAGGCTGGGAGCGATGGAGGCAAGGATGTTACCCACGGCATTGGAAGCCACACCGGTCTGTTTTGAGATGCCACCCAAAATGTTGTTGAGGTTGCCACCAAAGATATGGCCCAGAATCTTGGAGCCGTCAATAAGGTCGGCACCCTTCAGATTGTTGATGATGTTGCCCGCGTTGACGGCATGGTCGCCGAGGGCCTTGGCCAAAGCTTCAGCGCCACCAGGTGTGGAGGCATTCTTCTGCATGGCACCCAACAGTGAGGGCAGTGCATTGGTGATGACGGAAGACACTTGCTTCGAGTCGATGTTAAGGTTTTCTGCGATGGCGCCGACGGCATCATTGCCCGTCAAAGCACCTAAGATGTTCGTTAAGTCCATTTTTATTGAGTTAATTGTTAAAAGTTAATAGTTTACGATTGTTAGCATAGAGGGCTAGCGTAGGAAAAATAGCCTTTCTAACCTTGCAAAGGTAACAAAGAAATGGGAAATACAAGAATAAAAACCAATATTTTTTATGGTTCTTCCAAAGGCAAGGCAAGCTCAATGATGTCGACTGCCCTACCGCCCACGATGCCGTAGCCGTTGGTGACATTGGAATAGGTATGGATGGGCTCGGACAAGATTTGTAAGTAATCATCGCCTTGGTTGCAGGTGTTCAAATAGTCGTAGTATTCCTTCGAGAGGTGCTCTACCATGAAGGGCACACGAAAGAAGTCGGGATCGAAGTCTTCGTCAACTGTACAATCAAAATAGACTTTTAATTTCAGCCGATATGAACCTCCGTCAAAGAGCATGTCGGTGAACACGCCCTCAGGACGGGTGTCGAGGTCGCTGGCATCGATGAAATCATTCTCGGTCATCACAGGCTCAAAGATGGGATCATCATAGTCGAAACTGATATAACGCTTGTTTTCACCAATGGTCATGTTGCTGTTCCTGCTCGTGGTTAGCCTAAAATAATTAGTCTTATTGGGATTGGGGTCAGTGATGGTGAAAGTCAAATTCATGTATCCCCACACATTCCACACACTGTCTTCCTCGTATTCTTGCGTTTCATAATTAAAGTCGTGATGATACCGGCCATGCCATTCCGTTACTTCCATCTCCATTGGGCAATCCACAAATTTAGGCAAGGCGCTGGTCGTGCCTTCCGCGTCATCGTAGCCGTTGGCCGAGGCCTTAATCTGGACGATGTCGCCCTCTTGGGGACGATAGTCGTTGAAAAGGTAGGGAATGAGTCGATAGTCATTCATTTCGTAATTGTGCCAAATGGTGTCGGCCGAAGGGGTCAACTCGCCAATGGGATTGCCGTTGACATAAAGCGAAGCCACGAGGTCGTCGGGAGCCTGGGTGTTTTCGTCATAGTCAAGGAAGAAGTAGCTCTTGCTGATATAGGCTTTTACGGGTTCGTCGGTTCCCACAATGCTGTTGACGACCAGCTTAGGGTCGGTCTGCTCGCCGTTGAATTCGATTTCCTTCTCGCAGGAGGCAAGGAGTATTGCGCTGATTGCTAATAATATGAATTGTTTCATGATCGTTCAGAATTTAAAGCTATAACTAACCGAAGGAATAATCGGGAACAGGCTGGCCTGCATCAGGACTTTCTTCTCTTGATGGGTATTTTCGTCGAAGCCGTAACTCGTATACACCAAGAACGGATTATTGTGGTTGTAGGCATTGTAGACGCTGAGGTTCCAGGTGCGGATGCCGTGTTTCTTCTGCTTGTGGAAGTTCATGCTCACGTCGAGGCGGTGATAATTGCCCATGCGGAAGTTGTTGCGTTCGAGGGCTTGGATGTAAGGGATGTAATCCCAGTCGGGTAAGCCTTCGTAAATCTGGGTGCCAAGGGTGCCGCAGTTGCCGCTGCTGAATACCCAGGTGCCGCTCAGATCGAAGCGGTCGCTGAACTTATGCTGCACGGTGATGCTGAGGTCGTGGCGACGGTCGTATTTGGCAGGAAACACTTTGCCCTCGTTGATGGTCATGCCTTCGCGGTCGAACTGTCGTTTGGCGTGCGCCCAAGTGTATCCTACCCAGCCCGTGGTCTTACCGAAGCTGCGCTGCACGAGAAACTCCACGCCGTATGCCCAACCATTGCCAAGACATACCTTGTTTTCCCAAGTCTCTGACGAGCCGAAGAAAGAAGCACCGTCTTTGTATTCCACGAGGTTGTCCATGGTCTTGTAATAGCCTTCGAGCGAAATGTCGAACAGACGCGGCAACTCATAGAAAGCACCCAGCGACACTTGATGGGCATTCATCGGGACAATGTTTTTCGTCACGGGCACCCAGAGGTCGGTGGGCAGGCTGAGGCTGCTGTTGGAAAGCAGGTGGACATATTGCGTCATATAGGCATAGCCCGCCTTAAGCGAGAGGTTGGAGGCCAACATCACACTGGTGCTGAGACGGGGTTGCACGCTTTGATAGGTCTTGCCTTCGACGGTGAAGGTGGAGTAATGCAACCCTGCGTTCACGCGGAAGATGTCGCCCAAGGTCATGTTGTCCTCAGCATAAAGAGCGGTCTCATGGGCAAAGACATTGGAAGAGCCGACGATGGTGTCGACATTGAATTCGCCGCTAGTGATTTTCAGCGACTGCACCTCGGGACGAAACTGGTGGTAGGTGTAGCTACCACCGAAACGGATTTCGTGGTTCGGCAAGGGCGTGTAGTCGAAGTCGACCTTGGCGGTCAGGTCGTTGATACCCGACTTGTAGGCCATATTGTAGGCGTTAAAGACAACATTTTGGTAATTCAGATAGCTCGCCTCCTCTTTGATTTCCATGCCGAGGTTATGGCGGTATTGTGTGTAATTAATCGAAGCATCCATGAAGAGTTGCTGCGACATGACATGGTTCCAACGGAGGGCCGACACCTTGTTGCCCCATTTCCAGTTGAGGCCCATATTGTCGGTGTATTGGGTGTCGTCATAAGCATAATCCCTATATTTCACTCCGAAATAGATGGCATCGTCACCCGAATAGAAGCTCAGATAAAGACGGTCCTTGTCGGAGATTTTCCAGTTGAGCTTGCCATTGAAGTCATAGAAATAGTATCCAGCCTTGAGTTTGCTCATGTCATCCTGGTAGCGTCGTGCAATCCAGAGGGCGGGCTTCATCAGCAGGTCGCTGTAGGTGCGGCGGAAGGAGAGGTTGAATGAGAGCTTGTCCTTCACGATGGGGCCTTCGAAGTTGAGTTTCGACGAAATCAATCCTACACTGACGTTGCCATGATATTGCTGCATATCGCCTTCTTTCATGCGAACGTCAACCACCGATGAGAGACGTCCTCCGAAATGCGCCGGAAAACTGCCTTTATACAAGGTGACGTTCTTCAAGGCATCGGGATTAAAGACGGAGAAGAAACCCATCATGTGGTTGACATTGTAGACAGGTACGCCATCGAGGAGCAGTAGGTTCTCGTCGGGGCCACCGCCGCGCACGTACATGCCGGCCGAGCCTTCCGAGCCGTTCTGCACGCCTGGCAGCAGCTGTATGGCTTTCAGCACGTCCGCCTCGCCAAACAGGGTGGGGATGCTTTTAATCTGCTGCACGGGCAACTCCACCACACTCATCTGCGGACTGCGCGCGCTCACGGTGGCACGTGTGCCTTCCACCACCACTTCATCTAAGGTTGTATTGGTTTCGAGCGCGAAATTGAGGTTGAGGTTCTCTTTTAGGTCGATGGTTCGGTTCTGTTGTGAATAGCCTACGTAAGAGATTTGCAAGTCCACTTGACCTTGGTCCAAGGTCAATGTGTAGAAGCCGTAACTATTTGTAGCACAGCCTTTCCCTGAGTTTTTGTCGAAGACGGTGGCTCCGATGAGCGTCTCCTTGCTGGCGGCATCCATCACGTAGCCGCTGATCGTCCGCTTCTGAGCGAGTGCAGGCACACATGTCAACATGAAGCCGATGGCAATAAACCATCGGCAGAAAAATGAAGGTTTCATAGAACTAACTTTAATGTGTCAATTTGCCACTTTAACGGCAACAATTCTTATTTATTGCAAAAATGAAGAAAAATATCGTCTTCTGTATCTCGCAACACATTGTCCTTGTCTGCGTCTCGCAGACGAAAAAAGGATTACTTTGTCTGCGAGACACAGACAATGACAATGTTATTGCATAATCCAGTCTGCTGCCGTCTCAATCACGTTGTCAATGCCTTGGGCGGTGCAGGCGGGGTCGAGAATAACGCGCGTATCGGGCGGCACACCGTTTTCGTAATTCTGTCCGTCAAGGGCAATGGTACGCGTTACACTGAAACGATAGGACCAGCCGTTGGGCAAAACGCCCCCATTAGGAACACCCAAACCGCCGCCCGAATAGTCGCCAAAGAGACGAAGATTGTCGTATGCCTGCGTGCAAACGGCAAAGAATGACGTCGCACTATAGGAGCCACGATCGATGAGCACAGCTACGGGCTTGGTGTAAGGGTTTTGACCTAAAAGGCTGCTGTCGGCGGCATACACTGTCACGGCTTCGGCAAAATCATCATGCCCAGGGCCTGATTTTACTTGGGTCTTGTACAAAGGCTGGTGGTGGTTGTCGAAGATGCTGAGTAAAGTGGCGATGTTGCTCATGGAACCTCCTCCATTTTGACGCAAATCGAGAATCATGCCGTCACAAGACTGATAGTATTTTACCAAATATTTCAAAACAGACTCGTTGACATCGTTCGAAAATGAAGCATAGCGCAAATAGGCCACCTTGCCGTCGCGTATGAAATTATGCTTAAAGCTTCCCGTGGAGTGATGATTGACCGTCAAATAGTTCAGAAAAACAATGTCTTCGTTGATGTTTTTCTCAGCATACATTTTATAATACACCGAATCGTTGTACGACACGTCAAAACCAGAAATCAAGTTGGTGTGACCATCGCGTAAGGTATTGAGCATAGCGGCGCACACACGGAACAGACTGTCGTTTTTCAGGTCATCGTTCACCTTGGGACGATACACCTCGCGAACGGAGTCCCAATCAATGCCCTTCAAATCAAAAAAGGTGTAGTTTTGATCCACTTGATTCCAGAGATAATCGAACACGTTGACGGGATTGCTGGGCTCGTCTTGCTCCATAAAAGCGCGCTCACAAGAGGTAAAGACAAAGGCCAAAAGGCCAAGAATAAAGAGATATGTTTTTTTCATGGCTGTAATCAGTTGACTCTAAACATAAAGGATAAGTTGATGGCATGGAGGGTGTTGTCGAACCGATAAGTTCCCTTTTTGCCTGTCGTGAGATAATCCCAGCGATAAGAAAGACCAATACGATTGTCGTTACGCAGGTTCAGATAAAGTCCCAACTCGGTGCTTGCACCGGGGAAGAATTTGGCAAAAGTATCGTAGTCCTCCAACAAGTCATCTTCGTTGATCGTGGGGTTGCCGATATAGGCAAAGCCCGGACGGCTCACAACACCCACCAAGGGCAGGCTCAGTTTGCCAAAGGCGGTCAGCCAATGATGCGTCTTGTCGCGGTTAAAAGCGAAATTGTAGTCCACCATCCCCACGGCACAAAGGTTGGCGAATACCGAAACGCTCGACGCGGCGTTCATCAATCCTGGGATTTCCTTCATATCGATAAAGGTCTGCATGGAGCCGCCCGCCCAAAAGCTCCAGCGGTTGATGCGTGAGCAATGGTAGAGAAACTCGGTCGAAACGTCGATATCGAGAGCCGTCCCAGAGAGTGTGGTAAAATCGGTATAAAAACCCCTCCCCTCTGCTTGCATATGCCAGCGACCCCATTCAACGGTGACACCAGCAGCAACATTCGCGCCGAGGCCCTTATAGCGGAACGGAACGGTACCTTTGTCAAAACATTGGGCATAATTCGCGCCTACAGAAAAATCCAACCAGATGGGTACCTTGCTTTGACTAGGATTGTATAATTGCGGTTTTTGGGACTGATATTCCTCGGCAACAACAGACGTTTGGGCAGTGCCTTTTGTGACTGATGCCATCAATGCCAGCAAAAATAAGATGATTAAAGGCGTTCGCTTCATTTCGTGTTTATTTTGGCCGCAAAATTACTGCATTTCAACAAATATCCGTATTTTTGCACCCGTTTTTCAAAAATAACAACACAATGGAATCAACGAACAAACACTTCAAGCGTTACACAGTAACCACGGCCTTGCCCTATGCCAACGGCCCCGTCCACATCGGTCACCTTGCCGGCGTTTATATCCCTGCCGACACCTATGTCCGCTATCTGCGAATGCGTGGCGAGGACGTCCTGTTTGTCGGTGGTTCCGACGAGCACGGCGTGCCGATTACCATCAAAGCCGAGAAAGAAGGCTGCACACCGCAGGACATCGTGGACCGTTACCACGAAATCATCAAGAAGTCATTCGAGGAGTTGGGCATCAGCTACGACATTTACTCGCGCACCTCTTCAAAGATGCATCGTGCCACGGCTCAAGAGTTTTTCAAGAAGCTTTACGACGAAGGGAAGTTCATCGAAAAGGAGACGGAGCAATACTTCGACCCCGAACGTCAGAAGTTCCTTTCCGACAGATATATCGTGGGCACTTGCCCGAAATGTGGTGCCGACGGCGCTTATGGCGACCAATGTGAAAAATGTGGCTCTTCCTTGAGTCCCGATGAGCTCATCAACCCGCATTCGCAACTCAGTGGCGCGGCCTTGGTGAAGAAGCCAACCAAACACTGGTACCTGCCCCTCGACCAATACGAACCATGGCTCCGCGAGTGGATCCTCGAAGGCCATAAGGAATGGAAATCCAACGTCTATGGACAAGTGAAGAGCTGGCTCGACGGTGGTCTGCAGCCCCGCGCCGTCACCCGCGACTTGGACTGGGGTGTTCCCGTACCGATTGAGGGTGCCGACGGCAAGGTGTTGTATGTTTGGTTCGATGCGCCTATTGGCTATATCAGTAACACCAAGGAGATATGCGAAGCCCGCGGCGAAGACTGGGAGAAATGGTGGAAAGACCCCGAGACCAAGTTGGTGCATTTCATCGGCAAGGACAACATCGTGTTCCACTGCATCATCTTCCCCTGCATGATGAAGGCCTACGGCGACTATATCATGCCCGACAACGTTCCCGCCAACGAGTTCCTCAACCTCGAGAACGACAAGATCTCGACCTCGCGCAACTGGGCCGTTTGGCTGCACGAATACCTGCAGGAGTTCCCTGGCAAGCAGGATGTGCTGCGTTATGTGCTTACCGCCAACGCTCCTGAAACCAAGGACAACAACTTCACTTGGAAAGACTATCAAGACCGCAATAATAACGAATTGTTGGCCATCTTCGGTAACTTCGTCAACCGCACCTTGGTGCTGACGCACAAATATTATGAAGGTGCCGTGCCTGCTATGGGCAACCTCAACGATACCGACAAGGCTGTCATCGAAGAGATGAACGCCTATCCTGCAAAGATTGGCCATCTGCTGGATACTTACAAATTCCGCGAGGCTTTGTCGGAGTTGATGAACCTGGCCCGTCTGGGTAACAAATACCTTACCGACAATGAGCCTTGGAAGCAAATCAAGACCGACCCCGAGCGCGTGAAGACCGTGATGGCTGTCTCCTTGCAGATTGTTGCCCATCTCGCCATCTTGAGCGAACCTTTCCTGCCTTTCAGCGCAAAGAAATTGCAACAGATGATTGGTCTGGAAGTGAAGGGTTGGAACGATGCCGAGAACACCGTTTTGCTGCCCGAAGGTCATATCATCAACCAGCCTGAACTGCTGTTTGAGAAGGTCGAAGACAGTGTGGTAGCTGCCCAGCTGCAAAAGTTGGAGGACACCAAGAAAGCCAACCAACTCAATTCTTGGAAGCCTGCCGAGGTGAAGCCCAATGTCAGCTTCGATGACTTCATGAAAGTCGACATCCGCGTAGGTACCATCCTCGAGTGCCAAAAAGTACCGAAGGCCGACAAGCTGTTGCAGTTCCTCATCGACGATGGCATGGAGAAGCGCACCATCGTGAGCGGCATCGCCAAATACTACACCGAGCCTGAGAAGCTGGTGGGCAAGCAGGTCTGCTTCATCGCCAACTTCGAACCGCGCAAGCTCAAAGGCGTGGTCAGCGAGGGCATGATCCTTTCCGCCGAGGACA
>CAMYXV010000069.1 GCA_947303055.1 uncultured Bacteroidales bacterium
TGCCCGCCAGGGAACAAGGCACGACGATACCTTCCAAATCCGTGTCGACGCTGAAGCGCCCGATGAATTGTCCCAGATAGTCATAGATGACGATAACCGCCTCGCCTTGCATACCATAAAGGACGATGTTGAAATCGCCTTGCGTGGGATTGGGATAGATGACCACGTCGGGGCGCGCGTCATGGTTGATGTAGAGGGTGCGCTCAATGTAGCCGCATTCGGTGTAAACCCTAACTTTTAGCGTTCCAACGCCAGGCGAGTTGATGTTGACGAAGCACTCGGGCGAGTCGGGCGAGGAAGTGATGCCCCAAGGCCCGTCAAGGGTCCAGTCATAGCCGAAGCAACCTTCCACGGGGTCGATGCTATAGATATAGTTGCCGTTGGTTTGGTAGTAGATGAGGCTTTCACCATAGATGGGGCTGACGTATGATGAGGCTCTAATGGTCAGATCGAGGATGACGATGCTGTCGCAGCCTTGGACAGAGGTGAAGGTCTGCTCGTAAAGGCCACTCTCAGTATAAGTTGTGCCATTCCAGGTATAGCTGTCGCAGGTGTTGACGGCCATGTTGGCTATGATTTGTTCGCCAACATTCAAGTAAAGCGTGACGATGCTATCGCAGCCTTGCACCGAAGTAAATGTCTGTTGATAGACGCCAGACTCTTCATAGGTGATTCCATTCCAGGTATAAGGTTGGCAAACGCTCTTGTATTGCATGGCATGTACGGTGTCGCCGATATGGACATGTACGGTCATCAGCGTGTCGCAGCCTAAGGGATTCTCAATGAGGTATTCATAGTCACCGCTTTCGGTATAAGTGACACCGTGGAAATGGTAAGTTTCGCAGCCTTCGCCGTAGTGCTCTGCTTCCACATAACCGCCGGGGCTGTAGGGCTCGCCTTGCGGTGTGATGTAGCCTGCCTGCTGCAGGAAGTTGTTGTATGGCCTGCGTATGGTGCCGTCGGGAGCAGTGAAGACGGTGGCGGTGTTGAAGCAGAAGGTCGGGATGGTGAGGTCTTCGTTGACGTTGGTGACGTGGTACATGTATTGGTTCCAGACTTTGCGGGCATTCCTCCATGGCTCGGTCGCCGACTTGTAGACCTTCAGCATAGTGTTGGCCTGCATATATCCTCCTGTCTTGCCTGTAACGACTATTTCAGCACTACTGTCATTGTCGACATCAGCCACAATAGGCACGTGCATGATGGTAATCTCGCCACAATCGATGCTAGAAAGTAGAGCAGGTGGATTGTTGCTGAGGTCGTACACGAGCAAACGACTATTATCGGTGAGGACGAGTTCGTTTCTGCCATCGTTGTTGAAATCAAAGAGAGTAGCTGTGTTGGAATACGAGTCTTCGTCGATGGCTAACGTCCATAGATGATTGAAACTGTTGGTATTAGGATTGAACCGATAGGCGCGTTGGCCTTGGCCGTCGTTGGCGCAACAGTCAATCAAGATTTCCAAACGGCCATCGTTGTCAAAGTCAGCGATGAGAGGGACACTTTTTCCAGTGAAATAGGTCTCCAATTGAATCGGCAGACTCGTTCGGTTATTATATACATCCCATACATAGAACGATACGATACCGTAATAGTCTTCAGTGTCGCGGTTGCTGATGAGGATGTCGGGGTGACCATCGAGATTGAAGTCGGCCACTTGCACATGTCCGTCGTTGATGATATTGTTGGGTGGCGTGATGCTTTTCGTCAGCGTGGCATGGTTGCCTGATGTACCGTAACGATTGGTGATGACTACATCGTAGATTTCGTTGCCCAGGATGAGTTCTTGTCGTGTGTCGCCGCAAATGTCGAAGGCTATAGGACAAGAGAGTTTGTTGAAGTTGGTATGGCTGTTGTGTGAATATGAATCAGCTTGGTTGTATCCGCCTTGGGCGGTGGCAAGCAAGATGCCTGTTTCGGCATCGAAAATCTTGTTCCGCACATAAACTTCAGGATGGCCATCGCCGTTGAAGTCGGCGAAACCGATACTCACGGAGAAGTCATTGTAGCCCGTGTTGTAGCTCTCGTTGGATACCCAGACGGGATTGCTGGGATTGGCTGCCGTGATGTCGTAGGCATATAATTTGGTGTCCTTGCATGCAGTCACAATCAATCCTTTGCGATTGGGCAGCTTGACCAAGCCGTATGGGCCGTTGCCATGTGCCCAGACCATGTTTTCCACGGTGATTTGTGTTTTAAGGGCTTTACTTCTGCCGTCATACACATTGATGATCTTGGCTGCCGTTTGGCTTGAACTGTTGCCTTGCATGTCGAAGCAAACGATTTCAGGGATGCCGTCGTCGTCAAGGTCACCCACAAGAGGATTGATGCGACAGTAGATGTTGTCATTCGATGACCAGTCCTCGCGGATGCCCCATTCAAAACTTTGAAGAGGTGTGTTACACTCGTCATCAAGGATGTTGTCAGGTAGGGTAGGCTCGGGCAATGGCTGTTGTGCTTGAATGTTTTTCACTGCACGGAAGCGGACACCCGTGGATTGTGATTTTGCTGTAGCGATAAGTTGCCCGCCCCAGTCATGGAAGGCGCTTCCGAAATCAATCGTCCAAGCTTGCTCATAATAAGCCTCTGTGCTACTGAAATAGGGCAATCGTTGCAATGTGCTTCCTCCTGCTTGGATGATCTTGTTTTCAATGGTGCTTAACGCGCTGCAAAGCTTCATGAGTTGTCCTGCAGTGGGGATGTACCACCCGTTTTCATAGTCAACACTGCCGGCACCATAGGGTTGAGAGTATCCCATGCTTGCATGGTATTGCCTAATGATGCCTGTGTTGGTATAACCATCAGTCTCGTTCAATAATGCCATGGGAGTGTCAAGGTTTTGGAGGCTTGGAATGTCACTCGTCATGCCCCAATTTTGGAATGGAAGGTCGTTCAAAGCGACCATCCAACCATCAGTACGGTCACGGTTGACATAGAAGACAACACCTTTTGACCCATCTTCATTAGTGATGAGGTCACCGATTTTATAAGTCTGCGCTTTCAGGGAAGAACAAAACGACAGGATAAAAACAAGAGAGATGTATATAGAACGTTTCATGGCTTGCTGTATTAGAAATCGGTTACTGATCTGACAAAGAAATAATGGTCGGGTTTCTTGCTGTGTCCTTCGGAACCTTGATAATTGATGTCCCAAGCGTCCTCGGCACCACATTCGGTCGATGCCCAAATCCACCAATTGTTTGAAAGGTCAAAGATTTCGCCTCCAACAATTTCAAGCGAATGGTTGACTTCTGGGATGTAGCCGTAGAGATAGCGGATTTGTCCTGCAGCAGGCAAATACCATCCTTGCTCGAAATCAACAGCCCATGCTGCGGGATAGGTGAAGGCATCTCCAGCCTGTCTTATTTTTCTTGTGTTTTCGTATCCGTTGAAATCGTTGATGGCTTCACGAAATAATTGATAATTAGGCAAATCTGGGATGTCATGAAATCCAGGACTCCATAAAGCGGAGCCTTGATAATTCAAGTGTACAGCCCAACCATGCTGGTTGGTGTCGTCAACATAGAAAACAATGCCTTTGGCAGTTTTTCCGGATGAAGCAAACAATTCAGGTGTAGTTGTGCTGCCGTCAGTGCAGAGGATGTCGCCGATGTTGACGGTTTGCCCCCAATTGATTATGGAGGAAAACAAAATGGCGAAAAGTAATAAGTGTTGTTTCATGGCAATTTTTTTATCGCACGGTTAACATATTTGATAGCAAAAGTACAAAAAATATAGGAGATTCAAGTTTTTTATGTTAAAAGATTGTGGTTCGGATGAAAAATTGTATGTTTGCAGCGTGATTACGAAAAAAGTCGTAACGAAAAAACTCGTAATATGGAAAACCCATTTAAATTCGGCACCATAGTGGAGGAAGAGTACTTCACCGACAGGGTGAATGAAGTGGCTTATATCAAGCAGTTTTTGAAGAGCGCGAACCATTTGGTTTTGATTAGTCCGCGTCGGTTCGGCAAGAGTAGCGTGGTGGCCAAGGCCGTGAAAGAAAGCGGGCGGAAGCATATCACGGTGAATCTGCAACAGACGACATCAGTGTCTGACTTGTCGGCAAAACTACTTAGGGAGTTTTTCAAGGTGCATCCTATGGGGCGTGTGCGGCATTTGATAAAGCATTTCCGTATTATCCCAACGGTTTCGTCAAATCCGATGACTGGATCAATAGATGTGTCGTTTCAGCCTGATGTGGATGGTGCGGTGTTGATTGAGGATGTGTTGACCCTGATTGAACGCGCCCATTCGGAAAACGACCGTATGATTGTGGTGCTGGATGAATTCCAGGAGATTCGTGACATTGCTCCCAAGCTTGACAAGCAGTTGCGGTCTATTATGCAGGAGCAGAAGAACATCAATTATGTCTTGCTGGGGAGTCAGGAGAGTATGATGACGGACATTTTTGAAAACAAGAAATCACCGTTCTATCATTTTGGGGAGTTGATGCGTTTAGGGAAGCTCCCGAGAGAGGATTTTTATCGGTATCTGTCGGAGCGCTTGGCGGCCGCTTTTCCAGAGAATTATGGAGAACTATCTGATAGCATATTGGACTATACGGGTTGCCATCCTTATTATTCGCAACAATTAGCTGCGAATGTGTGGCAAATTGGAGTTATGCAGCCAGGTTCGGAAGATCCGATAGGTGCGGCTGTTGACCATATTGTGAAGTCGCACGGCTTGGATTATGAACGGCTATGGATGAACCTCAAGCGGACGAACCGTTGGATTTTGCAGCGACTGGCATCGGGTAAGCCGTTGCAGTCGGGTGAGTACAGGACGAGTACAGTTTATAGCGCCCTAAAACGTATGCAGAAGGATGGGTATGTGATTTATTCTGACCGCTATGAGATTGAGGATCCGTTCTTTAGACAGTGGATTTTGGGAGAAATGGAATAATACATTATATTACGAAAAAAGTCGTAACGAAAAAAGTCGTAATAGGCGTTATTGGTGCCCTACTCGATTGATTCTGATGACGTTAATAGGGAACGGTAAAGTGAGACATATTGGTCAATGACAGCATTCCAAGTGAAGTTCTCTCTAGTTTTTATGAAGGCCTTGGATGCCATTTGATTTCTGTAATCATCATTGTCAATCAGCTTATAAAGCATCTCTTTAAAAGACGTGTAGGAATCACAATAGAACATCTCTTCATCATTGGTGAAATGACCCCAAATTCCCGTTCCTTTTGTCGCAATGACGGCATTCTGATGTGCTGCGGCTTCAAGGTAAACCAAACCAAAGGTCTCGTTAATGCTGGGAAGAGCGAATATGTCGGACTGGCAAAGCAACTCGCCAACTTTATCATGTGCAATCTTCCCTAATAGTTGGATGTTGCTGGCTCCATTTGTCAGTGCTTCTAATTCGGTTCGCATAGGTCCTTCACCTGCAATCTTTAGGGTGGGATTCTTACTCCCTTTATATTCCATTACTGCCTTGATGACCCAATCAATGTGTTTTTGTGGTATTAGCTCACCGACAGAGGCGATGGCTATGTCGTCTGTGTTGTTGACAGATTCCTTTGGCTTAAAGAAGTCTTCCTCGATGCCATGAGCCATGAGAATACTTTTGAATCCAGCGTTTGAAAGAACTTCTTGCTGTGCTGAATTATGGACGATGATGTGTTTGGCATGGGTTAGTACCTCCTCCATCAGCTTCCTTGTGTTGCTTCCTTGTGCCAGATTTAGGAAACCTATGTCTGATTTCCTGAAAGAAATGATGTAAGGGACGTGATAGATTTTATTGATCAGAAATGCTAGATACCCATCGGGAAGGGCATAATGGGCGTGAACGACATCAGGAATACTATGTTGCTGAAAAAGCCTTTGAAGTTTAGTTTTATAATGGGGAAGCAATCGGAAGGCGTTCTTTTTTCCAAATAGACGGATGTATTTGAAAGGTTTGATAACAATACCCGCATCTTCCCATGGCTGTTTCCTGGCAATGTTGCGGTATTTCTTCATCAGATTGAATGGAAAAGGAACCCATTCGGCGGGATGCAGGACAGAAATATCAAATTGCTGCGACAGTTTGTGTGCAATGGTCATCACCACTTTGTTTGACTGCCGCTTGGGTGTCGGGATATTGGAGGCGATAAATAATACACTCGGTTTATTTAGCTCTTTCTGCATACACGATGTAGTATCTCGGGGTGAACTTTCTTAACAGAGGCCTGATGCCGATTTTGTCTATCGGAGCCGTCCATTTTTCCGAAGCCATGACTTTCCATCCCGCCTTTTCAAGAAGCCAATCGAATTGCCAATCCTCAAACTCATGGAAATGGCGGTCCCAAGGGTCGGTTTTGCTTCTGTAAGCCTTTGCAAACCAAAGCGATAAAGGGATTGAAGCAATTAACTTATCACAAGGAAGCTCGGAAAGCACACCCATAGGATTGATGAGATGTTCACAAATCTCCAAAGCGGTAACAAACTCTATTCCTTCGTATTGCTTGACCACATTAGGCTGATAATCCAGATCTTCACCGTGGGTGTTAAAGACCTCATACCCTTTTTCTTTCATCAAGTCTGAAAAAGGGTTTGGAACCCCTAAGTCGAGTACTCTCTTCTTGTCGGGAATGTTTTTTTTGATAAAAGAAAGGGTCTTTTCATATCGACTTGTCATCCCCTTGGTGATGTTGAAATTCGATTCCATTAGACGGATTGGTTTAGTAGTTTTGCATATTTTTCTGCCATGTTTTTTCTCGAATATTGCTCTATCGTAGTGTTTGTGTTGTTGGGTAAATCATTCTTCAAATATCTCTGGTAGAGGTTCTTGATAATTTCCTTTGTTTTATTTTTATCCTCAAAGCTGACAGTCTGGCCAGCACCAGTTTCCCTGAGGATTCTTGCCGCGTCGCCGTCTTCGGGACCGATGCAGAGGATGGGTCGCCCCGAGGCCATGTACTCGAAGAGTTTTCCCGTTACCAGACCTTTGGCACGTGGCTCGCTGTCAGGCATGAGCAGGAGCAAGAGCAATGTGGAGCTGCGATGCACCGCCGACACTTGGTCGTGCGGCATGTAAGGCGAATAGGCGACATGTTGTGTCAAGCCGTTCTCGTCGATGCTACTCACCACGGTACTGTCAATCTGACCAATCATGTTGATTTTTAGGCTCTTGTCAAATCCGCTATCTTCCTTGATGAGTTCAGACAAGGCTTGCCATAGGTTGCTGGGGTTCTGGATCTTGGAGAGTACACCGAGATAGGTAATGGTAAACTGTTCGGACAAGTTGACGGGCGTCTGTGTGTCGTCGTCGCGGTCGAAACCATTGTAAATGGTCCTGACGTTCCTGTTGCCCAATCGCCCAAGCCTTCTCGCACCATCGGGTGCCACGGTGACCACCTTGTCGGCTTTGGTCAACACCTCTTGCTCCAAACGGTGATGTTTGCGGTCGGCCCAAGCGGTGAGGTGCAGGTCGTTGTAGTAGTCGATCTCGGTCCAAGGGTCGCGGAAGTCGGCAATCCATGGGAGACCTAATGCTTCCTTCAGCTTCAAGGCGATCAGGTGCATGGAGTGGGGTGGACCCGTGCTGATGATGGCATCCACGGGGTGCTCGTTCAGGTATTCTTTCATGAAGCGCACCGAGGGCTTCACCCACCCGCAACGGGCGTCAGGGATGAAGAAGTTGCCGCGTACCCACAGCGTTAGGTCCGACTTCCAGCTTTTGCTCTTTTCCTTCTCTTGGATGAATCCCATCTTCACGGTCTCGTCTTTGTTGATACCGAGGAACTTCTTATATGCGGAATAAGGTTCGGTGATGGGTCTTCTGATGACCTCGATGTTAGGCGCGACATCTTTCTCCAAGGAATGGTCGATAATCGGATACTCGGCGTTTTCTGTAGTGTATATCACGGGCTGCCAGCCGTATTCGGGCAGGTACTTCGACATCTTCAGCCAGCGTTGCACGCCGCTGCCGCCAGAAGGAGGCCAATAGTAGGTGATGATCAGAACGCGTTTCATGCCTTTTCTTCTTTTTTGGGTTTGAAGGTATAGATGAGGGCGCCTATCAGGCCCAAGATCATGATCAATGAACTGACAAGCGACACAGTGTTGCCCATCTTGTAGGCCTCGGGCGCGTATTCCATGACGATGTCATGCTCACCACCGGGAATCATAGCAGCGCGCAGGATGTAGTTGGCGCGAAGCAAAGGCTGCTCCTGTCCGTCCACATACATCTTCCAACCCTTTTCAGTCCAAATCTCGGAGAAGACGACAAGATAGTTGGCGTCTTGAGGTCCCTGAGCCTGTCGAAGGGCCGGCCTAAACCTATAAGTCAACCTGTTAGGCTGATAATCCTCCAAGGTGACCTCAGGCAAGATGCTATCCGTAAGCTGATAATTTCCAACCTGTTGCGCAAACTCCCTGTTGAGGATGGCAGCGCGAGCCAAGTCGGTTTCCGCGATGGCGTCGATCTCCTCGTTGGGTGTGCTCACCCAGCGGACGTCATTTACTACCCAAGCATTGCCCAAAGCATTGGGGTTGGGGAAAGGTTGTGAGTTGGGGTTGACGATGATATACTTGGTGTTCAGCATGTTGATTACTTTCTGCTGCGACAAGCTCATCAACAAATCCTGTGCGGTCTTTGCGCCTCTGAGCTGGTTGAGTTCACCGCCAAGGTATTGCGTGATAACATCTTGGTAGCGACGCAGTTTGGCACCCGAATAGCCACCTAATGACTTGTGGAAATAGCAGGTGCTGGCGTCGTTGAACATGTCCTTGGTGATGTCGGCCACACGGAAGTCTAAGTCGTTGTCGTTCAAGATGTATTGGTCGGCTGCGGAAGCGGTAAAAGGCTTGTCGTACTTCTGCTTGCTGACGAACTTGTCGTTGTTGAGGTAGCGCTTGTCGATGGGGAACATGTCGATGAGTACCAAGACTGCAAGAATGGGGAAGGCAATTTGTCCTTTCAGTTTGCCTTTACCATAAAGGAAGAGCGGCACGGCAGCCAGAATGATGAAGAACAGGCTGCGTAAAGCATCCTTGCGGAAGATGGCCACGCGCACATCTTCGAGCTGCGTTGCAAACTGGG
>CAMYXV010000070.1 GCA_947303055.1 uncultured Bacteroidales bacterium
AACTTGCCGCGAATCTTCTCGGGACGGTAACTGCCCGAAGGCTCGATCTCTTTCTCGGAGTTGAGGATGCCGAAGAAGCCCTCGGCATAAATCAAGGCGTCGTTCACATCATCGAAGATGCGCTGCAGCTGTGTGATGGGTGCGATGACATTGCTGAACAGCATCACGTGGTACATGATCTTACCGATGGTCATGCCTGGATAGCCTTTCAACACGAGGTAAGCAGTGAGGATGATGACCAGCACGGTGCCGACCTGCCTCACGAAGCTCTTCACACCGTTGTAATAGAAGGCCACGCGACGTGTCTTCATCTGGTTTTCAGTCACTTGGTTTTGGATGTCAAGTTGCTTCTGCGCCTCAATCTGCTCGCGGTTAAAGCTCTTGATGACGTTGATGGAGTCGATGATGTTCTTGATGCCTTGGCTCTTGGTCTCGAGGTGGGAACGCATCTCACGACGCCAGCCTTTGAGGCGCTTGGCCTGACGGTAGGTGATCCAGAAATAGATGGGGACGATGCCCAAAGCGACTAGGCCGACATACACATTGGCGGCAAACATCAGTATCAAAGCCAACAATGCGCTCGTGAACAGGGGCAAGAGGTCGATAAAGAAGTTCTGCACTGTACGCGAGAGGCTGCTCACGCCTTGGTCGATACGGGCTTGGAGTTTGCCCGTGGCATTGTCGCCCGAGTTGAAAAAGGCCATCTTGAAAGTCAGCACCTTCTCGATGACACTTTGGGCCAAGTCGCGGCTGACGAATATACGCATCCGCTCACCGTAGTAGTTTTGGGCAAAGGTGATGAGAGCCGACAGGATTTCCTTACCCAGCAACACGACGGTGATGATGGTCATGATGCGGGCGGCCTGACTCCAGCTGAAGTCCGTGCCGATGAGCGCGTTGATGGCGTCGACGGTCTTGTCCAAGACGATGGCGTTGACCTGCGCCATCAAAGAACCTATTAAGGTTAGTATCAAAGTGATGAAAACCAGCCATTTGTATGGCTTCACGAAGGGTCGGATGTTCTTGAAAAGTTGGAAGAGATTCATAGAGAATGTTTTATTAATAAGGTGCAAAAATAAGGATTTGGTCTGAAACTCCAAATTAATCCTTATCTTCGCAGCCTAAAACGAAATGGAAATGGAACAAACTTGGTTGAATGAAGCCTTCAAAGGGGAAGTACCCAACGACTTTCGAGGCAAAGTTGGATGGTCAAGCCCATCGAACATCGCTTTGGTGAAATATTGGGGCAAAAAAGGCAAACAAATCCCTCAGAATCCGTCGATTAGTTTCACCTTGTCGGAATGTCGCTCCAAGACATTCATCGGCTTTGAAAAAGCCGACAGCTTTGGCTTCAGGTTCTTCTTCGAGGGCAAGGAAAATCCTGCGTTTGGTGCTAAAATCGAGAAGTTTTTGCTTGATTATCAAGCGTTCTTTCCATTCATCAATCAGTTGAGTTTGACGGTGGAGAGCCGCAACACTTTCCCGCATTCTTCGGGTATCGCTTCTTCGGCTTCTTCGATGAGTGCTTTTGTGATGTGTTTGATGGAGATAGAAATTCTATTGGTCGGCCCTTCGACAGGCTCATGGACCTTAGATTTATGCAAGGCTTCTTATTTTGCCCGTCTGGCCTCAGGCAGCGCAGCACGGTCAGTGTTTCCTAAAATGGCACTTTGGGGCAAAACGGACTGTTACAAAGGCAGTTCTGACGAATTTGCAGTCTCGTTGGAAAATGACATTCACCCCGTATTCAAGACCTACCGCGATGCTATCCTGATTGTCAGCGGCGAGACCAAATCCGTTTCTAGTCGCGCGGGGCATGCCTTGATGGAAGGTAATCCCTACGCTCCCGCACGTTATGCACTAGCAAATGAGAATATCAAGAATCTGCTTGCCGCCTTGAAATCGGGTGATTTGGACACCTTTATTAATATCACGGAGTCGGAGGCACTGCAACTCCACGCCTTGATGATGTGTTCGAATCCGTCCTATATCTTAATGAAACCCAACACGTTGAACCTCATCAACGAGATTTGGGGGTTCCGTGAAGAGACCAAAATCCCGCTTTGTTTCACTCTGGATGCTGGACCAAATGTACATCTGCTCTATCCTGAACAGGAAGCGGATAAGGTAGAGTATTACATCAAGAATGTCTTGGCGGATTATTGTGACCAAGAACGTTGGATTGCTGACCACGTGGGTGACGGACCGAAAAAACTGCTGTGATGAGAGACCGTTACTATAGCAAAGTCATCCTTTTCGGCGAGTATTCGATGATTTTCGACGCTACCGCGCTGATGATTCCGCTCAAACGGTTTTCGGCGCAATGGCAGTTTCCACAAAGCCGAAATAGGGCTGCTTCGTTGACCTCCAACCAAAGCTTAAAGCGGTTCTGCCAATATCTCTCCGAAACAGAAGAACTATCGAGCCTCCTTGATTTACAGGCTTTAAGAAAGGATTTGAATGAGGGTCTTTTCCTTGCTTCCAATGTGCCTTCGGGCTATGGTTTGGGCAGCTCTGGCACTTTGGTGGCCGCCGTCTACGATCGCTATGCCGTGCAGAAAAGTGATGACTATCTGCAATTGAAAACGCTTTTCGGGCAAATGGAGAGCCACTTTCATGGCAGCAGTTCGGGCATCGATCCACTGCAATGCTATCTGGGCAAGCCATTCAAAATCATGCCAAAAGGTGTTGAGTTGCTTTCGGACGATTTCCTCAAAAAAGATATCCATATCTGCTTGATTGACACAAAAATAAAGAGTAATACCAAGCCTTTGGTCAATCATTTCAAGGCGCAACGTGAAAATCCTCAGTTTTTGAATAGGTTCCAATCGGACTATGTGCCTTGTGTGACTTCCTGCATCAATACGATGATTGAAGGCAATAAAGAGCTGTTTTTCAGTTCATTGAAACAACTCACCAAGGGACAGTTGGACTTCCTTCGCCCGATGGTCACCGACAACACTTTGGATTTGTTCACCACTGAATACGACTTCAACTTCGGCGTAAAAATCTCAGGTTCAGGCGGTGGCGGCTATGTTTTGGGTTTCACAGATGATGTGGAACAAGCCTCTAAATTGCTCAATGATTTTGAAGTGATTTGGCTCTAAATTGCTATTTTTGCAGCCTCAATGTCAGCCTTGAAGAACATAGAACTTCGGATTGAACGCACCTTGACCTCGGTCATCGACTTCTTCTATCCGCCTTTCCGCAAGGTGATGAGCCTTGAGCTGTTCCGCTACGCGGCATGCGGCGGCATGAACTTAGCCTTGGATTGGGCCCTGTTTTACATTTTATACCACTTTGTATTTCATGGTCAGGTGTTTGACCTCGGTTTCATTGCCTTCACACCTCACATCGCAGCCTTTATATTTAGGTTTCCCATCACTTTCTTGACAGGTTTTTGGATGGCACGTCACATCAGTTTCTCCGGCTCGACCTTACGAGGCAGAACACAGATTGTAAGGTATTTGATGGTTACTGTTGTGAACTTTCTCATCAACTATTTCGGCCTAAAACTCTTTATCGAGGTGCTTCACATTTGGCCGACAATATCGTATGTCATCATCTCCATCATCTGCGTGACGTTCAGCTATCTAACGAACAAGTTTTATTCATTCAGGAAAGAAAATAAAGCGGAATAACTATCCAATCTGGCTCCAGTCAAACGTCTGCGCAAACAACTCCTTGTAGTGCTCCCTTAACATCCGATTTTCAGGCTTAATGAGCTTCGGGTCATCAGCCAAGAGCTTGATAGCGGCCTCGCGCACTTGAGGGATTAATGCACCGTCTTTTTGCAAGTCACCAATGAGCATTTCGATTTGTCCCGACTGTCTCGTACCGCCCGTCTCGCCTGGACCTCTTAATTCAAGGTCGACCTCGGCAATTTCGAAGCCGTCGTTGGTGCTGCACATGGTCTTCATACGGGTCTTACCATCGGCAGTAAGCTTGTGGTCGGTGACAAGGACACAATACGACTGGTCGGCACCGCGACCCACACGGCCCCTCAGCTGATGCAACTGCGACAGTCCGAAGCGGTTGGCATTCTCAATAATCATCACCGTGGCATTGGGGATGTTCACGCCCACCTCGATGACCGTCGTGGCCACCATGATTTGCGCATTTTTGGTGATGAAACGTTGCATTTCGAAGTCCTTGTCCTCGGCACTCAGCCGGCCGTGACAGACGCAGAGCTTGTACTGCGGCTCAGGGAAGTCGTGCAGCAAGGCCTCGTAGCCCTCCTGCAAAGCGATCATATCGCTGTTCTCCGACTCCTTGATGCAGGGGTACACCACATAGATCTGCCGCCCGAGGGCAATCTGCTGCTTCATGAACATCATAATGCGGTAACGGTCGTCGCTGTAGACGTGGTAGGTCTGCACGGGCTTGCGGCCAGGCGGCAGCTCGTCGATCTTGGAGACGTCGAGGTCGCCATATTGCGTCATGGCGAGGGTGCGCGGGATAGGCGTGGCGGTCATCACCAAGGTGTGGGGCGGAATCTCGGTCTTCTCATAAAACTTTGCCCTCTGCTCCACGCCGAAACGGTGTTGCTCGTCGATGATGGCCAAGCCCAAGTTCTTGAACATCACCTTGCTCTCGATGAGCGCGTGGGTGCCCACCACGATTTGCATGGTGCCATCGGCCAGACCCTCGTATATCTTCCTCCGCTCCGCGATCTTGGTGGAACCTGTCAGCAAGGCGAAGTTGATGTTCATGTTCTTCAGTTGCTCCTGAAGAGTGGCAAAATGCTGTGTGGCAAGAATTTCTGTGGGCGCCATTAAGCAGGCTTGGAAGCCGTTATCCAGGGCAAGGAGCATCACCATCAGTGCGACGATGGTCTTGCCGCTGCCCACATCGCCTTGCAGCAGACGGTTCATCTGATGGCCCGAGCCCAAGTCTTTTCGGATTTCCTTGATGACACGCTTTTGGGCGTTGGTCAATGGGAAAGGCAGATGGTTTTTGTAAAAATCGTTGAAATAGCCGCCCACCACACCAAAAACATGCCCTTTGATGGCCTGTTCGCGGTGCATTTTGTTGCGCAGCAGCTTCAGTTGGAAGAAGAAATGCTCCTCGTACTTCAGTCGTCGCGTGGCCTGCTGGATTTCGATGTTGTTGGAGGGTAGGTGTATCTCGTAATAGGCGTAGCGTCGCGGTATCAGTTGGTTTTCCTCGATGAGTGCCTTGGGCAAGGTCTCAGGGATGTATTCGTAGACCTGTTGCAGGATGAGTTTTTGCAGTTTGGCGATGGTGCGCGTGCCGAGGCCATGGTCTTTCATCTTCTCGGTGGTGTTGTAGACACCTTGCAAACCTTCACCGATGAGTGGGTCCTTGGGGTCGTACTCTTCAATTTCGGGGTGGACAAAGTTGTAGTTGTGGTTGAACTCAGAGGCCTTGCCAAACAACACATATTTCACGCCCGGCTTGAAGCGGTTCTTGATCCATTTCAGTCCTCGGAACCACACCACTTCGATGCTGCCTGTCTCGTCACTAAAGAGTCCTGTGGCGCGTGTGGCCCTCGGTGCCCCAATCATCTTGATGTGGGAGATGGTGCCGACGAGCTGGTAATAAACGGTGTCGTCGTTGATGTAGGCCACCTTTTGGATCTGGCTGCGGTCGATGTAACGGAACGGAAACTGGTTGAGCATGTCCTGATAGGTGAACACGCCCAACTCCTTCTTCAGGACTTCGGCCTTCTTCGGCCCGACGCCCTTCAGATAGGAGATATTCGTTTGCAGCAGGTTCTGTTCCATGAGGCAAAGGTAGGGAATTTTCAAAATACGAGACTTATACCTTATGGTTTTGGACAAAAAACCTTGGAACATCATAAATTTGCGTTCAAAAAAAGTGTATTTTTGCACCAAAATCAAATCAATATGAAAAAACTCATCCTCATCCGTCACGGAGAAAGTGAATGGAACAAATTGAACCTCTTTACGGGGTGGACCAATGTGGACCTCTCTGAAAAAGGCGTCCAAGAAGCTATCGAAGCCGGTAAGGTACTGAAAGAAAATGGTTACAAGCCAGAAATCTGCTTCACCTCTTATCTGAAGCGCGCCATCAAGACCTTGAACCTTGCCCTCGAGGCCATGGACATGGACTGGCTGCCAGTTTACAAGTCATGGAGACTCAATGAAAAGTCGTACGGCCAGTTGCAAGGCCTCGACAAAAAGATGACCGCCGAGAAATATGGCGACGAGCAGGTGCGCCTGTGGCGCCGCGCCTTCGATGTGCGTCCGCCAGCGTTGGAGATGAACGACCCCAAGAGTCCCCGCATGGACCCGCGCTATGCCGAGCTCACCGACGATCAAATCCCGCTCACCGAGGCCCTTTGCGACACCATCGAGCGTGTGATGCCTTACTATGAGAACAACATCATGAAAGCCTTTGAGACCCACGACCAAGTGCTGGTCGTCGCCCACGGCAACAGCCTGCGCGGTGTGGTAAAGGTGCTGAAAGGCATGAGCAATGACGAGATTATCGCTTTCAACATCCCGACGGGCATCCCGTATGTCTTCGAGTTTGATGACAACATGAAGTTGCAAAAGGACTTCTTCCTCGGTGACCCTGAAAAGGTGGCCGCACTGATGGCCGCTGTCGCCAACCAAGGCAAAGCCAAATAAATGTGGCTTTGTAGAGACGCATTGCATGCGTCTCAAAGAAGGGAAACAAATCTATCACAAATCTGTTACAAATAAGAATCGGTCGACAAGGAGAACTCTTTGTCGACCGATTGTTTTGTAGACTATTTATGTAAGATTTATGTAAGATTTGTTTCCGAAAAAATCAGAAGATATAATTAAACCCGATAAACGTCTTCAGTTTCTCGCCGTCGCGTTTGTCTAAGGCTTTGCCCAAATCGACCGAGACGACCAAGTTGCGGTTCATGATGAGCTTGAGGCCGCAGCCCGCGCTCATGTGGAGGCTTTCTTTCCCTTCTACATTATAAAGCGGGTAACCAAGATCTCCCGAATCAGGGTATGGAGCGATTACTTGCATCTCTTCCTCACGGAATTTCTGTGTCACCATGCCTGCATCGAAGAAAGGATTTAAGGCCACCATCCAGTTCTGGTTGATGAACTGGAAACCCACGATGCGCCAACGCATTTCCAGATTGGCGAAAGCAAAACCTTCACCAATGACGCCATTACGATTGACGCCACGCATGGTCACACTGCCGCCCAAGCCTTCCGTATACATCTTCTGGAAGAACATGGTATTCAAGTTATTGATCATATACCATGGCGTTTGGCCAGCAAGACGGTTTTGCGCACCCAGACGATAGGCAAAGGTCAGTTTGTCCTTGTAAACAGGGATATAATGTCTCCAAAGGAAGGTGTACGACAGGTTGCCGTAGCCCTTGCGGTCGATGAGGTCAGGGGCACCAACCAAAGTGGCCTCAGCGTAAATGCCTCGTGTGGGGTCGCTATTATGATCGCGGCTATCGTATATCATGCCGAGACGGATTTGCGTGGTGTTACCGCCGTGGGCTTCGTCTTCCCTGATGATGCCTGCGTTCACATAATCCTCATACAGAGTTCTTTGGTCCTCATAGCCCTCCAAATTAATGCGGTCGACTTTGGTGTTATAGTAAGCCAGACCCGCTGTCCAGTTGAGGTTAGGCACACCGAAGAAGGGGCGTTGCATGCTGCCCACAAAACGGAACTGGTTGCGGTTGATGAAATGATAGCCGCTCTTGATGTCTTCTAATCCTGCGTAAGGGTCGTAAGTGCTGGCCTCAAAGCCGTTGAAGCCGAAGAACTCGTATTTCTTGGCGTAGAAATAGGTCACGTCGAAGAAGAGCTTGGTGTCTTTCACGACATAGGGCATGTCGCTGTAGAAACGGAACACGCCCGAGCCTTTGGTGTAGCGTGAGGCTTCCACGTTAAACTTGTAGTTGTATCGGGGATAGCGCGAACCGTCGCCGAAGTTGAAGATGTCGCAAGTCACGCCGTACTGGAAGCCCAGGTCGGCATCATAGCCCACTACGGGCAGCGGACCGAAGTTCCAGCCTTTCTTGATGATTTCGCCTTTTTCGTTGTAGGTCTTTTCTTTCTTGGCTTTCTTTTCTTGAGCCATGCCGCCCACGGCCAACAGCAGGGCGAGCATTAATACTATGGTCTTTTTCATATTATTGATGTTGATATACTTCCATGTGAGGGATAACCCTGGGCCTTTAACGTCATGGCGGAGGAACATCCGCCATCTCCTGCGCTCGGAGACGTACCCTTTTGCGTTGGAGATTGCGGGTCAAGCCCGCAATGACGTAATAGGCCTAAATAAGCCTCAATGTGCAAAAATAGTGTTTTTATTAATGCTGTAGAAAATTGTCTTATTTTTGCGCCATAATCCTGATGCAAATGTCCTTCCTTGAACTATTACTCATCGCCATAGGCCTTTCCATGGACGCCTTCTCGGTCTCCATCTGCAAAGGCCTGACCACCAAGCGGTTCTCATGGCGTATGGCTTTGGTCTGTGGTCTCTGGTTCGGAGGATTCCAAGCCTTGATGCCCACGATTGGCTATTTCTTGGGCGCGCAGTTTCAGGAAATGATTGAAGCTTACGACCATTGGATTGCCTTCGGATTGCTCTTTCTCATTGGTGCCAATATGATTCGTGAGGCGGTCTGGGGTAAAAAAGAGGAAGGAGAAAACAGCGGAGCCCTCGATTTCAAGACAATGTTTCTCTTGGCTATCGCTACCAGCATTGATGCACTTGCAGTGGGTGTTTCGTTTGCCTGTATTCAGGTGAATTTATGGTCGTCGTTGGTGGTCATTGGCTTCACCACCTTCCTTTTTTCCTTTTTGGGTGTAAAGATTGGTAATGTGTTTGGTGCGAAATATGAGAAGTCAGCAGGAATAATCGGTGGTATTATACTGATTCTCATAGGGTTGAAAATTCTTTTAGAGCATTTGGGTATTATCAGTTTTGACTGAAAAGAAAAATCTGACCAATTAATTGCACACCATATCAAAATATTATGTAATTTTGCAGCGCAAAACGGTTCGGGATGTAGCGCAGCCCGGTAGCGCGCTT
>CAMYXV010000071.1 GCA_947303055.1 uncultured Bacteroidales bacterium
CTCGCCTACCTGCTGACACGCGGCAAGGTCTGCGAATACACCATCGCCTCCACCTCTGGCCTAATGAATCAGAAGACGCAACAATTTGAGCCTTCGCTGATGTCGGCAGTGGGTCTAAGCCAAGACCAAATACCCGATAGAGTTCAACCTGAAGAAGTGGTGGGAAGACTGCGTTACAGCATCGCCAACGAAACTGGTTTGGGCGAGGTGCCTGTGGTGGCTGTGGCAGGTCATGACACAGCTTCGGCCGTTGTTGCTGTTCCCGCGGAGAACGAGCGTTTTGCCTACCTTAACAGCGGCACGTGGAGCCTAATGGGCATTGAGACAAACGAGCCTATCATCAACGAGACTTCGGCACGACTCAACTTCACCAACGAAGGCGGCATCGAAGGCACCACGCGTTTCCTGAAAAACATCACTGGGATGTGGCTCGTGGAGCAATGCCGCAAGAAATGGCAGGCCCAAGGAAAAGACTACACCTATGCGGAGATGACCGAAATGGCGCAATCCGCAAAAGCCTTTGCAGGCCGCATCAACCCTGACGACCCACGTTTTGCGCATCCCACCGACATGGAGGAAGAAATCCGCAATGTCTTATTTGACAATGGCTTCGCTGCACCTGCCAATGATGCAGAGATGTTAAGCTGCATCTACCACAGCCTTGCCGAGCGTTACAAAGAGGTGCTCGATATGCTGAAAGAGTTGGCACCCTTCCCCATCGAAAAGCTACATATCATCGGTGGCGGCTCGGCCAACGACCTGCTCAACCAATGGACTGCTGATGCCATCGGAATGCCCGTGGTGGCTGGTCCAACCGAAGCCACCGCCATCGGCAACCTGATGGTACAGGCTAAGGCAGCAGGGTTGGTCAGCGACCGCTGGGCGATGCGCAGAATAATAGCAGAGAACGTTGAAGCTAAAACGTTTACCCCCTGTCCCGAAGGGACATAACTTCATTAACCGTAGGTCGCGACCTACGGGCCTAACACAACAGTCATGAACGAAAACAATATCCTAACCTCCTACACCCTAGCCAAAGAACGCTACGCCGCCCTCGGCATCGACACCGACCAAGCCATCGCCACCCTCGAGAAGACCCCCATCTCGCTGCACTGCTGGCAGACCGACGACGTGATGGGCTTCGAGAGCAACGCCGGCCTCTCGGGCGGCATCCAGACCACGGGCAACTACCCGGGTCGCGCCCGCACCATCGACGAGGTGCGCGCCGACCTCGAGTTCGTCAACACCCTGCTCGCAGGCACGCAACGTGTCAACCTGCATGAGATCTATGGCGACTTCAGCGGCAAGTTCGTCGACCGTGACCAAGTGGGCGTGGAACACTTCCAGAGTTGGATTGACTGGGCAAAATCGGTCGACATGAAGCTCGACTTCAACTCCACCTCATTTGGTCACCCCAAGAGTGGAGACTTAAGCCTCGCCCACCCCAACCCTGCTATCCGCGCCTTCTGGATTGAACATACCAAACGCTGTCGTCGCATCGCTGATGCTATGGGCAAGGCGCAAGGCGACCCTTGCATCATGAACATATGGGTGCACGACGGCCTAAAAGACCTCACCGTAGAACGCAAACGTTACCGTGAGCTGCTAGCCGCCGCGTTGGATGAGATCCTCGCTGAAGACCTGCCCAATATGAAATCCTGCGTCGAGGCCAAACTATTTGGCATCGGGTTGGAGAGCTTCACCGTCGGCTCGCACGACTTCTATGCCGGCTATTGCGCCACCCGGAAGGTCATCTACACCCTCGACACAGGTCACTACGAGCCCACCGAGAATGTGTCGGATATGGTGTCGTCGCTGCTGCTGTATGTGCCTGAACTGATGCTGCATGTCAGCCGTCCCATCCGCTGGGACTCCGACCATGTCACCCTGATGAACGACCAAACCCTCGACCTCTTCAAGGAAATCGTCCGCGCTGAAGCCCTCCACCGCGCTCATATCGGTCTCGACTACTTCGACGCGTCCATTAATAGAATAGGTGCTTACCTCATCGGCACACGCGCCACACAGAAATGCCTACTGCAAGCCCTGTTAGAGCCGCTTGATTTGCTGCGCCAATATGAGGACAAAGGTCAAGGCTTCGAGAAACTGGCCTTGCTAGAGGAGATGAAATCATTGCCCTTTGGTGCTGTTTACGACTACTTCAATTTGAAGAACGATGTGCCTGTCGGTGAGGAGTTTATCGGAAGGATACAGCAATATGAAAAAGAAGTAACGTCAAAAAGATAATATGACATGAAACCGAGAAACACACAATACTGCTTTTACCGTCATTGCGAGCTTGACCCGCAATCTCCCGAGCGAAAAGGATTCGTCTTCGTGCTTGGGAGATGGCGGATGTTCCTCCGCCATGACGGTTAAGGGTTTTAGTTAGTGTTTCTTCGGTCTCATGTCTTGCAATAATAGAAACAACAATGAATAAAGGAAGCCTAAAAAGCACCATAGCCGTCTCGTTGACCAACTACCTGGATGCCGGTGCCATCGTCGCTGGTGCCAGCGGCCTGACGCTATGGCAAAAATACCTGGGCCTTACCGAGGTGCATCTCGGCTGGCTCAACTTCATTAGCGCCAACTGCTTGGGTGCCGCTCTTGGTGCCATCATCGGTGGGTTCTTGGCCGACAAATACGGGCGCAAGTTCATCTACACCTACAACCTGCTTGTGTATATGGTAGGCGTTCTGCTCATCATGCTCTCCGTCAGCTTCCCGATGCTGCTAGCTGGATTCCTGGTGACAGGTATCTCGGTAGGCATTGGCGTACCAGCCTCGTGGACCTACATTTCCGAGAGCTCGGAAAACGACAAACGAGGCCGCAACATCTGCATCTCACAGATGTCGTGGGGCTTCGGCCCAATGATCATCCTGCTGTTGGGCATGTTCTTCGCCCCCGACGGCTACCTATTCGGTTGGGTGGAACGCATAGCGCACTCCTTTGGCGGTGCCGACTTGTCCCAAGCAGCCGTCAATGTGTTCAGCTCGCGTATCGTCTTCTTCTCGTTACTGTTTGTGGCCTTCATCGCTTGGAACCTGCAGCGCAAACTGGAAGAAAGCACCGAATGGAAGGCCAGCCAAGAGGTCGCCAAGGCCAAAGGCGAAGACACTGGACTATGGCACGCCTTCAAGGTGTTGTTCTCCAACAAAACCGCCATCAAGACCGCATGCTTTCTTGCTGTCATCTACCTCACATGGAATCTCGTGGCCTCGGTCTTGGGCTTCTTCCAGCCGCACATCTATGAAACAGCGGGCGGCGTGAGCAACGAACAAGCCAACTGGATGAACTGCATCCAATGGGCCATCATCGTGGGCGTTACCTTCCTGCTCTCCAAAGTCATTGACAAGACCAGTCACAAACTGATTTACATCTTAGGCCTGCTCTTCGCTATCAGCGCATGGGTAATTATTGTGGCCGTCGGCGTGAATGGTACTGCTGGACTGTGGCTGTTCACCATCTTATGGGGCATCGAAGGCGGTATGTCGGTGCAGATCTTCTACGCTTTGTGGGGCTCAGAGTTGTTCCCCGCCAAGTTTCGCTCCGGCGCACAAGGGCTGATGTTCTTTGTTGTCAGGGGGCTTTCGGCCTTGTGGGGACTCATCTTCACCTTTATCTATGGCGAAAACGGCGAAGGCTTCACCGTGGCCGCCTATTGCATGATCGGGCTACTGCTCATCTCGTTGATCGTGGGCGTCATCGGCTGTCCCAACACCCGAGGCAAGTCGCTTAACCAAATAACCAAAGAACGCTATGGAGACGATTACTAAACAAATACAACAAGTCGCGGAGGTGGCCGGCTACCTCTGGCAGAAAGGCTGGGCCGAACGTAACGGCGGGAACATCACCATCAATATCACTGATTGCGTGGATGATGAAATGCGAGCCTTGCCTGCCCTAAGTGAAGCCAAAGCTATCGGGACGACGCTACCCCACCTGAAAGGCTGCTATTTCTTCTGCAAAGGCACCAACCGTCGCATGCGCGACTTGGCCCGCTGGCCCATGGACAACGGCTCCATCATACGCATCCTCGACGACTGCGCCCATTATGAAATCATCGCCGACAAACCCATTATGCCTACCTCGGAGCTGCCTTCGCATTTAAGCGTTCACAACTACCTGATTGCCAAAGGTTCACCTTACAAGGCTTCGCTCCACACCCACCCCATAGAGTTGGTGGCCATGACGCACCATAGACCGTTCCTTGAGAAGGACGTACTGACCAAAATCCTTTGGTCGATGATACCCGAGACGCGGGCATTCTGTCCGAAGGGATTGGGCATCGTACCTTATCTGTTGCCGTCGAGTGTGGCACTCGGCGAGGCCACCCTCAAGACCTTTGATGAAGGCTATGACGTGGTGATGTGGGAGAAACATGGTGTGTTTGCTGTCGACACCGATATCATGGCCGCCTTCGACCAGGTAGATGTCCTCAACAAGGCCGCGCAAATCTATATGAGTGCCCACAGCATGGGCTTTGAGCCGGAAGGCATGAGCGAGGCGCAGATGCAGGAGCTGGCGGATACGTTTGGATTGTGAAAATGAAAAAAATCATATCGACATGATAGAATCATTCTTCGATAAAGAGTATTGGGTGTTGGACTTCCTCCCGAAACAAGTGCCAGAGAAAGGTGGTGGAAGATTCTTTGCTGTGGAGGAGTATTATCTAGAGCCATCGCATTATGCCGTTCTGCGTGAGCAGTTTTCCGAAATCCTGTTGAAATTGTATTGCTTTTATGATATACAGCTTTTCATTGACGGCGACACAGAAGGCATCGCCAATCCCGAGCCAAAACTGCTTGCCAGTCGTATCAAAGACAACCAAAGTGAACTATGTGTGCTTGTTGGAGCCTCCGAAGCCCTTATTACCCTTGGGCGCGACGATACCCACATGACCGTTTACGCTCCTTCCGATGACTTGCTTGAACTGATTCGGACGCTTGCTAGTGCTGTGGGGTTGTTTGTTTGGAAGCCATAAAACGTCTATTTATATACAAATTTTGTAACTATATTTTGTTATACCGAATTTTCTCATTATCTTTGCTGCGCAAAACATAAAAAGAAGCCATTATGAGAGTGATAGCGAAAAGCACATTGGTTGAGTATTATACCAAGCATCCATCGGCCCAAAAGCCTCTTGAAGATTGGTACGAAACCACCAAAAGAGCGGAATGGCAGAATCTAAACGACATCAGAGTGGCTTTTAACACCGTGGACTATGTGGGTAATGACCGTTATGTGTTTAACATCAAAGGCAACGACTATCGCCTTGTCGTTGTCATCAGATTCACGAAAGGGCGCGTGTACATTCGTTTCATAGGCACTCAAGCGGAATATGACAAAATCGAAGACATTAAAAACATTTGAGATATGGCACAGATTAAAAGCGAGGCGGCATATCGGGCCGCTCTGAAAAGAATTGATGAACTCCTTCCACTGACTGGTGACGATGTACCCGATGACGACCCAAATATGTTGGAACTTGACATGCTTTCCGATATGGTGGAGGAATACGAGGATATTCATTATCCCATCGGTAGGCCTGAACTGGCTGATGTCATTAGGCTTCGTATGTACGAACGCAGTCTGACACAGGCAGCCGTGGCGAAGCTCCTTGGCATCAGTGCATCAAGGATGAGCGAACTGATGCATGGCAAAATGGAGCCTTCGTATCAACTCTCCCGCGACCTCTGCCTCAAACTCAATATCGAACCTGCTGTGGTGCTTGGAGTTTGAGAAGATTTGTCATAAGTTCGGTCGGATTTGCAATCCGACCGCATTGAACCCGCGGATTTGTAATCCGCTTCATAAAAAACTTCAAAAACACTAATATGAGCAACGGATTGCTGACAAAAGAATTGTATTTCATCACTACAACAGTCGTAGATTGGATTGATATCTTCACACGTCCAATTTACAAACAAATCATCCTTGATTCTTTAATCTATTGCCAAAAGGAAAAAGGATTGGACATTTATGCATGGGTTTTGATGTCCAATCATTTGCATATGGTTGTTGGCGTGCGTGACGACAAGCAGACCATTTCCGACATCTTACGCGACTTCAAAAAGTACACTAGCAAGAAAATCCTTGCCAGTATTGAAGAGAACCCCGAGGAAAGCCGAAAGGTTTGGATGGTCGACCGCTTTTGGTTTGTGGGCAACAATGACAGGAAAATCAAGAATTACAAGTTCTGGCAAGATGGAAATAACATCGAGCAAATATACACCTACGAGTTTTTCTTGCAGAAAGTCAACTATATCCATAACAACCCCGTAAAACAAGAAATCGTGGAACGGCCTGAAGATTATCTTTATAGTTCAGCACGCGATTATGCTGGTTTGAAGGGTTTACTAAATGTAATTATTTGAAATGAATTGTGTTATCGGATTACAAATCCTTATATTCGGAAGCCAGCGGATTGCAAATCCGCTGGAACTGGTTTCAATTGCAAATTAAATATTGGAGACCATATCGATCCTGAACGATTGAGGATTTATGAATACAATGGACATAAATACTTGACAACTCGAAAAAAACAAAATAAAAACAATGATGTATAGTTCGGTCGGATTTGCAATCCGACCGCATTGGACCCACGGATTTGCAATCCGCAATAAATAATAAATATTTGAAAAACATCAATTTATGAAAAAGCAAATTCTATCACTCATCATACTCTTAACCATCTGCTTGTCCTTTGCTTCATGTAACAACGCATTGAATGTCACCATCACCAACCCCAATGTGGAGCAACAAGTGCACGATCAGGCTTTGGCCACAAACCAGCCGCGCTTTAGTTGGAACTTTGAAACCACGGAAAACGAGGTAGTGCAACAAAACTACCGCATCATCGTGGCAACTACTTCCGAAAATGCCCAAAACAGCATCGGCGACCTTTGGGATTCGGGCGTGGTGCCTTCCAACCAGATGCTTTACATCCCCTACGCGGGCAAAGAACTCCAAAGCCGCAACAAAGCCTATTGGAAAGTCATCACGACCGTCACAGCCAAAGGCGGAAAGAAAGCCAAAATCGAGAGCGAGGTCAAGTTGTTTGAAATCAGTCTGTTGAACCAAGAGGATTGGCAAGCCAAATGGATTGGCCGTGAGTTTGAGGACGATGTTTTGGTAGGTCATACCCGTTTGGCAGCCCGTTACCTTCGCAAGGACTTTGCACTCAAAGGCGAGGTCAGCGAGGCGAGGCTGTATGTCAGCGGCATGGGCGTCTATAGCGCCTACCTCAACGGCAACGAAGTCGCACCCAAGGAACTGCTGAAGCCTACCCTTTCCTGGTACTCGAAACGCGTGTATTTCAACACCTACGACGTAACCGAGATGCTCCAGAAAGGCGACAACGCCATGGGCATCATTCTCGAAGGCGGTCGCTACACGACCATCCGCTACGATGTCAAAAACCCCAACTGGGACGGCACTGAAAATGCGTTTGGCTTTGGTACACCACGGCTACTACTGCAATTGGAGGTGACTTACAAGGACGGCCAAAAGGAGACCATCGTCAGCGATGAGACATGGAAAATCACCAACCGAGGCCCAATCCGTACCGCCAATGAATACGACGGCGAGACTTACGACGAGAACTTTGAACTTGGCGATTGGAATAAAACTGGCTATGACGATTCTGCTTGGCTCCAAGCCGAACTTGTTGAGGCCCCCGAAGGACAACTCAGCGCCCAGCCCAATCCCAACATCACCGTGATGGAGAAGCTGAAACCCATCAGCCTGTTCCAAAAAGGCGACAAATGGTACCTCGACATGGGCCAAAACATGGTCGGCTTTATTAATATAAAGGTGCACGGACAGCAACCTGGCGACGTCATCACCCTACGTTTTGCTGAACTACTTACCCCTGATAGCACACTTTACACCGCCAACCTCCGTGGCGCAGAATGTACTGACCATTACATCGTTGCCAACAACTCTAAACTCTCAACTCTAAACTCTACACTAAACTGGCATCCAATGTTCATCTATCACGGCTTCCGCTACGTAGAACTCTCAGGCCTGCGCGAAAAGCCCAATTTGGACGATTTCGAAGGCTGGGTGATCTACGACGAGATGCCCGTCACAGGCTCGTTTGAGACCTCCAACGAAATCATCAACGCGGTGTACCACAACGCCTACTGGGGCATCCGTGGCAACTACCGCTCCATGCCCACCGACTGCCCGCAACGCGACGAGCGCATGGGCTGGACGGGCGACCGCACCACGGGCAACTACGGCGAGTCGTACATCTTCGACAACCATCAGCTCTACGCCAAATGGCTCACCGATGCCGATGACTGCCAATGGGACAATGGCTCACTGCCCAATGTCATCCCACCCTATTGGCGTGGCTACACCGACAACATGACTTGGCCAGGAGCTGTGGTCACCGCCACTGACATGCTCTATACCCGTTTCGGCGACGAAGGGCCTATCCGCGAGCATTACGATGCTCTGAAAAAGTGGATGCTCCACATGAAAAACGACTACATGCGAGGCGGCCTCATGCCGCGCGACACTTACGGCGACTGGTGTATGCCGCCCGAAAGCCTCGAACTCATCCACTCCAGCGACCCAACTCGTATCACCGATGCAACAGTACTCTCTACGCCTTTCTACTGCTACCTCTGCGGCAAGATGGCCAAGTTCGCCGAGGTGTTAGGTCTTGATGAAGATGTGACCTTCTTCCAACAAGAAATCACCACCGCTACCGTGGCCTTTAATGATAAGTATTTCAATCGAGTGACGGGCGTTTATGCCAACAACACAGTGACCGCCAACATCTTACCTTTGTGGTTTGGGATGGTTCCTAAAGGCTTAGAAGACAAGGTACTGGCCAGCATTGTCGACAAGACCGAGAACGAATGTGGCGGTCATGTCTCCACAGGAGTGGTCGGCATCCAGCAATTGATGCGTTGCTTAACGGAATATGGTCGCGGCGACCTCGCTTTCAAGATTGCCTCCAACGACACTTATCCGAGTTGGGGCTATATGTATCGTAACGGCGCTACCA
>CAMYXV010000072.1 GCA_947303055.1 uncultured Bacteroidales bacterium
CACCTTTATCGTTGAAGATCCACCACAGGGTTTGGTCACCTTTCAGCACCTGGTCGGCAAGGATGGAGCCGTGCATGGTGCCGTAGACTTCTTCTTCCATGGTCGGAATCTTGGTGTGGCAGAGTTCGTTTGTGATGTCGTAGTAAGGATAGTCACCGCTGTTGGGATTGTACTCACCATCACCATCGGCATCGTAGAAGGGAGCCAGATAGTAGGCGATGCCTTCCGGGTCGTCGTCGGCGCGGGTGGCAGGCCAATTCTTGATGATGGAGGGAATCTCGTAACCCTCTTTCAGTGTACCCGTGTTACTGTCGAAGGCACCGAGGAACTCGTCAACTTCGGCACGGGTAATCTTGAAGATCTTGTCCCACTTGGCGCAGGTCTCCGGCGTAATGGAGGCCTTACCATCGACGGTCAGAGGACCAGTGTAGTAGTCGTTACCGACCTGACGGAAACGCAAGGCGGCGCACTTCAACTGGTTGTTGACGTCGACACCGGCAATCCACAGCGAACCGGCAAACAGGGAGGTTGCAGAACCGTTGGCGGGGATGTAATACTTTGAACCAGTACCAGCGGGAAGGTCCCACCACATGTCACCACCAGAGTTGATACGCGTTCTAACGTTGTTGATGTCAAGCCAGTCGTAAGATGACGAAGGCGTACATCCGGCTGCGGTCTGAGCGCGTTGGCCTTTGCCGCCATCTTGCTCATACTTGTACATCTCAGCCTTTCCAGGAATCACAGCGCCAATGATGAGCAGCGCCGCGAACAAAAATCGAAATATATTCTTCATAATACTTGTAATTTATCGTTGTTATGAATTTCCTTTCATCTTAGAAGTTGAAGCTCAAACCGACTCTGATGTGACGAGGCATCGAGTAGTTGTAACCGCTATTGACAATCAGTGAGTACATCTGGATGAAGGCCTGAGGATCAACCATGCTGTTGATTTCACGTTGCCATTCAGGAGCCGAGAGGTAACCGTCGTCGTTGGCATTACCGGTAGCGGGATACACATAGGTGATGTTCTGCGAGTTGAGCAGGTTCAGCACTTGCAGGTAAACGTTCATGAAAGCGGCGCGGCCCTTCGAGCCTTCCTTCTTGCCACCCATCATGAAGTTGAAGTCCTTGTCAACACGGAGGTCGAAACGGAAGGAAGCAGGCATTCTGGAACCGTTGTAGGTACCTTGCAGCAGGTTGTTGCCACCGGAAATCGGGGACGAAACCGTACGTGAAGCGGTGTAAGGCGTACCAGAACCACCCATGACCACTAACGAGACACCCGTGTTCGACAGCAGTTGAATGGCTGAACCATCCTTGCGGTGGATGACGGGGCCGTCGTAGTTCTTGCCATCGGCATAACGATAGTCGAGGGTCAGGTTGAAGCCGTGACGACGGTCTTCATTGGTCGGGAAGGTGGATCTCAGGTTAGGCACACCAGCAGCAATCAAAGCGGCAGCCGTCGAAGTTGAAGAACCGGTATTGTCGGCATACTGCAACGTATAGTCGGCACGGATACGGGCATTCTTCGTACGACGCAAGTCATAGCTGGCGGTCAAACCCTTAACAGTACCGAAGTCGAGGTTGCTGTAGGAGTTGTAGGCCTTAGGATAAGCACCGTTGAAACGGTACATCTGAATCTGGTTACGGATCTCACGATAGTAGGCCGTGATGGTCAATGAAGAGGTGTTGGTCACCTTCTGCGTGAAACCGAGTTCATAGTCGATGGTCTGTTGAGGCTTCAGGTTGGGGTTAGCCAACGTGCTTGAAGTTTCATTGAAGCGGTAGTAGTACAGCGGGCTGCAGTAGAAAGCACTGGTAGGACGCTGCGTCAACACATCGTAGTGGGCGAAGAACAAGGCCTCGTCAGAAATCGGGAAGGAGAAGGAGATACGCGGCATGACGCTCCAAGCCGGATCGTAGTCCTTGAACGACTTCTCGTCAACCGTCTGCTGGTTGGCATCCTTCAGCCAAGGAGCAGAACCGGCACCCATACCGATGGCAGTCGGGTCGTTGATTTCGGCACCGACTTCATTGTACCAAGTGTTGCCGTTACGGAAACCGACGATGGAGGTCTTTTCCGTAAGCTTGTTGACATAAGGAACATAGTCATCACCGATATTGTCAGGAATGACGTATGCTGAGTTGTCATCAAGATGGAGGTTGAGGCTCTTCAAGTCGCCTACAGTATAGAAATCGTACAAAACGTACGGGTCTTTCAAAACGCTTTGGTTGGCATCGAAACGGTCGACACGGACACCGATGTTGAAGATCAGGTCCTTGAAGGCGAACTTATCCTGGATGTAACCAGCCATGTAGATGGGCTGTTGAGCACCAATCGGGCGGGTCAGGATGTTGTCCGCATCCTTTGTAATGAAGAAGTCGGTCAGCGAAGGACGCTCCGTCCAACCATACTTTCTGTTGCCGTCGTAAGTGTAGCCATAATAGTAAACCGTATACTGGGCATCGCGGGTCAATTCATCGGCACCGAACATGCTCAGGTTGAGACCACCATCCACTGTAGCGGTTCTCAGCTTACCGTTGACATCATAATATTTAATGGTGTTGTTGTCGAAATCGTAAGTATCGGTGAGGATCCATTCCGTTCCGTCAACCGGCAGACCCATAGCCTGACGCAAGCGGGCGTCAATGGTGAATTGGGTGCTGGCGTCGTACATTCTGTTGTACATGATGGTATCAACGAAACCGTCATAGCTGATGGCGTAAGGATGCTCAACATCCAACTCAGCGATATGGGCGTTGACCATCTGGCGCATGAGCGTCCAGGGGCTCCTGTTGTATGAAGTGACGTTATACTGCATGGAAGCATTGTTACGTTGCTCATACTGGAAGCCCAACTTGATTTCGTGAGAGTTATCGCCTCTGCCGAGAGTCATAGAACCGTTGACATTGACGGAAATCTGGTCGCTAGCCGACTTGGCATAACCGGTTTGCACCGTACCCGGCACAGCATACAACTGATACACTGCAGCCGGCGACATGCCGTTGACCAAACCGTTGTTCAGGATAATGTTGGAGATATTGTTGAAGTATCCATAAGCACCATAAGGCTCATACAAATCGTAGTAGTTATTGACGTATGTAGCCAGCAAGGGGTTGAATTTGCCTTCTTCGAAATCAACATAGGTGTCAAAGTAGTTATCCAACACATAGGCATTGCTGATGGACTTGTACTGACCGTCAGGCATGAGCACTGAATCGATGGCAACTGACGAGAAACGGAAGTTAGGCTCACGCGTGGTGGTGAACTTACCGATGTGACCGTAGCCAAAGATATTGTCCCAAAGGTCGGGGTCGCCTTGTTCTGAATGGGTGTGGGTGTAGTCAGCCTGGACGCTGTAGTACACATTGGAAATCAAAGAAGTGCTGTTGGGGTCAGAGGGGAAGCGCTGGCTGAAGCGGACATAACCACGATAGGTGCCTGACTTCGACAGGTAGTTCTTATCCGTGTTGAAGAAATGCTGACCGCTGCCACCGTCGTAGTGACCACCGCCTCTATACAGCGAACCACCGAAGGTAAGGTTACTGTTCTTACCCGTGCTCACGTCGATCTTACCCGTGACGTTGATGCTTTGGTTGGCCGTGTTGTTGAGGAAACGGGTGTGATACAGATTCTCGTCCTTGTGGGTGAAAGCAGCCGTTTGATAGGTGCTGGTGCCGAGGCCCGAAAGGACCAAGGGGCGTTCACTGATGGTCTTCATCCAATCCTCGTTGGCACGATAGTAACCCACGGCGGAAGTGCTACCGTATTCGTTACGGTTGAGGTCGAAAGCCAAGAAGAAACCGAGGAGGGCTTCCTCTTCTTCACCTTCTCTGTGTCTCTTGATGAGCGGTCCTTGCAAACTACCGCCGAGACGTCCGTGGCCGTAACCATCCACCGAATACTCGGCTTCGAGGCTACCACCCCACTGACGGCTGGGGCCCTTGGTGGTCATGTTGATGATACCGCCCATGGCGTCACCGTACATGGCAGGAGTACCACCCAAGATAACGTCGACCTGGTCGATGGCACCTTGCGGGACGCTACCGTTACCGATGACTTTCACACCGTCGATGTAGTAGACGGCACCTTCACGGGAACCACGGATGGAACCGACTTCACCGTCGGACGAGAACACGCCACCGACGCTGGCAGCGACGCCTTCAGCCGAACGGACCGGCAACTTCGCGATTTCCTCGGCGGTGATGGTAGCACCCGACTGGGTGTTATCCGCCGAAATCAAAGGAATTTCGTAATCGATGACCACAACTTCGTCGATCTTGATTGCGCCGCTGGCCATCTTAATGTTGTAGAAGGTGATCTTGTTGGCCGGAATGACGATGTTTTTCACAACAAACGCATTGTAGCCGATACAACTCGCCTTGAGGTCATACGTTCCCGGAGGAATCGGGTTGATGTCGTAGTTACCGTCAAAATCCGAGGAGGCACCTGCCACTTGCGAACCGCCTTTTTCAACAATGACGTTTGCAAATGGTACCGTTTCTCCTGTTTCATCGGTAATCTTGCCTTTGAGTCTTCCTTGCGCTTGAGCCATGGTCATCGTGCAGGTGGCCAGGACGATGGCAAGGGTCATTAGTAAATTTTTAAACATACCTTGTAATTTTATGTAATACTACTTTATTTGGTGCATAATAGTGCATTAAAAGTCGTCAAAATTACAACCTTATTTGAAAGTACGCAAGAAAAATGTGCTTTTTTACGCATTTTTTTCTTGCCTTTTTTTCTCTCAACCATTTATAATTTTGATTTTCAGTTATTTGTAAAAATACGCTTCAATAAGATTTTTTTCCACTTCAACCGACATTTTTCAAACAAAACGCCATTTTTGTATGTTTCATGACGAGAAAAAGGGGTTGCTGCGCTGCCGACGCCTCATCCGCTCGGCTCGACGCTTGTCTTTCTGGATCATCCGCTTGGTTTTCCTGGCTTGGCGCTTGTAGTGCGCCGTCTTGGCTCGGTCATAATTCTTCGCCGATTGTTTTTCCATCTTCTCCATCTGCCGCTCCGCCTTACGCATAGCCCGCGACCTTGACGAAGCACATGAGCTAAACAACAATGCCAGCACCAGCAGACAGGAAATCAGTTTCAAATGTCTCTTCATGTTTGCCTATTTTGAGGGCAAATGTAATATTTTTCCCGAAAAGGGATACGAATTCGGGAAAAAAAGCGTTTCTTTGCCGTTATGAAACGCACAAAGCCACACCTATTAATATTAATAGTACTCCTGCCCTTCCTTCACGGTTGCGAGAAGTATCCCGAAAACCCTTATAGGCCTGTCTTGCCTAATCCCATCACGATATACCCAAACTCTACACATTATCACGACCCATCGACCGGGTATAATCATTCCTTGAGCAACCTTTTCGACTGGGTTTACATCACAGTAGACATTGAAAGCACAAGCCGTGGCATCATCGTCTTCCGCTATACCGACAACGAGTTTTTCGCCTTCGACCGTATGCCACCCAACGAACCCGACGCCTGCACCGACACTCAAGGCAACACCACCCGTCTTGTGGTGGACTACCCATTCGTTGTCGACCGCTGTAACAACGCCTACTACAACATCATGAACGGACAACTCATCATCCGCGAACCAGACATGATTCCCGATTTTCCCACCGACGGCACGATGATTTATCCGCTGATTCAGTACCACACCACTTTCGACGGAAGCAAGCTGGTCATTTCCAACTAAAATATCTACATTATTTAAATGAATATCAACAGATTATACTTAATTTGTTGATACTTGTTGAGAAAGTGGAGACGGTTTTTCTTGCCCAGTTTTGGGGCTTGAGGTACTTTTGCAGCGTAATCGTAATACTATTGAATTTTGGTGCATCAAACAATACGCGGTGGCGTGTTTCGATAAGGCCTGTCTAACGACGGGCTTTATTCGTTTTCCATGATGTCGCTCTGACGCTCGATGGAAGCCTGATGGATGGCCTCAAACACCTTATTAATTAATATGGGCGAAAGCCCCATATCTTCACCGGCGGCCACATGGTCGGCAAGAATTTTCTTCCATCGGTCCATTTGCACCACCGTGACATTGTTTTGCTTCTTGTATTCTCCAATCTGAGCACTCACCTCCATACGACGAGCCAACAGTTGCAGCAGTTCGCTGTCGATATCATCGATTTCGCCACGGAGTCCGGCCAAGTCACGCTCCACATGGCACGACTGCTTGGAACGGAAGGTCAAGTTGAACAACAGCGTCTTCAACTCATCGGGCGTGATCTGCTGTTTGCCATCGGTGAGAGCCTCTTCAGGATGGATGTGGCATTCTATCATTAGACCATCTGTGGCGAGGTCGAGGGCTTTCTGTGCCGTGGCTTGCAACAGTTCGCGGTTGCCGCAGATGTGGCTCACATCGGTGATGAGCGGTACATTCAGCTGTTGGGTGAGTTCGATAGGAATCTCCCACATCGGGAAATTGCGATACGGCGACTCCTTATAATAGGCGAAGCCGCGATGGATGGCCGCCAGCTGGGTCAAACCCGCCTTTTGGAAGCGCTCAAAGGCACCTATCCAGAGCTTTAAGTCGGGCGAGATGGGGTTTTTGATGAACACGGGGATGTCAGTGCCTTGCAAGGCATCCGCCAGCTGCTGCACTGAGAACGGATTGACCACCGTCCTCGCCCCAATCCACAGCGCATCGACTTCATATTTCAAGGCCAACTCGACATGTTCCGGTGTGGCCACCTCAGTGATTATGGGCAAGCCTGTCTCTCGCTTCGCTTCGCGGAGCCAGACGAGGCCTTGCTCTCCCCTGCCCTCGAAAGCATCGGGGCGGGTGCGCGGCTTCCAGATGCCGCCGCGGAGCATCGTCACTTGTGGAATTTGCGCCAAGGCACGTGCCGTGGCGAGGATTTGGGACTCGCTTTCTACGCTGCAGGGGCCGGCGATGATTACATTTGTGAGAGCAGGGGATGAATCCGCCTGCTTAATGTCCGTCACCCCTACGGGGTTGGAGGGTACTACCGAGCTACTATCAGCAGGGGTTGAAACCGCCTGCATAATATCCGTCACCCCTACGGGGTTCCGCCCAGTCCCGTAGGGACGCAGGATATTAAGCAGGCTGTGAAACTCCTGCGTAGAACCAACTACTGACTCCGATGAACCCCCATAGGGGTTACAGGAACCCATCTGGTCAATCCCCAAATGCATATCGTTCGTCATATTCGATTCCATACTCTTCCAACGTTTCGCAATATTCATCGTGATACGATTTCACCTTATGGTGCTCCGCCTGACCGAGGATATACTCTGTCGTCCGAGCCATCAACGACGGACTGACGCTGAACGCACCATAACCCTCCTGCCATTGAAATGGCTCATAATACGCATCAACCGTTTTCAACCACTTGCTACTTTTTGCCTTGATGACACGTACAAAATCCGACATGGCAATTGTCTTCGGCAACGTCATCAAAATATGAATATGGTCAGCAACACCACCAACAGCAAATGATATCGAGCCTTCGCTACGAATAATGCCACCTATATATTCAAACACACGACCTAAATCTTCCTCGCGCATTACGATGCCCGTGCTTTTCGTGTGGAAAACGACATGCGTATACAACTGTGTGTATGTATTGGCCATAATGTTTGCAAAAGTACAACATTTTCAGACCTGCATTGCATTTTTTTGTAACTTTGCACATTATTTATATTACGCAACAAAGAATAACATCATACAATGAAAAGAGTAGAAATCAAGCAAGCCTTGCAGATGCAAGCCTCTGACAATGAGATTACTGTAATGGGCTGGGTGCGCAACAAGCGCGGCAGCAAGAACGTGGCCTTCATCGCCCTCAACGACGGCTCGACCATCAATAACCTACAACTGGTCATCGACCTGAATGTCATCCCCGAAGAAAAACTGGCACTCATGCACGCCGGTGCATCCCTTTGGGCCAAGGGTGTCCTCGTCGCTTCGATGGGTAGCGGTCAGGCCGTGGAGCTCTCCGTGAAGGAGATCGGCCTGTTCGGTCCCGCCAACCCCGATGAATACCCGCTGCAACCTAAGAAACACTCCTTGGAGTTCCTGCGCGACATCGCCCACCTGCGTTTCCGGACCAACACCTTCAGTGCTGTCATGCGTTTGCGTCACTCCATGGTGTTCGCCATCCACAAGTTCTTCACCGAGCGAGGCTTCTATAACGTCCATACGCCATTAATCACCGCCTCCGACGCCGAAGGCGCTGGCGAGATGTTCCAAGTAACTACTTTGGATTTGAACAACATCCCACGTGACGAACAAGGTAACATCGACTACAAACAAGACTTCTTCGGCAAGTCGACCAACCTCACCGTGTCGGGTCAGCTCGAAGGTGAATTGGCGGCCACGGCCTTGGGCAAGATTTATACCTTTGGCCCTACCTTCCGTGCCGAAAACTCCAACACCACCCGCCACTTGGCCGAGTTCTGGATGATTGAGCCTGAGATGGCCTTCTACGACATCAACGACAACATGGACTTGGCCGAAGAGATGCTGAAGTACTTGATTCAGTATGCTTTGGACAACAACATGGACGACCTCCAGTTCCTCAGCAAGCGCCTGCAAGACGAAGAAAAGGGCAAGAAAGAGGAAGACAAGTCGATGGAGCTCATCAGCAAGCTGCACTTTGTGCTCGAGCATGAGTTCGTGCGCCTCACCTACACCGAGGCCATCGACATCCTGCGCAACTCCAACTACAACAAGAAGGGCAAGTTCCAGTATCCCGTCACGGGCTGGGGCATTGACCTGCAATCGGAGCACGAGCGTTACCTCGTCGAGAAGCACTTCAAGAAGCCCGTCATCCTGACCGACTACCCGAAGGAGATCAAGGCCTTCTACATGAAGCAGAACGAAGACGGCAAGACCGTCCGCGCCATGGACGTGCTCTTCCCTGGCATCGGCGAAATCATCGGTGGCTCAGAGCGTGAGACCGACATCAACAAGCTGCTTGACCGCATGCACGAAGTCGGCATCC
>CAMYXV010000073.1 GCA_947303055.1 uncultured Bacteroidales bacterium
GAACACTGCACCACCCTACCGTTTTGGACACCTGCCACCACACCTGCTGCGCCACAAAAAGTGCCACTATTGGTAACGCTGACCGAGCCTGCGAAACTGCATCGGCTCACCAAGCCATCGCCAGCCACGCCACCAACCACGCCCGAGGCGCCCATGCCCGTCGAAATGACCGTGCCACTGACCGAAAGATTGCAAACACAGCCCTCTTCGCCACCAACGGCAGCAAACAAACCCGTCAAATCGGCATTGGACTGAATCCGTAAATGCTCAATCAGATGGTAGCCACCATCGAAATAACCAGCAAAATAAAAGCCGTTCATGCTATAGTCGACATTACCGATGGGCGTCCAGTTGAGATTGTTCAGGTCAAGGTCATCGGTGAGCAAAAATCGTTCGCCCTCAAAAACACCCTGTCCCGTAGACTGATACCCCTCATTGACCTTTTCGGCAAGATAGGCCAGATGTGCCGCCGTCTCAATGCGGTAAGGGTTGTAAAAAGTGCCGTCACCTTGGGTCCAAGGCTCAGATGAGCCGTCCCAAACATTGGTTGCCATCATATTGAATGTCAATGCGATGGCGATAATGGAAAGGAATAGTTTTTTCATTTTGTTCGGTTTTTCACTGCAAAAATATAAAACAATTCGCCGAAATCAGCGTTATCATCCTATAAATTCGTAATTTTACCGCCCAATCTTTTTATTATGAACAAACTCAAGTCTACCCTACTCATAGCCGCATGGCTTGTTACATCGTTTGCCATAGCCCAAGACGGCGTTTCCATCGGCAACTGGCGCACTCATCTGCCCTATCAAAAAGTGATTGGCGTTCAGCCTGTTGGCAACAAGGTTTATGCCGCGACGCAGTATGAATTGTTTTATTATGACACAGAAGACAATTCTGTCAATATCCTGAACAAAATCAACGGCTTGTCGGACATCGGCATTAGCACTATGGGTTTCAATGAAAGCCAACGCAAGCTCTTTGTGGCCTACACCAATGCCAACATTGACCTCATCGACAAAGACGGCAACATCAAGAACATGACCGACATCAAGGACAAGAGCATCATGGGCAACAAGAATATCAACCATGTCTATTTCCAAGGTGATTTGGCTTATGTGGCTTGCGGTTTTGGCATCGTCGTTTTCGACTTGAAGAAGGAAGAGGTGAAAGACACTTATTATATTGGCAATCAGGGGGACGCAGTGAATGTCACCGACGTTGCCATCTACAATGGCAGGATCTATGCCTGCACTGACGATGGTGTGTATTATGCCGCACAAGACGCCCAAAACCTGGCCAATTATGCCGCTTGGCATTTCGACAGCAGTCTCATCCATCCCCATTTGGCTTACACCGAGATGGAAGTGTTTGGAAACAAACTGTTGCTCAACTACAATGGAGGCTTCAATGCCGATACTCTATTTGTGTACAACGGAATCCAATGGAATTATTTCAACAAACAAAACGTCAGCCAAATACAAGAAATGCGTGCCTATGCTGATCGCCTCTTTATAACCAACAGATACAACGTTGCTGAGTATGACCTCAACTTCAATCAGATGCAGTCCATATACAATCCTGGCGGAGCCATAGAACCACTATCTACAGCCATCGACAACAAAGGAAATTATTGGATTGGCGACACAAAACGAGGTCTTATCATGACCACTGATGGCTGGAACAATAACGACATAAAGCCCAATGGCCCAGCATCGAAGAATGTCTTTGAGCTTCAAGCCTGCGGTGAGCAAGTGTGGATTGCCACTGGCGGTCATGCCTCCAATTGGGGCAAGCGCTACATGAGGGAAGGTGTGGCCCGCTTCGACGGTTTATGGACCATCCTCAACAGTACCACGCTATCCGACTTCAATAACTACACCGACTTCATTTGCACTGCCACCAACCCCAAAGACCCTTCGGTCACCTATGTGGGCACTTGGGGCGATGGTATTCTGAAGTTTAAAGACGATGAACTGGTAGAAGTGTTTAACGCCGACAACAGCACACTTGAATATTGGGTGCAAGACCCCAGCCTCATCAACATCAGCGGGCTGGCCTTCGACAGCAAAGGCAACCTCTGGGTGGCCAACACAGGTGCCACCAAACTCCTCTCGATGATGGAACCCAACGGTACATGGCATTCCTTCAATTTGGGTGGCTCATGGAGTGGCATTGACATCGGCACGCTGCTCATTGATAATAACGACTACAAATGGATCATCAGACGTGGCGGTGAAGTCCTTGTCTTCAACGATAATGGCACTTTCGATAACCCTGCCGACGACCAAACCGTCAACCTTAATACTGCCACAGGGAGTGGCCATTTGGCAGGTGCGGTCAATTGCCTAGCCGTCGATTATAATGGTGCAGTTTGGGCGGGCACCGACAAAGGCCCTTGCCTGTTTACCGACACAAAAAAAATCTTCTCAGGTTCCAACTTCGACGCCATCCAAAAAGAGGTGCCTCGCAACGACGGCACCAATCAATACGACTACCTCTTCGCCGAATCCAACGTGCTCTCGATGGCCGCCTTGGAAGGTTCCAACCAAATCTGGTTTGGACTCGAATCAGGTGTCTACCTCATGTCGTTCGAAGGCAAGCCCAAGGAAATCCATTATTTCAACACCGACAACAGTCCTCTGTTGGACAATGCCGTCACCACCATGGCTATTGACAAAAGCGGAGAGGTGTTTTTCGGTACCGCTAGCGGTGTCATCTCCTATCGTGGCGAATACGCCACCCCCGAACCTATCATTAGCGATGTGGTAGCCTACCCCAATCCTGTCAGACCGGGTTATACTGGTTTCGTGGGTATCAAGGGACTGGTTTCCAATTCTTTGGTTCGAATCACCACGGTTGATGGCACTTTTGTAACCCAATTGATTTCCGAAGGCGGACAAGCCGTTTGGGATTGCACCACCATCAACGGAGAGAAAGTGGAACCTGGGGTGTATCTCATCTTCGTCAGCACCAAGAAAGGCAAAGACAAGTTCGCCACCAAGATCCTGATTATGAACTGATGGACGACACTATCCAAGGCATAGTCCTGCAATCCATCCGTTATGGTGACACCAGCCTCATCGTGAAGGTGTTCACCCGAAACTTTGGTTTGCGTTCCTATATGGTGAAAGGCGCGTTCAACCGCAACTCGAAATGCCGTGCCGCGTTGTTTCAAAATCTACACCTTATTAATTATGTGGAAGCCGGAAAACCCAACAAGAGCAGTTTGGGCTACATGAAAGACGTACAACTCACTACCGTCTATCAAAGCATTCCCTTTGTGATGAACAAGGGTGCTATCTTAATGTATGTCAGTGAATTGCTCACGAAAACCTTGACAGAGCAAGAACAGAATGAGCCTTTGTATGATTTCATTGTCCAGTCCCTGCACTGGCTCGATTTGGTGGAACAAGACTATGCTAACTTCCCCCTGTTTTTCACTTTGGAATTGACCCGCCATCTAGGTTTCTATCCCAAAGACAACCACGCAACGGACTACTGTTTCGACATGATGGAAGGATCATTTGCCCACGACTATCCGCTTCATCCTTATTATTTCGATGCAGAAGCGGCACAATTCCTGTCGCAACTGCTCAACACTGGCATAGACGAGGCTTGTCGATTACCTTTGCATGTGAGTCAACGTCGTGAATTGCTCGATGGCCTCATTGTCTTCATGCGCCTCCATGCCCCCGTAATGAAAGACTTCCATTCACATGAGGTGCTGAAAACCGTGTTGGAATAAAAAAAGCCAGCTTTCGCTGGCTTTAAATCGTATCCAAAACCTATTACTTCAGGTCTATGGCCGTCTGTCCTATCAGCTTGCCACCTTCCTCATACACATCGATGAAATAGGTGCCAGGCATCATCTCATAAGCGTCAGGCTTCACATAATAGGCACGCACAGCGGTCTCCTTGCCGTCATAGTTGACCCTCACCTTTTCTGTGAACTGCAAAGTCTCGCCGTTTGACTTGAAGGAATACTCGTCACCCGTACCCTTGCTGATGATGGCACGATTAGGGTTGGCAATACGCACATAGAACAGTTTGGTGCCCGGCTGAACGATGTCATTGGCAGCCACGGTGAAGTCGATTCTGATGCGTTCGGCGCGGCTGGCTCTATCGGTTGCTGTTTCACCACCATTGCCTTTGAAACGCACCGCTTGGGCTGAATAATTGAAAAGTTTCAATGTAGCCGCTTGGTTCACCTTGTTGGTCAGTTCCTCTTTCTGACGGGTAAGGTTGGTGTTTTGGCGACGCTCGTTTTGGAACTCTTCGCGAATGCGTTCATTCTCGGCCACCAACTCACGATTGACGGTATAGAGCGAGTCCATCTGACGCACATAATGCTGTGATATCTTTTGCAAGGCAGCCAGTTTTTTCTTGACTTGATAATAATCCCATTGAGAATCAAGGAGTTTCTTGATTTCCACGGCATCGGCTTGGATGATACTGTCTTTCTCAACCAATTGTTGGCTTAGCTCACTGTAATTATCTTTCAATTCGTTATGCACCTTCATCAAGCTATCAACCTCAGCTTGAAAATCAAGGCGTTGCATTTCCTTTTCAGCCTCAAGTGACTCATTTTCGGTCTTCAGTGAAGAATTACGAACCAAGAGGAAGGCCAAAGCAATGGCAAGCACACCAAGGATGGCATAGAGCCATATAGGTTGACTTTTCTTTTTCTTGTTTTCTGTTTCCATGGCTTATTTGATTTTAATACTCTGCAAAAATAGAAATTATCTTTAAATAAAACTAATATTATGAAGCCTCCTCACACAGGTTCCACTTTCGCCCGTGGAAGATGGACAGGAATATACTGTCCTACAACATCAATGAAAACAATCAGATGGCGTTTGTTGCAAATGGTTTCGAGACGACCAGTAAGTCCCTTACATGGTCCACTAATAATCCTAACCATCTGACCTTCTTTCAAATCCTCGTTGTTCATCAACTTATACTCATCCCCTTTCTCGTAGTCACTGACAAACTTTTTTATTGCCAGGATCTGGTTCTCAGGGACAACCACGGCTTTTCTTTCAAACGAGACAAATCTCACCACACCATAGATATTCAAAATCGGGATGTACTCTTTCTCGTTGGAATAGACAAACACGTAAGACTTGAACAGCGGTTCTTCCACCTTCTTTTTTCGGTCGCTCCATTTTTTGACTTGCGTAACCAGAGGCAAATAGGCTTGAAAGCCGTTATCCTCTAGTTGAGACAACACCTTCTTTTCCGTTCGCGACTTGACATAAAGAGCATGCCAATACTTCTGGTCACGATTATCAATCTCGGGCGAATCCATTATTTTTTATCCTCTTTGCTATTCTTGGAGGAAGAATGGCGACGCTTTTTCTTATCATCACTTGCTTCATCGCTATAGTAGTCACTGCTATAGCCGTAACCGTAACCATAGCCGTAACCGTAACCATACTTCTTTCCGCCATACACATATCCTTTTTCCATTTGGAGACCATTCAATACGATGGAGAACCGCATACCACGGTCTTCAAGATCCTTAATGAGGGTTCCAAATGCATTCTTGTTGGTCACACCTTGACGTACAATAAAGATGTTGGCATCCGTATAGCGCATCAACAGTAACGAATCGGTAACCATTCCGATAGGCGGTGTGTCGATAACGATGTAGTCATAGCGTTTCTTCAATTCAGCAAACAACTCGTCGCACTTTTCAGATGCAATCAATTCTGACGGGTTGGGCGGGATAGGACCGCTGGTGATAATGTCAAGAGTGGACATCTTGCCCGATTGCTGGATGATATTTTCAAGCGATTCCTTATTGCTCAAGAAACTGCTCAATCCGATGTTGTTGTTGATGCCAAATTCTTGGAACAGTTTGGGTTTACGCATATCGAAACCGAGCAACACGGTTTTCTTGCCATAGAGGGCATAAATTGATGCGACATTGATGCTATTGAAAGTCTTACCAATGCCTTGTGCGTCACCCGTAACAAGGACCGTGCATGGCAGTTTGCTTCTTGTGATAAACTCCACGTTGGTACGTATGGAGCGGAACGATTCTGCCACAGGGGACTTGGGGTTGTTGATAACCAAGAGCGGATCTTTGTCTTTGGTTTGCGCCACTTGACCAATGATGGGATAACTCGTTAATTTCTCTATATCCTTACGGTCAGCCACCGTATTATTGAAGAAGTTCTTAAGGAACAGGAACAAGGCAGGAATCAACAGACCCAAAATGATGGCAATGAGGTAATTCATAGAAGTCCGAGGCGAAATCCTATAAGTCCTTTCCAAACGGGCTTCATCAAGAATCTCATTGTCGGGTGTATTGGAAGCACGCAAAATCTGAGCTTCAGCACGACGCTGCATCAAGTATTTATAAGTATCGTCGTTGAATTTATAATTACGCTGGTAGTTGATGAGTTGCTGTTGTTTGCTCGGGAGAAGACGCGATTCTGATTCAAGTACTGCAATACGGCGATTAATCTCATTAAGGCTCATTTGGGCATTTTCCACAAGATTGTTTACATTTTCAAGTAAAGCTTTCTTTGTGGTGACAATCTGTTCATTGAGTTTTACAATCTGAGGGTGTTGCTCAGTTTGCGTCAGCATTTGAGTGGCTTTGGTTTGGGATAAAGTGACCAAATCACGTGCTAGTTGGTTAAGCAAAGGATCGTTGATACCCATTGTGCTGGGAGCAGCCAAGTTTTCTGGATCATCAATTTGCACTTTGATATAATCTTGCAAACGTTTGTATATCTTCACATTGACTGTCATTTCAGCTCTTTCTTTCTCTAATGTCTGAAGATTGGTATATACTTGATTGGCTTGTAAATCAAGGTTTAAAGCATCATTCTGTTGACGAAAATCCTTCAGTTCAGTTTCAGCTTGATTCAATGATTCTTGGATGCCACTCAATTCATTGTCGATAAACTCAATGGTGTTTTCGCTAACAAGATTCTTCTTTTCCAATCCGCGATTAACATATTCATTCATCAACAAATTAACAAACTCAACAATTTTCATCTTGTCAGTACCTTTCATCACCACCGAGGCTACAGAAGCTAACTTTGTAAGAGGACTCACAGAAAAGTTGCTCATGTTCCTAACCAGTGTCGGGTAACTATTGAGCCAAAAATATAGTTTACGGCCATTAATATTCTTAGGATCAAAACGATCCGTTTTGGTGATACGGATTTTGTTGTAACCATTGTCAATCCACTCTCCCTCCCTATACTCTCCACTGATATCAATATTGGCATATGGATTAGCTTCGGTCTGTTGGCAAATGATAAAATCATATTTGGTAAGCCCCTCACCTATAGCGTGAAGTTGAATCTTATTATCATTAGAGAAGTTGATTTCGTATGATAGACCCACAGCTTGAGGCACGCTACGATCAAATTCTACCTGAAAAGGTGATGTTTTATACATCTCAGTTGCTGAAACATGTCCCTTTTCCATATATGTTACCTCTATACCCATTTTTTTGACAACGCGTTCAGTGAGCGTATAGGACTTCAGAATGGCAATTTCATTATCAATGTTCTGCATATTTCCAAAGTTCATACTAGTCATAATAGCCGTGGGATCATAGCTATTTCTATCATCTTTAATGAGCACGGTACCAGATGTCTGGTAGACCTTTGTGGAATAGCGGTTGATGACAAAACCTATGGCCAAAGCTACTACTACCGCTATCACGAAAAGATACCAATAATGCAACGCTGTAAAAAGCATTTGTTTGATATCAATATTTTGTTCCTCATTTGCTTGACGAGGTTTATATGCTTGTTGTTCGTTTTGCATGTTTCTCTATTTTTGATGAGATTGTTTACCTGATTATCTATTGTAGCTAAAAATACTGTAAAGAGTAACTGCTAAAGTGACGATAGAAATAACTGTCGAATAGGGGAAGGCGGTGAAGCCCCATTGTTTGATTTTGAGTGGCTCAACATAGATGATATCATTGGGCTTCAAATAATAATATGGTGAGGAAAGAATGTCGGCATTCCCCATGTCAACAGTGGCAATTTCGGAACCATTGTCGGTTTGACGAATAATCTTCACTTCACTATTTTTGGCAAAGTTGGTCATATTACCAGCCAAAGCGACGGCTTCAAAAAGATTGATTTGAGACTGATAGACTTTGTACATACCAGGACGGGTTACCTCTCCCAAAACAGTCAAATTGAAATTTGAAAGCTTCACAATAACTGTAGTTTGGTTGATATATTTGTTAAGCTCTGTCTGCATCTTATCCTTAGCTTGATCAACTGTCAGATTCTTCAATTCAATTTTCCCAACAAGAGGCAACTCTATAAGACCCTCCTCATCCAATGTGTAAGATTGAAGATATATGCTAGCATCAGACGTGTAGGTCGACCTTGCTGCGACATCACCCGTAAGTGCAGCAACACTCCGTTCATCAACGGTATTGATAAAGCGGATAAAGAGATTATCGCCTGGTTGTAACTTGTAATCAAGAGTACGATCATTGACATATTCTTTTGAAAGATTCTCGGCAGCCATTTGAGCCTCTTTCAAATAAAGCATTTTCTTTTGGGGAACGCACGAAGCGAAAAACACTGCAAAAAGCACAGCAAACAACCCAATCTTCAATAATTTATTCATAGTATAACGTGTTTATTTATTCTCAGTATCTCAATTATTATTTAGCAAGACCAATTCATTTACACCCACCACTGGAGTAATCGGCATTCTCTGTTCGATTGTAAACTGATATTTGCCTGGATCAGAAATGGTTAAACTTTTATTGATAGGTAAATTAAATGTATAACAATTGTTCTTCTTTTCTGCATTCCACTTCCCTTCCGAGTCCTTCAGATTGAACTTATAACCCTTGGATCGATAAGGATTGCCGTTTTCATCAAAAACCGTAAAAATCATCGAGAAGTCCTCGTAAGGATAATCGTCCGTAAAACTGATTCGCATACTTAAATCGAAGGTCGTTGTAGCCTTAACTTCAATGTCATTGC
>CAMYXV010000074.1 GCA_947303055.1 uncultured Bacteroidales bacterium
CAATCGTAGGCCTCGGCTCAGTGCCGTAGCAGATGCCGCGTTCCATCACCTCCTGCCCTCCGCCACTGAGCACCTGACCGCTGGGAACGGCAGAACAATAGGTGATGTCCTTCACAGTGTAGGTGTCAACCAGCGGAATCGTATCTATTGCATTCAAAGTCGTGAACCTGTAAACCTCGCTATAGCCTCGCCCCCTCTCATTTCGGGCAAAGGCTCTGCAGGTATATACGGTTGAGGGCGACAAATCGGTCAACTCGATAGAAAAGGCGGACTCATTCCCCGGACATAACAGAGTGTCAGGAGTCTCATCCATCTTTCCGTAGCAGAAGCCATATTCCGTAATCGTGCCACCACCATCATTGACCACTTCGGCGACCAAATAAGCCTTGTCGTAGCTTACTGCAATTGATGATTCCACCATGGCCACCGTAGGAGGAACGGTTGGCTTGCAACCTATGGCAAACAACATAATCGCCAACAAAGAAACCATGATAGTCGAAATAGTAAAGTTAGCTTTCATAGCAGTAGTGTTTTGAGGTTGACTTGCTATTGATATTGCGTTTTAACCATCATTATTGACATTTCAAACCTATTATTTCCGCAAAAATACATAATTTTTCATTATTCCAACAATTTTTTCAAAAATTTTTCATTCTCACCTCTTTCTAAAAGATATGGATTATCTATAAATTTGCAGTCGAAAAAAATGCAAATACCCATGACACCCATTTTACCCGACACTTATTCCAAAGAAGAGAAAGAAGAAATCGAGCGACGACACCAGCGCCTTCTCGACGCTTGGCAGACGCGCAAGGAAGCCCAAGACCTTGAGATGGTAAACAAGGCTTTTTACTTTGCCGTCGAGGCGCACAAAGACCAACGCCGTCGCTCGGGCGAGCCTTATATCTACCATCCCATTGAGGTGGCCACCATCGCCGCCAGCGACATTGGGCTGGGACGAACCTCCATTATCTGCGCTCTGTTGCACGACGTTGTGGAAGACACACAATACACCCTCGACGACATCCGTGAGATGTTTGGCGAGAAGGTGTCACGAGTGGTGGATGGTCTCACCAAGTTCGACAACCTTGAAGGTGCCGAGAGCATGCAGGCCGAGAACTTCAAGAAGGTCATCTCGTCACTGTCATACGACATCCGCGTGGTGCTCATCAAACTCTCTGACCGCCTCCACAACATGCGCACGTTGGAATCCATGCCCAAGCACAAACAGCTGAAGATTGCCTCGGAGACCACCTATATCTATGCTCCCCTAGCCTACCGCCTCGGACTCCATGCTATCCAAATCGAGTTGGAAGATTTGGCCTTTAAATACACCAATCCAACCATCTATTTCAACATCCGCAAACGTATGGACGACGTGCGCGGCAAACGCATGGGCGAGCTGCGCGATTTCATCGCTCCTATCGAAGCCGGACTAGAGAAAAACGGTATCAAGGCCAGAGCCGAAATTAAGGAACGCTCGGTCAACTCGGTCTGGAAACGCATGATGGACAAGGAATTGGCTTTTGAAGACCTTTATGGTTCCTTCATCGTCCGCCTCATCACCGATTGTCCGAGAGAAGACGAACGCATGGAATGTTGGAAAATCTATGCTGTGCTGACCAACTGCTACCGTCCATACACCAAAAAACTGAAAGACTGGATCTCGTTCCCAAAAGCCAACGGTTACGAATCGCTTCATGCTGTGGTGATGGGCCAAACGGGCAACTGGGTCGAGGTACAAATCCGCAGCCAACGCATGGAAGAGATTGCCGAAAAAGGCTTTGGTGCATACTGGAAATACAAAACCGATGACAACAAGGCCGAGAGCGGTTTCGACGAATGGCTGAAAAAAGCTCAAGACCTCATCAGCAACGAGTCGGAAAACGCCATAGAGTTCGTCGACAACTTCAAGCTCGACCTCTTCTCCGATGAGATTTACGTCTTCACCCCACAAGGCAAGATGATCACGTTGCCCAAAGGCTCCACCGTGCTTGACTTCGCATACAACATCCACTCCGAAATCGGAGACCACAGCATCGCGGCCAATGTCAACAACCAGCTGTCCCAACTCGACCGCAAGCTTTTCAAGGGCGACCAGGTGGAAATCATCACTTCCGAGTCGCAGCACCCGCAAGAGAAATGGTTTGAGTTTCTCGCCACCGCCACGGCCAAGTCGAGGCTCAGAAGCGGCATCAAGGAATACCGCCGCGGTTACCGCGAAGAGGGCGAGCAGAAATTCGAGGCCATCATGAAGAAACTCGACATGGAACCTTCGAAAGCCAACCGCAATGAAGTGATGGCAGCTGAAAAGCTTACCAGTACCATTGATTTTTATTACAATGTAGCCACTGGAAAAATCGATGAACGCCTTATTCGAAGTGTGCTGAAGCCACAGTCAAGCAGCAGCGGCTTTATGCGCTATATCACCAATAGATTGTGGGGCAACAGCAAAGACGAAGTGGTTCCCATTACTACCTCGGGTGAATTCGACTTTAACGTTTCTACTTGCTGCAACCCCATCCCTGGTGACGACGTCATTGCCTTTAGCTTCCCAGGCGAGCCTTTACAAATCCATAAGAGCAACTGCCCAAAAGCCATACAACTTTCATCGCGTTTCGGCAACAACATAGTGAAAGCCAAATGGCAGCCCAAGAGCGAAATTGCCTTCTTGGCCGAACTGAAAATCACTGCTTTGGATTCGGCTGGACTTCTCAACCGCATGACCAACCTGCTTTCCAACGAGATGCAGCTCAACCTGCATATGCTGCACATGGAGGCCAAGCAAGACGTAGTAGAAGCCACCATCTCCATTTATGTACATAACACCAAGGAGATCGACGACCTAATTGCCAAACTTGGACAGCTGAAGGAAATCCAGAAAGTGGTGCGCAAGAGCAACTAAAAATAATGTCTGTTATTTAGAATCGGTCTGAAAAATATTCTTATCTTTGCGCCAACATCACGACCTGAAAAAATGAAAGATTCGTTTGACAATACCTATCTGGCCGTCAAGAAGTTATTCATCGATTACCTAGTGCGGAGGAAGTTGCGCAAGACCCCGGAGCGATTCGCCATCCTAAAGGAGATTTACTCCACCAACGGGCACTTCGACATCGACTCGCTGTACAATCAGATGAAAGACAACAAGTACCGCGTCAGTAGGGCCACCTTATATAATACTATTGACCTGTTACTCGACTGCGGTCTGGTTATCAAGCACCAGTTCGGGCACAACTGCGCACAGTACGAGCGCTCCTACAAGTTCCGTCAGCACGACCATTTCATCGACCTGGAGACGGAGACCGTCATGGAGTTCTGTGACCCGCGCTTGCTTGAAATACAACGTTCCATCGAAGAACAGTTAGGCGTTGAGATTACGCATCATTCGTTGATATTTTATGGACACAAGAAGACAGTTTAATCATAGTGACGGCCCTTCGACAGGCTCAGGGACCTGCAAAGGCCAAGGTCGTTGAGCCTGTCGAAACGCCGACCGATAAAAAAGCAAAACACCGAAATATGAACAAACTAGATATTCTCTTAGGCTTACAATGGGGCGATGAAGGCAAAGGCAAGGTAGTCGATGCCCTCACCCCGAATTATGACATTGTTTGCCGCTTCCAAGGCGGCCCCAATGCCGGACACACCATTGAATTTGGAGGAAAGAAATTCGTGTTGCACAACATCCCATCGGGTGTGCTCACCCCAGGATGCATCAACCTCATCGGCAACGGCGTCATCATCGAGCCGCATATATTAAAAGGTGAGATTGAAGGACTGCGCGAGGCCGGTTTCGACCTGCGCCAAACCCTATTGATTGCCAACCGTGCCCATCTCATCCTCCCGACCCACCGAGCCATGGATGCCGCCAACGAGAAAGCTTTGGGCAAGATGAAAGTCGGCACCACGCTGAAAGGTATCGGCCCGACCTACACCGACAAGACCGCCCGCAGAGGCCTTCGCATCGGTGACATCAATGCACCCGACTTCCGCGAAAAATACGAAAACCTGAAGAAAGCCCACCTGCAACAAATCGCGGGTCTTGGCTTCGAGATGCAGGGCTTCCAACTTGATGGTCTCGACTTTGCCGAATACGAGAAGCTGTGGTTTGAAGGCATCGAATACCTGAAACAATACCAGTTCGTCGATGGTGAATACTTCATCAACGAGGCCCTTGACAACGGCAAGAAAGTGCTGGCCGAAGGTGCCCAAGGCTCCATGCTCGACGTGGACTTTGGCAGCTATCCCTTCGTGACTTCATCAAACGTCATCGCGGCTGGGGTCTGCTCTGGATTGGGTGTCGCCCCGAGCCGCGTCGGAAAAGTGTACGGCATCTTCAAGGCCTACTGCACCCGTGTAGGCACAGGTCCCTTCCCCACCGAACTGTTTGATGAGACAGGCGAGATGCTTAGACAAAACGGACATGAATTTGGTGCCACCACGGGCCGCCCGCGTCGTTGCGGCTGGCTTGACCTGCCTGCACTGAAATATGCCGTCATGCTCAGCGGCGTCACCGACCTGATGATGATGAAGAGCGACGTGATGGACGACTTAGCGACCGTGAAAGTCGCCACCGCCTACCGCTACAACGGCCAAGAGACCCAACATCTGCCATTCGCCGCCTGCACTGAGACCATGGAACCCGTTTATACGGAGCTTCCTGGCTGGCAACAAAAGATTGAGGGCAAGATTCCGCAAAAACTGGAAGATTATATCAAATTCATTGAGAATTATGTTGGTGTACCCATCAAATTTGTTTCGTATGGGCCCGATAGAAAACAAAATATTTTGAGATAAACCCGTCTGTAGAGACGGTGTGCACACCGTCTCTACAACGCAATACATATCACAATGATCATTTTAGAAAAACCATACGTCTCGGCACCATTAGTTGCCTATTTGGAAGAAAAACAAATCCCCGTTTTGCATAACGACATGGCCGAGGTGCTGAAAAGCCAAGGGCGCAACCTTAACCTTTTGGACGACAAGCAGTTCGTCGAAAGATATAACCAAACCAACCAACTCTATGCTGTCTCGGAGAACGCCTTGGTGTGGCTCTATGCCCAGTTGCCTGAATCGGAGTTGGTGAAAAAGGTCAAGATTCTGAAAGACAAGGCCGCATTCCGTCGCATCTGCCAGCAAATCTATCCCGACTTCTATTATAAAGAGGTGGAGATGAAAGCCTTGCGCAGCCTCAACCCTGACGAGTTGCCGCTGCCCTTGGTGCTGAAACCCTCAGTTGGCTTCCTTAGCGTAGGTGTGTATATCGTCCGCAGCAAGGAAGAATGGAAGGCCGCCTTGGACGACATCGACCAAAACTTCGCCAAGCAGTGCGCCGTGTTCCCCGAGACCGTGGTGCGCAGCGAGATGTTCGTGCTGGAACAGTTCATCGAAGGCGAGGAATATGCCGTGGATGCCTACTATGATGCCGAGGGCAAGCCCAACATCATCAACATCTTCCACCACATCTTCAAGGACGAGACCGACGTCAGCGACCGCCTCTACTGCATGAGCAAGCAGATTTTCGAAGCCAACTACCCCGCTTTCAACCAGTTCTGCATCGACTTGAACGGTGTGCTTGGGCTGAAGAACTTCCCGATGCATGTGGAGTTCCGCGTCGACAAGAACACGGGGCGCGCCATCCCGATCGAGGTCAACCCGTTGCGTTTCGCTGGCATGTGCCTCAACGACTTGACGCGTCACACCTGCCACCTGCTGCCTGTACAGTGCTATTTCGAGGGCATTCGTCCCGACTATGCCACCATGTGGAACGGCATTGAGAACGACGTGTTCAGTTTCATCGTCTTGGACAAGCCCTACGACACCAACCGCAAGCTCAACTTCGAGCGCATCAAGCGGCACTTCCACGGCGTGTTGGAGACCCGCGATATCATGAACCCCGCCATGAGCATCTGGGGCTTCCTGTTCACGCAGACCACGCCCGAGCACAAAGAGGAGCTGAAAGAGATTCTGTTCTCCTCTTTGGAAGAGTTTATGGCGTAGTATACTTGTTGTCGCTTCGCGTCTCCCCCTTCTAAGGGGGTGCCCGTAGGGCGGGGGATTCAAAGGCACGAAGCGATCCAGAAGAAATGTTATCTAAAAGGTGGTAAGTTTACCACCTTTTTTGCATTTTTTACAAAATTGCCAGACATTGTAAGAAATATTCTTACATTTGCAGCGTAAAACATACCATTATGAGCAGAACTGTAACCGCTTCAATAGGCCCTCATTATGAGGATTTCATTCGTAATAGCATCCTCAGCGGCAGATATAACAATGCCAGTGAAGTCATCCGTGAAGGTCTTCGCCGTTTGGAAGAAGATGAAGCCCGATTGGCCGCACTGAGAGCCGCTTTGGAAGAAGGCGAAGCCAGTCCTGATGTAGAGGACTTCGACCCCGAAGCTTTTCTTATGGAAATGAAAGCTAAACGGAACGCCAATGGCTAACTACATTCTTTCCAAAAAGGCGCAGGAAGACCTTCGCAAGATTTGGTATTATACCGTTGATACTTGGTCGGAGAAGCAAGCGGACATCTATTTCCATAATTTGATCCAATCCTTTGATTCCATTGCAGACGACCCAAACTCCGCAGGGCGTTCCTATGAAGAAGTACGTGCTGGTTACCGAGGATTACGTTCCGGAAGGCATATCATCTTCTATCGGGTACTGAAGAACGGTAAAGCAAGAATTATCCGCATCCTTCACGAGCGGATGGATTTCGAGAGGCATTTGTAACGCGTCTATTTCCCACTTTTCCTGCGGTTGCATTCGCGGCAAAGCATCTGACAATTCTCCGCAATGGTCTTGCCGCCGAGGTGCCACGGCGTGATGTGGTCGGCTTCCATTTGGGAAAGTTCGAAGTGCTGTCCGCAGTCGGCACAAAAGCCCATCTGCCTTTCGTAGGCCGACAGTTTTTGCACATCGGTGAAGGCTCGAATCGATAGATATTTCTCCTTGTGCGTAAGGATATAGGGATAAATGCCCGTCTTTTTGGTCACATCATCGTCAAGGATGAGGCGTTTCACCTCTTCATCGATGGCCTTGTAGTCAAACACTTGGTCTTTGTACTGCTTATAGAGCATCCCCCACTCCACGCCTTTCATGATTTTCTTGCGTTCCTTGGTCGGGCGGAACGAGGTCTCAATCCAGGTGATGACCGACTGGAAGAACTGCCACAGCGGTGCGGCACTGGCATCATGCTGGTGGTTCGACATGTAAACCTCGATGTTGCCATCGGAAATCCAGTCGATGGCGGTTTCGAGGTAGTCCTGACGGATGGCGGAGCCGTTGAGGTAGTCGCTACCGATTTTTGCGGCAGGTGCGCCGTTCTTGCTGAAATAGCGTTTGGCGTCGCTCACCCAACTGCCTGCGTACACAGCATTGCGCAGCTCCTGCTCGGTGAGCGCCTCTCCCGCGATGTTGATGGTGCGAAACCACTTCAGCTTCTCGCTGTCGGTGCCACTACAGATGTAGATTTGCAGCTCATAGTTGAGGATTTGTTCCTGCTCGTCGGGCTGGAGGTTGTGGAAATAGCGGAAGTTGAAGGCGAAGTCGCCGTTGACGTACTGACAGATACTGATGGTGCGCTGCTGCCCGTCGATGATCTCGAAGGTGTCGTCGTCGCGCACAGCCCAATACATCACATTGAGCGGGAAGCCTTGGGTGAGTGTGTCGATGACGGCATCGCGCTGTTTTTCCTTGTAGACGAACTCGCGCTGGTAGGGCGGGCGCACGTCGAGGCGGCCGCCATAGGCACGCACGCCGTTTTCGTTGTTGTCCACGTAGCCTTTGGTCAGCTCGCGGACGGTGATTTTGTGTAGTTCTATGTTCATATTGTATCGTTGTTTTTGTTATCCTACCGGGGTGCTGCCGTAGGTCGCGACCTACGGTTACTCGCGTATCGTCCCTCCGGGACGGGCCTACTACTGCTATTCAGTTCCTTCTGCCGCCATCGAGACCGTCGGTTCTATCGAAGCGTAGCCTATTGGCTTTTGCTTGCGACGGATAAGGATACGGCTATAGGGGCATTTATTCACTCCATTAACACACAATGCAAGATCTGTTCTCCCACGATAGTTTTTCTTTACACCAACTTGTTTTGCCAATTCCCCACTTCCAATTCCTATTATTTCAAATTGGTCAGGGTTAAACTGTCCTAAAAACGAATCGGGAACTCCCATAACACCAGAATAATCAAACGGAATCTCACTTACAGCATTAACATCTATCGCATCAAAATTCTCATACTTTGGATATTCTTGGGGGTTATAACTACGATACATTATTATTTCTTCATGTCTTTTTTCTATATCGAGATTCGTAAACCATATTATATTACCAAATTGTTGATATCTAACTCCTTCAAGCACCTTTATCGTTTTACTTTCAAAATCATCTGGAATTTTAAAGAGTTTTGGAGAATTATAACCTATCCATATCTTATTTAGTTTAATCAATGGAAATATCTCTTTATAATGGAGCGCGTTTTGATTTCCAATAATCACAAACTTCTTATCATATTTCATCAATTGCGCCACATATTCCCGAAACAATGAAAAAGGCGGATTGGTCACTACAATATCTGCTTCTTTCAGCAACTCGATGCACTCTTGGGAACGAAAATCGCCGTCCCCTTTGAAATAGTGGATACCTATTTCTTCAGGGTCGGGCACTCGATTGCCGTTGTGATCTCCGAAATACTCCAACCAAATGGCCTGCTCGGCATCGTTTTGACTGAACAAGTCGCGGTTTTGGTTCTTGTAACAAGTGGTGATGAGTTTTTTAAGCCCTAACTGCTCAAAATTGTAGCTGAAATAATGAAAAAAGTTGCTTACACGCGGGTCATCGCAGTTGCAAAGCACGGTTTTGCCTTTGAAATGCTCCTTGTAATGTCTCAACTCATTCTCAATATCAACAAGTTGAGTATAAAACTCGTCTTTTTTGGCATTCTTCGCCTGATTCA
>CAMYXV010000075.1 GCA_947303055.1 uncultured Bacteroidales bacterium
GTTCTTTCGGGAGGAAAAACTGATAGATTAATGTACACGTGCCAAACATATTATCTGTCGTCAAGTATCACGATTTACGATGCCCACGGCATCTTAGGCGGTGTTTCCACCTCCGCCCAAGGCGGGAAATTTTGGCGAGGCTTCGCCACGGGAGCCGTGTCTTCTCTTATTAGTTCCGGAACAGAGGGGTTGTGTTTGCACTATAAAATTCCTGAAGGATGGACAAAAGCTGCCATTGTGGCCGCAGGCACGCTCTCTGGCGGCGTAACCGCAAGCATGGCCGGCGGCAGCTTCTGGGAGGGTGTTTGCAACGGGCTCATTTGCTCGGGGCTGAACCATGCGTTGCATATGATTGCCGGGCCGGATGACCCGCCATCGCCTGAGGAAATGAAACAACACGTGAAAAATCTTGTCAAAGCCCAATTGAGCCTAAAGATCTCGTTCTCTTCCAAAGCCTTGTTTGACGAAAAGTCTGGTCATTGGATGGGTAAGAACGGAAAGTTCTACAGTATGAAATGGGGAGGGAACAAATACACTGGTGGTAAATTAAAGTTTGCAAAAACAACTCGAAACATCCTAAAAGTAACAGGTTATGCTATTAGTGCTATTGAAGGAGCCATAACGATTAAAAACTATGCTCAAGGTGATATTACATTTTCAGAAATGGCACGTGAAATGGGGTTTAATGTGGGTGCAACTTTATCGGGAGAGATTGGAGCAGCAATAGGTGTTGGACGGGCCTTGAGCAATCTAATTATTGACTCCGACTGGTACCAAGACTTTAAGTTCGATTTAAATTACCGCATGATGGAAAACAAAATCGGAGTGCCGTGCCAAAATAATCAAACCCTTTGGATGGACTTTATAAACAACTACAAATGAAAAAAAATTAGAATCATGAGGTTCCTTGATGTCATCTTTTTCTATTACTATTCTTTCTTCAAGAATTGTATGCCTTTTGAACTGACTCCAGAGTTTTCAGCTTTAATAGGGATAAGTGCAACCTTCTATTTTGCGTTATTAGGCATTATAGGAGTCCCTCTCGCATTGGCTGGAAAAACTTTATTATTGATTACAGCAATTCTTATCGGCGTGGGTCTTTTCTTCTTTTTATACAGGCATTTCATGAGGTTAAACAATTGGAGAAAGATCGTTAGAGACAAACCAATGATAAAGAATAGAAAAGTGTCCATCTCCATTACTATTCTATTTTTCGTTTTAGGGCTGATATGCGCCATTTGTGGCCCTCTTCTGATGAAGTATGTTATTGGAGATTTTGTATTATAATGTATCCCAAAACTAGGAGCAGAAGTTGAGAAAAAGAACTATTTTTTGCAAGAAGTTAAACATAAGAGCAATGGCCATACAATATGAGTTCGCAAACAGGTTTGATATCGAAGCAACCCCATACAATTCTGTGGGCGGCTGCGAGTTTGTGAGCGATGCCCGTGGCGGCAACTTCAGCATTGGTTTCTCCTCAGGCACGGTGGCCTCGTTTATGACCACAACCTCAGACGTGTTGACCCAAAACCTGTGCGAGGCGTATGGCAGTACATTTATCGTAGTTTAAGCGAGAAAAACTTGTAATCTATCGAAGTTTACAAGTGGAAAATCGGTAATCTATCGAAGTTTGGGCGATTTCAATCCCCGCAAACACGCCAAAACAACAAAATCCACATTATTTTAAAAAGGTATCGAAAATTTCCCTATCTTTGCACCCTTATTTGTAAAAGCGAAAAATAGAACCAGAAAATGGACGAAAACAATATCAACAATCCTGAAAATCAGGAAGAAATGCCTGAAGAACTCTCAGGAGAAAAAATTATCAAGGTTAATCTTGAAAACCAGATGAAGTCGGCTTACATCGACTATTCGATGTCGGTCATCATCTCGCGTGCCTTGCCTGACGTGCGCGACGGCCTCAAGCCCGTGCACCGTCGTGTGCTCTACGGCATGAAAGAATTGGGCGTCACCTCGCGTAGCGGCTACAAGAAGTCAGCCCGTATCGTCGGTGAGGTGCTCGGTAAGTACCACCCGCACGGCGACTCGTCAGTCTACGACGCCATGGTGCGTATGGCCCAGAGTTGGTCATTGCGCTATCCTTTGGTCGACGGCCAAGGTAACTTCGGCTCGGTCGACGGCGACAGCCCTGCCGCCATGCGTTACACCGAGGCGCGCCTCCAGAAGATCGCTGAAGAGATGCTCGACGACCTCGACAAGGACACCGTCGACTTCCAAAATAACTTCGACGACTCGCTGCAAGAGCCTACCGTGCTGCCTACCCAGATTCCTACCTTATTAGTGAACGGTACCAACGGTATCGCCGTGGGTATGGCCACCAACATGGCTCCCCATAACCTCAGCGAATGCGTCGACGGCATCATCGCCTATATCGACAACCGCGAAATCACCACGCAGGAGCTGATGCAATACATTAAAGCCCCCGATTTCCCGACGGCCGGTGTCATCTATGGTTACGAGGGCGTACGCGAAGCGTTTGAGACGGGTAAGGGCCGCATCGTCCTCCGTGGCGAGACCCACTTCGAGGAACACAACGGCCATGAGCGCATCATCGCCACTTCCATTCCTTATCAGGTCAACAAGGCCGAGATGATCAAGAAGACCGCCGACCTCGTCAACGAGAAGAAGCTGGAAGGTCTGGCCGACATCCGCGATGAGTCAGACAGAAAAGGCATCCGCGTGGTGTATGAGCTGAAACGCGACGCCAACCCTGACGTGGTGTTGAACAAGCTTTTCCTGATGACCCCGCTCCAAAGCTCGTTCAACGTGAACAACGTGGCTTTGGTGAAAGGCCGTCCCTATACCTTGAACCTCAAGCAGCTGATTGAGCATTTTGTGGCCCACCGTCACGAAATCATCCTGCGTCGCACGCGCTTCGAGCTGAAGAAAGCTGAAGACCGTGCCCATATCTTGGAAGGTTTGGCCCGCGCCATCGACATCGTGGACGAAATCATCGCCACCATCCGCGCTTGTAAGGGTGGCACGCCCGAAGCCAAGCAGGCCATCATGGACAAGTTCGGCTTCGACGACCCGCAAGCCAGCGCTATCGTGGCCTACCGCCTCGGTCAGTTGGCCGGCCTCGAGATTAAGAAGATCATGGACGAGTTGGACGAAATCCACGAACGCATCAAGCATTTCCACGAAATTCTACAAAATGAGGAATTGCAGTTTCAGATTATCAAGGACGAACTGCTGGTCATCAAAGAAAAATATGGCGATGCCCGCCGCACCCAGATTGTGCCCGCCGCTGGTGAGTTCCGCATGGAAGACATCATCGCCGACGATGCCGTGGTCATCACCATCTCGCACCTCGGTTACATCAAGCGCACGCCGCTGACCGAATACCGCGTGCAGAGCCGTGGCGGCAAGGGCTCGAAAGGTTCAGCCACCCGCGACACCGACTTCATTGAACACATCTTCACGGCCACCAACCACAACCACCTGCTCTTCTTCACCGAACAAGGTAAGTGCTACAAACTCAGAGCCTTCGAGATTCCTGAGGAGGGCAAAAACAGCAAGGGTCGTGCCATTCAGAACCTCATTCCGATTGACAAGGACAACAAGGTGATGGCCTACCTCAACGTGAAGAGCATGAGCGATGAGGAATACCTTGAAAATAACTACATCATCCTCTGCACCAAGAAGGGTATCATCAAGAAGACCAACTTGGCCGCTTATAAGAATGTCCGTCAGAATGGCATCATCGCTGTCAACATCCGCGAGGACGACCAACTGCTGGAAGCTTGCCTCACCAGCGGTAACGACGAGGTGCTGATGGCTGTCCGTTCGGGTAAGGCTGTCCGCTTCAACGAGCAGACTGTCCGCCCGATGGGCCGTACCGCTACAGGTGTGAAAGCCATTACATTAGGCTCGCCTGAGGACGAAGTCATCGGCATGGTGTGCATCAACGACCCGCAACAGACCGTCTTGGTGGTCTCGGAGAAGGGCTTCGGCAAGCGTTCCGACATCGAGGACTACCGCATCACCAACCGTGGCGCGAAGGGCGTGAAGACCTTGAACATCACCGACAAGACGGGTGACCTCATCGCCATCAAGGGTGTGACCGACGACGAAGACCTGATGATTATCAACAAGTCGGGCATCGTGATTAGAATGGCCGTCAGTAAGTTGCGTGTGATGGGTCGTGCCACACAAGGCGTGAAGCTCATCGACCTGCGCGGCACCGACGAGATTGCTGCTGTCACCAAGACAGAGCATGAGGACGAAGAGGAAGTCACTGAGGTTGTCGAAGGAGTCGAAGGACCGACCGACGGCACTGTTGAGCCTGCTGAAACGCCCAAATCGGAAGACGAAACCACTTTGGAACAATAATTGTAAGGAAAGATAATAACCAACGAAAAATTGTCAAACTTTAAATAATTGAAAAAATGAAAAAAGTAATGATTTTGCTGGCCGTCCTGCTCACCGCCAACGTGATGATGGCCCAAAAGAAAGACAGAACCGACGCTTACATGTACAACAAGAATGGCCAATACGAAAAGGCCATGATTTCCATTGAAAAGTGCGTCAACCACGAACAATTCCTTGGCATGAAGCCCGATGACCAGTCGCAGGCTTGGCTGTATCGTGCTGCCATCTATCAGAACATCCTCCAATCGGGTGACGAGGCTCTGATGGCCAAGGCTCCCAATGCTTTGGAAGTTGTTTACGAATCGTTGATGAACTGCATGAAGAATCCTGATTTCCTCGAGGATAACAAGCAGGAAATCTATCAGCGTGTGGGTAATGTCATGAACACCTATTATACTATGGGTGCCGACTTCTACAATGCTGGCAAGTTTGCCGAAGCTGCCCCTATGTTCAAGAAGGCTTACGACATTGCCAAGTCATTGGGTAGCCCCGATGCCAACGACATGCTGAACTTCGCCGCCACTTCCGCTCTAAGAGCCCAGGACTACAACACGGCTTTGACTTACTTCACCGAGCTTCAGAGCAATGGTGTCGACAATGTGGATGTTTACAAACACCTCGCCGCTTGCTACAACGGTCTGGGCAATGCCGAGCAGGCTATGGCCATGATCAACGCTGGTCTGGAAAAGAACCCCAGCGATGCTGGTCTGATTCTCGAGAAGGTCAATGCCTACCTGAAGGAAGGCAGAGGCGCTGAAGCTGTTGAAGACCTCAACAAACTTCGCGAACTTGACCCCGAAAACGCTCAGTTGCTCTTCGTGCTGGGTACCATCTACGGCGATGAGAACAACAAGGATGTGTACGATGTCGAAAAGGCCCGTAAGTTCTACGAAGATGCACTCGCCATCAACCCGAACTATTACGATGCCACCTACAACATTGGTGTGCTCTACACCACCATGGCCAACAAGTACATTGAGCAGGCCAACGAAATCACCGGTTTCTCGAAAGCCGAACAGGAGCAATACAATAACCTGATCGAGCAAGGCAACGAGCTGCTCCGTACAGGCCTTCCTTACCTGAAGAGTGCCTACGACGCCCAGCCTTCCGACGACGTGAAGAACGTGCTGCGTTCCATCTATGTGAAACTGAACATGATGGAAGAAGCCAAAGCTCTGGATGGCAAATAAGACTGATAATACAAATGAATCAAGGAGCCTCGAGGAAACTCGGGGCTTTTTTTGTGCAATTTTGTGAGTTTTTCTTGGTAGTTTCATAAAATCACTATATTTGCAATCCCGTATCAAGTACGGGATGACTTCGCAAAAACTAACTCTTATTCCATACATTATGTTCGAGATTATTCATAAAGAAACCTTCGCGGCTGAGACCTACCTCATGGATGTCTATGCGCCGCGTATCGCCCATTCGGCTCTGCCGGGCCAGTTCCTCATCGTCAAGATGGAGGAAAACTCCGAACGTATTCCTTTGACCATCAGCGACTACCATCGCGTCAGAGGGACGGTGACCATCGTGTTCAAAGCTATTGGTGAATCCACCAAGAAGATGGCTGAATACAAGGAAGGCGACCGTTTTGCCGACATCGTCGGTCCCTTGGGCAAACCTTCAGAGTTTGCCACGATGACCGCTGAGGAACTGCGTAAGCGCTCGTTCGTCTTCATCGGCGGTGGTGTGGGTATCGCCCCGATTTATCCCCAGGTGAAGTGGTTGAACGACCATGGTGCCACGGCCGACTGTATCATCGGTGCCCGTACCAAGGACTTGCTCATCTTCGAAAAGGAATTGGCTGAAGTCAGTAACCTGTATGTCACCTCCGACGACGGCTCCACGGGCCGCAAGGGCTTGGTGACGGATGTGTTGCGTCAGTTGGTTGCCAGCGGCAAGCAGTATGACGAAGCCGTAGCCATCGGTCCCATGATCATGATGAAGTTCGCTACCAAGACCTGCGAGGAATTGGGTATCCGCTGCACGGTGTCGCTCAACTCGATTATGGTCGATGGCACGGGCATGTGCGGTGCCTGCCGTGTGAGTATCGCCGGCAAGACCAAGTTCACTTGCATCGACGGCCCCGAGTTCTTGGGTAAGGACGTCGACTTCGACGAGGCCATGAAACGTCAGGCCATGTATAATAATGTGGTGACCCGCAAACAACTTCAGGCTGAGGAGAAGGCCGAAGGCCACAAGTGTCATATCGGAGGCATCTCGGAAGAGAGCTTCGACAAGAAAAAGCGTGTGCCTGTTCCGGAACAGAAGCCTGAAATCCGCGCTCACAACTTCGACGAGGTCTGCTTGGGCTATTCGGCCGACATGGCCATCATGGAAGCCCAGCGTTGTCTGCATTGCAAGAGCCCGCAGTGCGTGGCCCATTGCCCTGTTAATGTTGACATCCCTGGCTTTATTGCCCGTGTGGCCAAAGGCGACTTTGAAGGTGCCGCTGGCGTCATCAGCTGTGACTCTGCACTGCCTGCTGTTTGTGGCCGTGTGTGTCCGCAAGAAACGCAATGCGAGGGCGCTTGCGTGATGGGCAAGAAGTTCGAGCCTATCGCTATCGGCAAGCTGGAACGTTTCGTTGGCGACTATGCCATCGAGCATGACCTGCACTTCAGCAGCCAATGCATCCCGAACGGTCACAAGGTGGCCATCATCGGTAGCGGTCCCTCAGGCTTGACCTGTGCTAAGGATTTGCTCTCGATGGGTTATGATGTCACCATCTTTGAGGCTCTGCACGAGCTTGGTGGCGTGTTGATGTATGGTATCCCGTCGTTCCGTCTGCCTAAGGACAGCGTCGTGAAGAAGGAAGTCGAGAGCGTGCGCAAGTTGGGCGCCAAGTTCGAAAAGGACGTGGTCGTCGGTCGCACCATCACCATCGACGAGTTGATGAAACGTGAAGGCTTTGAGGCTGTGTTCGTCGGCTCGGGTGCAGGTTTCCCGATGATGATGAACGTGCCTGGCGAAAACCTCTGCGGTGTCGTCTCGGCTAACGAGTTCCTGACCCGTAACAACCTGCTCTTTGCCTATAAGGAAGGCTTTGAGACCCCGAATTTCGTCGGTAAGAAAGTTGCCGTGGTCGGTGGCGGTAACGTGGCTATGGATGCCGCACGTACTGCCTTGCGTCTCGGCTCAGAGGTGCATATCGTCTACCGCCGTTCCGAGGCTGAGCTGCCTGCAAGAGTGGAGGAGGTGCACCACGCCAAGGAAGAAGGCGTCATCTTCGACCTGCTGACGGCTCCTGTCGAGGTGTTGGGCGACGAAAATGGCTGGGTGAAAGGCTTCAAGTGCGTGAAATGCGAACTGGGCGAGCCCGATGCCTCTGGCCGCAGAAGCCCCGTGCCGATCAAGGACTCGGAGTTCATCCTCGATGTCGACATGATCATCATGGCTCTCGGTACCTCACCGAACCCGCTGATTGGCAGCACGACCCGCAACCTCGACTTGAACAAGAAGGGCTGCATCGTGGCCGACGAGGTGGGCACGACCTCACGTCCCGGCATCTTCGCCGGTGGCGATGCGGTGAGCGGTGCCGCCACGGTCATCCTCGCCATGGGCGCCGGTAAGAAGTCGGCCAAGGCGATTGATGAGTACATTAAATCATTGCATTGATTATTTGCATTGAAAACGGCTGTAGGGCTGTCGTATTACGGCAGCCGCTGTGGATTCAAAAACAGCGGCTGCCACAATGTGACAGCCCTACAATCATTCCTTGATCTCAACGTAGAACACCGTAGGATCATCCTCCTCATCAAACGATTCGTCCGTATAGTATTGTCCGGGCTTGCCGTCGTCTTGGAAGAGGAGAAGCGTCACCTTTTTGAAGGGGATGGGTTGGCCTTGTTGGCTGTAACGCTCGATGTCGGCTTCGGTGAGGCCTTCCATATGCATCATCTTGAGCATCATGGCGAGGTCGAGGTTGACGTTGAGCAGCTCCTGTTTCCATTCGATGCTGATGACCGCTGTGGTGTAAAGCTTAAAATTCTTGACTTCAATCTTTTTCATGGCCTAAATTTTTTTGCAAAGATGAGAAATTTGCACGAAGTTTGCAGTCGTTTGCGGCAAAATTTCTATTTTTGTACAACTTTTAAAATCTAAGATAATGCGTAAAACTTTGATTATCATTGCAATGGCTTTATTTGCCATGCCTATGTTCGCACAAACCATCGAAAGTGTGGAAGTATCGAAAGCCCCTAACGGCGCATTTAAGTCGAATGGCAATGACTGCACCATCGAAGGCACCGTCATGAACGGGAAGAAAGAGGGTACTTGGATTGAGTATTTCACCAATTCCTATCTGCCCAAGAAAATCGTGAATTACGACAACGGCCAGATGAACGGCATTTATATCGAGATGGACAAGACTGGTTCCATCACGAAAA
>CAMYXV010000076.1 GCA_947303055.1 uncultured Bacteroidales bacterium
ATTTAGGCTTTAAGGATGCCTTCGTCATCGCCTTCGTCAATGGCGAGCGCGGCACGATCAAACAGGCTGAGGAGGCGCTGAAGAAATGATGCATGTAGGGCTGTCACATCGTGGCAGCCGCATAATGCAATTGCGATATGCGGCTGCCGTGGTACGACAGCCCTACACATCCATTACCAAACCGGAAAACTAATCACCTTATCGTTGCTGCCAGCCACAAGGCCGAAGCCGTTCTTCACATTGGAATATACGCCAACGGGCTCACTGTAGTATTGTGACAGGCTATTGCCCGAAGTGATGGTCGTGTAATAATTGTATGCCCCTTCGGTCAAATGCCGCAACTTGATTTCAACGAAGGCATTGATGCTGTCGTTGGCCTTGAAAAGCGTATTGGTGACCATGGGGATTTCCATGCGATAGCTGCCGCCGTCAAAGGTGGCATCGTTGAAGGTGCTTCTTGAGCGGTTGGTCAAGCCGACGTCAATGCCGAATTGGTCTTCCAACTCCACCGTCGAGGTGCCGATGATGGGGTCGTTGAAATAGACTTGGTATAATTCAGCGGGCTGCTCGTAGTTTTCCCGCCCATCGGGATAGGTCCAGTCGCCTTCAGTACGCATAGATGCTTCAAGACAATAAAGATCCAACACACCAGGATTGGGGTCAGTGATTTCTATCGTGACGGTGAGGTGCTTTCGATATTCTTTCAGCCAAACCGTTATGGTGGAGTCGCTGTCGGGCACAGGAACACGATAGCCTCTCGAACTTGTGGTGTCCCACTTCGTAATACGAGCATCTTCATAACTACCTATGGGTTCATTTGGCAGAGGTTCTGAACTGCCTTCTATTTCGTCAAACCCAGGTGCCGTCACGCTGATTTTGACCACATCGCCGATTTGCGGAACATAATCGTGGGTGAAATGATAGTTGACCGTGAATATGGGAGGATTCAGATAGTTATAATAGGTTGTATCGGCGTTCACTTGCATCTCGCCTTTGCTTACGCCATTCACGAAAAGAAAGGCTTGTGTGCCCTCTGGCATGGTGTAGTCCGTGATGGTGTCGAAAACGAAGTCGCTTTTGTAAACCACCGCCTTGATGGGCTCGCCAGGGACTGCGATGCAGTTGACAACCAATTGTGGGTCAACATATTCGCCTTTGAATTTCAGAGGTTTGGTGCAGGCTGAAAGCAGTGTCGCAAAAACGAGGATTGATAATGCTATTTTAGTGGTTTTCATAATACTCAGAATTTATAACTGTAAGACACTGAAGGAATAATCGGGAAGATGCTGACCTGTTGCAACTGCGGTAGCCCTGTGTTTTGGTCATAGCCACGAATAACGATGAAGGGGTTCTGTCGGTTGTAGACATTGTAGATGCTGATGTTCCACACACGCTCGCCGTGCTTCTTCTGCTTGCGGAAGTTCATGCCGAGGTCGAGGCGGTGATACACGGGCATCCTGAAGTTGTTGCGTTCCACATAGCCGATGATGGGCGTCCCGACAACACTGCCACCATATTGTGAATAATAGGTGATAGGAATACCCGGATAGGTCTGTGTGGACAAGGTGCCGCAATTGCCGCTGCTGATGACCCAAGTGCCACTGATATCGAAGCGGTCGCTGAACTTGTGCTGCACGGTGATGCTGAAGTCGTGGCGACGGTCGTATTTGGCGGGGAAAGGATTGCCGTTGTTGATCACCATGCCTTCGCGGTCGAATTTGCGCATGGAACGCGCCCAGGTGTAGCCAACCCAGCCCGTGGTCTTGCCAAAGGAGCGTTGCACAAGCAGTTCCACGCCGTAGGCCCAGCCTTTGCCCATGTTCACCTTGTCTTCCCAGCCCTGGCTGGTGCCGAAGAAACTGGTGCCGTCCTTGTATTCCAACACATTGTCCATCGTCTTGTAATACCCTTCAAGCGAGATGTCGAACAGGTTGGGCAATTCATAGAATCCGCCGAGCGAGAACTGGTGTCCCTTTTCAGGTGCGATACGTGCCGTGACAGGCACCCAGAGGTCGGTGGGCATGGTGATGTTGCTGTTCGAAAGCAGGTGGATGTATTGCGTCATGTAGGCGTAACCCGCCTTGAGTGAGAAATGAGGCGCCACCATGGCGCTCATGCTGAAGCGGGGCTGCAACGAGTGGTAGAAGTTGCCTTGCACCGCAAAAGCGGAATAGTGCAGTCCGACATTCATCTTGATGGCTTCGCTGAGCGTGATGTTGTCCTCGACATAGAGCATGGCTTCGTGGGCATGCACGTCGCCCGTGTTGGCTACGGTGTCCGTGTTGGCTTCCGCTTCTGTGAAGTTGATCTTCATCGACTGCACCTCGGGACGGAAGAAATGATAGGTGTAGCCGCCGCCGAAGCGGATGTCGTGCCTCGGGTTGGGCGCGTAATGGAAATCGGTGCGTGCCGTAAGGTCATGGATGCCTGAATGGAAGTTCATGGCCATCTCATCGGTCGAGGTGTAGGCGGTAGGCTTGAATTCCTCGTAGGTGTAGTTTTGGTCCATACCGAGGTCGTGGCGGTATTGGGTGTAGCTCGCCGAAGCATCCATGAAGAGTTTGGGCGAAATGATGTGGTTCCAACGCAGCGCGCCCACCTTGTTGCCCCATTTCCAGTTGAGGCCAAGTTTCTCGTGGTCGGCGTACATGTCCTCATAGGTGTAGTCCCATTTCACATTGGCGTAGATCTTGTCGTCGCCGCTGTACCAACTCAAATAGAGTCGGTCTTTGTCCGAAATCTTCCAGTTGAGCTTGGCGTTGAGGTCGTAGAAATAATAGCCCAACGAGAACTTGTCGATGCTCGGGTCGGCCAACTTTCCGATGAGGCCGTAAAGGTTGGTGAGGGCATCGGAATAGGTGCGGCGAAACGACAGGTTGAACGACAATTTATCTTTCACAATCGGGCCTTCCAGGTTGAGTTTTGAAGAAATCAGGCCGATACTGAAGTTGCCGTGATATTTCTGCATGTCGCCGTCTTTCATGCGCACATCCACCACTGAAGAGATGCGCCCGCCATAACGCGCTGGGAAACCACCTTTGTATAAGGTGACATTTTTCAGCGCGTCGGGGTTGAAGACGGAGAAGAAACCGAACATGTGATTAACATTGTAGAGCGGCACGCCGTCCATGAGGAGCAGGTTCTCGTCGGGACCACCGCCACGCACATAGAGTCCAGCCGAGCCTTCCGAACCGTTCTGCACGCCCGGCAACAGCTGGATGGCTTTCAGCACGTCAGCCTCGCCCATCAGGGTCGGAATACTTTTGATTTGCTTGATGGGCAATTCGATGACGCTCATCTGAGGGTTGTTGGCGCCCACCGTGGCGCGGTTGGCCTCCACCGTGACTTCCTGCAACTGGATGTTGCTGCTCATCTTCACCGTGATGAGGGTGTCGGCAACCAAGTTGAAAGCTTGGTTCACAGCATCATAACCCACAAAAGAAAACTGCAGGTCGACGGGACCTTCGTTCAAGGTCAGGGAATAATAGCCGTAGTTGTTGGTGGCGCAGCCTTGGCCCGTGTTTCGGTCAAGGATAGTCGCTCCAATCAAGGTCTCACGGCTGGCGGCATCCATCACATAGCCGCTGATGCAGTGCTTCTTCTGCGCCATCGCCGACAACGACAGCAGCAGAAGGAATAAAAAAGGAATTGTTTTTCGCATGAATGCTTGGTTTGGTTAATTGTCAATCTAACCCCTATACCTAGTATATTATTGTCTGAAACGGCAAAATAATTATTTGGGTGCATTTCCAATGGTCAGCAATCTTTCCCGATGGTTCTGGTTATGGGTGGTTTATTCAGTTCGCCTAAACATCTCCTCCGTGCGGGTAGGCTATACGTCAACCTCACTTATCGCTCTACCACCTGCTCATCCCGCCATGCAACACATGCCACCGCCGCATTTGCTCATCCTTCGGCAGCCGCTCCGCCTCCTCAATCAAATGCTGAATCTTTACACTAGCCTTGTTATCAATCATATTATCATTCGAACATCTTCTTCAGCACTTGGATTTGCTCGTTTTTGGCAAGTAGTTCCCTATTCTTGTCAAATCCCTCATAGCTTGTAATTCACCCCAAGACCCAGCAAGTGCATAGCGTGTATAATGTCATATTTATATTCCGCGGTAACCAAAAGATTTCGGACGATTTCGTATCCTGTTTCGGCACCGACCATCACATTATACGTTGAGCCGACATCAGTAAGTATCGTTCTTCGGATTTGGTACTGCCCCGTTGGACCGCTGATGGCAAAATCCGATTTTCTGTGGTTGGTGAACTGATAACCGCCACTGGCGCTCAATGCAAGGAGAAAACCACCACGGTTGACCACATTAAACCGCACTACAGCATCCGCATAATACCTTTTATACATGTCGTTGACGATACTGAAATTGTCCATAATGGTGATGATGTATCCGTCAGAATCCACCTGCGCGTTATCCTCGCAAACGCTAATGGCTTCATTGTAGCCCAAAACCAAGCCGACCGAAAGGCGGTTTTGCCACACTTCGTAAAGCCCTCTGGCCGACACGCCTCTTGGCGAGGATCTGAAAGTCTCACAATCGGTTTTAGCGGCTTTGAGAAAAACGGGCTGTTCATAGCCAAGTTTCAATTCCCATTTCTTTGATGATTCCTGTGCGCTTACACCCAACACAAAGAGGATGCACAGCAGCGATAATGCCAATTTTTTCATTTTTACAATTCCTTTCTTTTGATTTGTTTATAATTAGTTTGTTTTTCTCATTAATCTTGTATGTTCCCACCTCGTAAGCACCTCAACACGCTATCCCGCATAACGAAACGGACCAACTCCCAACTAAAAACTCTAAACTTTCCACAACTCTAAACACTAAACACTAAACTCACTTATCGCTCTCCCACTTGCTCATCCCGCCGTGCAACACATGCCACCGCCGCATTTGCTCATCGAAGGCCTCCACCGAGTCCTTTTTCAGGCTGTCGGCAAGTTCCTTACCGCTTTGGATAAGGGTTTGGGTTGGCTCCTTTTGGTCACTTTGATGGCATCCCGCCAGCAGCAGGATGGTCACCACAAAAACCAAACTGAAAAACCTTCTAATTCTCATAAGTTATTAACAATCAAACTTTAGCCCTTTTAGTCGTACTTGAGTACTACAGCCTAAACATCACCGTCCCCACAATAGGCCTGTTGATGCGCAAAGGATATCCCATATACTGCGCCGTATAATCCTTGTCGAAATGGTTCAGCAAGCCATAACCTGACGAGATCTTGAAGCAAATGTCGTTGTATTGGATTCCGATACCGAAATTCCATGACAGGCCTATCCAATGCCATGTGGGTTTCCCGCTGTTTTCAAGCGGACTCCCAAAGATATAGCTACCGCTTCCCGATATGACTCCCGAGGCATCCGTTTTGCGGAAAATCACCAAATCCAGACTTGGACCCGTAAAGAGCTGAAGCTCGGTGTGGTCGCCCAACTTGTCGTGGTATTGCAGCATGACGGGAATCACCCCAGTAAGGTCGTGGGCTTTCACCTCGAGAGTTTGTCCCTCTTCCTCGAATTTGGCGTAGGGGCGGCTATACTCCATGCGGATGCCTGTCACAATTCCCAGAGGCGTCTTGCCTAACATGTACTCGCGGTCGTATTCCAGGCCGTAGGCAAGTGCCATCTTACCTTGCTCCGAAGCCAGGTATGACATGCTGATGCCGTTACACTGCATTGTCTTGCCCATCATGCAAACGCCTAATGTGTTATTGACTCTTTTTGTGTTCTTGGTTTGTTGTGCCGTGGCCGACACGAGGCAGCACATCAAGGCTGCAAAAAGGATGGATTTCTTCATTGTATTATGATTTTAATGGTTTGTTCATTTGATTGGTTGAAGCATTCCATTTATCGTTGAATGGCAGTCTCGTGGATTTCAGCATGGACAACATTCCCAAAAGTAGAGGATAAGTAGATTTTCAGCCAACCCAAGCGTGACTTGCCGTCATGAGTGAGCTTAAACCCAATGTATGTCATGGTGTTTGTCTCATAATTGTCGCAACTGAAGTCATAGGTCTGGGTTGAATAATAGATTGTATCATTGCTTGTGACAGGCTCCAAGGCAATGTCAATGTTTTCACGAAAAAGAACGACTTGTTCTGACAAGAAGTCCTCAGTCGTGCTTAATGCGCCGCCTTCTACATTGGCAGTTGCCACAAAAGCATCAGTCGTGAGAACTTCATCATCCTCTTCTTCTTTTTCACAAGTGGAATAGTTAAGTAGATGACTGACAAAAGTAAATCCTTCTTCTTCTGTAATGAAGGTGTCCCGATGGATATAGCTCTCGTTTTCAACGGTCTCTCCAAAAAGAGCAATGTTCTCGTTTAAGCAGTACAACTTGAGAATTTGGCTGTCAAATGTTTGACCTTCATAACTGGGTTCAAAACGGGATTCCACTTTTAGGTCGTCGATTCCGTCTTGGTCTAAATCCATCGACAAGGTTCCTACCATATGGAGTATGGTATCATAGTTTACCACATCCATACCTTCATAATTGCCGAAGGTGATTTGGTTAGTGGTAGGTTCTTCACCTGGTTGAGGGTTTTTCTCGCACGACGGCATAATGCAAACTGCCGCCAGTGCCAATGCGAATACTAATGTTTTTTTCATATTTGTTAGGTTTTGAATTTTCGGCAAAACTACACCAATACCCCCACACCTGTCAAGAAAAACAATGTGCGGATTTGTGCGGGTTTTTGGCTATCGTACCTATAATCAATTAGATGCAAATTCCTCAAAGTGCCGTCAAATTCATTTCTTCACAAATTTGACGATACAGTCGATGCAGATGGGAAGCGAGGTCACTTCATCGATAAACACATTGGCGGGGTGCATATCCTCTAAAGAGACATGGTTCAGACTATTTCCCAACTGCTTGGGCTTGCTTGGCCGCTTCCAGCATGGCCACTTGCTGTAAGGCTTCTTTCAGCGTGGCTTGCGACGAGGGTCGCCCCGATGAGAGCCGAGCCTGCCTTGCAGACTCCTGAATGCTCTCGAAGATTAAATCGAGGAAGGTCTGTGGATCCATTTTCTATCTGGTTTACAAGTTCATCGATGATATGAAGTGTTGACTGTGTGAAGCCGTCATTAGCAATTGCCTCATATAGGTCTTGAAAGCACTTCATCGTTTTTCATTTGTGCAAAAATACACATTATTTCCAAAACCTCAAAAAACAATGTGCGGATTTGTGCGGGTTTTTGGCTATCGTACCGATAATCAATTAGATGCGGATTCGCTCGCAAAGCCTCGAAGCGTCACGGAAAGCGGTTCATCGCTGCCGAAAATGCTTTTCAGTTTGCGGCTGCGCTCGCTCACGGTGTTGTAGGCGCGCTGCATCAGGGCGGAAACGTCAGCATCCGAAAGCCCCAGCAGATAGAGGCAGCAATAGTCGAGGTCGCCCTTGGTAAGGTTGGGATAGGTCTTGGCCAAACGGACGGTGAACTGGTTGAAGTGGCGGTCGGCAGCCTCGCGCAACGCCATCACCTGCTCCTTGCCCAAGGCATAGTCCTGGTATAGCTTGCAGTCCATCTGCGCCTTGAACTGTCCTTCGTTCACCCGCTCCATGATGAGGCGGCAGATAGGCTCTTCGTTGAACGACACCGCTTGCGCCTCCTGTTTTGGCACACCGTTGCCCGCCTGTTGCCGCATCTGGTCCTTCAGCTCGCGCAGTTCCTGGTTGCTCCGTTTCAGCCTCCCCGACATTGAGGCTTTCTCCAAGCGGTGCGCCTCTTGCACGGCTTCCATCTGTTGGCTTGCCTCGTCGCGCTGCTGCTTCATCTTACGCCTAATCAGCAGCCAAGCCAACAGCGCCGCCACCACAACCAGAACGCACACCACGACGATCATCCTGTTCCTCCGCAGCCGCGCCGCCTGCTGCCTTTCGGCCTCGGCTCGCTCTTGCTCCCATTGCAAATGCTGCTGAAACATCTCGTTGAGTTGCGAGACTTGTGCGTTACTTTCCCCTTCCGAAACAGCATTTTTCGCTTGAAACATAGCATATTGAGTAGCTTTCAGTGTATCACCTCGGCTTTGGTAAATGTTGCGCAAACACCTGGCAGCATCTCTTTTCAAAACAACATCGTCCTTGTTTTCAAACACTCGGGTCAAATAAACCATTGCCGAGTCAAATTGTCTGATTTCAAAATAAATGGAACCAATGGTAAAGAATCGTGTCAGTCTTTCATCTTCATCAGGCGCTTTTGCAGCCATGCGTTTTAGGTCGCTTACCGCAGGCTCAACTCTATTTCCCTTGTTATAATTAAGCAGAGCTTTTGCTGACACCAAATTTCTGAAAGTCAAATTGTTTGTATCAACCAACTGCCGCAAACCCTCATTGTAATAGTATTCGGCACTATCGAATTGCTTTAACATGTCATATTGCTTTCCAAGATGACTCATCAAATTGGCAATGCCGTTGGCCGATGTAGCTTCAATTTTGCTGAAAACTAAAGAGTTCTTGTAGCAGACGATGGCAGGTTCCTGCATAAATTGGCCGGAAAACAAATCACCAAGCCGCCCGTATGTCAACGCCATAAACCTAGGCAGGTGGTTGGGCTGTAGAGACGTGCCATGGCGCGTCTCAATCCCCGGGAAATGCGTCTCCACCATCTCCAACGCCTTCAGATACTCCCCGCAAGCCGCCACAACGCTGTCGTGTTCATAATATCCCACACCATTCATATAATGGGCGCGAGCGGATA